>PTLN01000003.1 GCA_002938125.1 Alphaproteobacteria bacterium MarineAlpha2_Bin1
ATTAGTAGGTGAAGGAACTTCTAATGTAACCTTATCTGTTTCCAATTCTACAATAGGTTCATCTATTTTAACTAGATCTCCTTTTTTTTTGATCCACTTAGCAACAGTTGCTTCCACAACAGATTCTCCTAATGGCGGAACCTTAATTTCTATAGGCATAATCTTATAATCTCCTTATATAAAAAAATACTATTCTGCAGCAGCATTTTCATGTTTTGTTATAATCTTAAGAGCATCTTCAATAATATTTTTTTGTTCCATAAGGTGCCTCTTAGCAGTACCTGTAGCTGGCGATGCTGATGGGGAACGACCATTATAAATAGGTCTTTCACTTTTCATTTTAGAAGCAATCATAGACTCTTCTATATGGTCTCTAACAAATGACCAGGCACCCATATTCATGGGCTCTTCTTGGCACCAAATAATCTCTGCATTGGGTGTTTGCAAAAATAATCTTTTTAGATTTTTTACAGGAAATGGATAGAGCTGTTCAATCCTTATAATTTTAATTTCAAATTTTTTAAGTTTTTCTCTTTCCTCATAGAGGTCATAGAATATTTTTCCAGAACATAAAATTACTCTTGTTACTTTAGCGTTAGTTACTTTAGGATTAACTTCATCCAAAACTCTATGGAAGCTTGTTCCTGGGCCAAAATCTTCTATTTTTGAAATGCAGTTTTTGTGTCTTAAAAGTGATTTTGGAGTCATAATAACTAGTGGTTTTCTAAAATCTCTATTTACCTGTCGACGTAAAACGTGAAAGTAGTTTGCTGGTGTAGTGCAATTAACTATTTGCATGTTATCCTCGGCACATAATTGAAGATACCTCTCTAAACGAGCGGATGAGTGCTCAGGTCCTTGTCCTTCATAGCCATGAGGTAAAAGTAAAACTAAACCATTCATTCTGAGCCATTTTGACTCGCCTGCGCTTATAAATTGATCTATTACAACTTGTGCACCATTTGCAAAGTCTCCAAATTGTGCTTCCCACATTACTAGTGCATTTGGTTCAGCTTGTGCAAAACCATACTCAAAACCCATGACAGAAGCTTCTGATAATGGTGAGTCAATTATCTCAAATTTAGCTTGATCTTCTTCTAAGTTTGCTAGAGGAATGTAACGAGTTTCATTCAATTGATCTATAAAGACCGCGTGTCTTTGACTAAAAGTTCCTCTAGAGCTATCTTGACCTGATAATCTAACAACAAACCCATCTTTTAGAACTGATCCAAAAGCGAGTCCCTCTGCGGTAGACCAGTCTATATTTTTACCTGATTTTATTGAATTTTCCCTATTTTTTAAAATTCTTAATAACTTTTTGTGAATACTAAAGTTTTCAGGAACCGTTGTAAGAATTTTTCCAATATTTCTAAGTTCGTTAATTTCAACAGCTGTGTCTCCGCGTCTATCTTCACCATATGCCACTTTAAGGCCAGTCCATTGCCCTTTAAGCCAGTCTGCATCATTAGGTTTGTAAGCTCTTCCAGCTTCAAATTCGTTTTCTAAATATTCATAATGCTCATCATGCATTTTTTGAGCTTGTTCATTATCAAGAATTTTCTCATTTAAAAGTTGTTCTAAATATTTTTGCTTTATAGTAGGCTGGTTTTCAATTTGTTTATACATTAAAGGTTGTGTAAATGATGGTTCATCACCTTCATTATGCCCATACCTTCTATAACAAATTATATCAAGGACGACGTCCATCCCAAAAGTTTGTCTGAACTCCATTGCTACTCTTGCAGCATGCACAACGGCCTCTGCATCATCACCATTAACGTGAAAAATTGGTGCCATTACCATTTTAGCCACATCCGTAGGGTATGGAGAAGATCGAGAATAAGCAGGACCAGTAGTAAATCCAATTTGGTTATTTATGATTATGTGAATGGTTCCACCTGTTCTATAACCTCTTAAGGCTGAAAAAGCAAAAGTTTCAGCAACAACACCTTGTCCTGCAAATGCTGCATCGCCGTGAAGAATAACACCTAAAACCTCTCTAATATTTTCTGATTTCATTTGAGATTGTTTAGCTCTTACTCTTCCAATTACGACAGGATCTACGATTTCTAAATGAGAAGGATTTGGAGCAAGACTCAAATGGATATTTTTGTCATCAAAAGTAATATCTGAAGAGGAACCCATATGATATTTTACGTCACCAGATCCACCTGCACCCTCAGGATTAGCTGGGTTTCCTAAAAATTCAGATATAATAGCTTTAAAAGGTTTATTCAAAACATTATGTAGAACATTTAATCGACCTCTATGAGCCATACCCAATACCACTTCTTTGAGACCAATTTGACCGCCTCTTTTTAGAATCTGAAGCAGTGCAGGAACTAGAGACTCTCCTCCATCTAGTCCAAAGCGCTTTGTCCCAATATATTTTTTATGAAGGTAATTTTCAAAATTCTCTGCAGCTAATAAATTTTTGTATATTGCTATTTTGCCATTTTTAGAAAATTCAGTTCTATTTTCTATTTTTTCAATTCTTTCCTGAATCCAGGCCTTTTGATCTGGATCTTGTATATGCATAAACTCTACACCAATAGTCCCACAATAGGTCTTTTTTAACGCATCCATTATTTCATAGAGGGTAGCAGTCTCTTTTCCCAAAACATTATTTATAAATATTGGACGATCATAATCTTTTTCTGTAAAGCCATATGTTGCTGGATCCAATTCTGGGTGTATTTCAGGTTTTTGAAGGTTTAGTGGATCTAGGTCTGCAAGAAGATGGCCTCTTATTCTGTAAGCCCTTATAATCATAATTGCTCTAATTGAGTCAAGAGTAGCTGATCTAACATCTCCAGCCATAAGACTCCTATTTCCAGCTATCCCTTTGGCTACAGCCTTAATTGAGTTTTCAGGGTCCTCTGCATTAATTACCTTAGAAGCAGTTTTACCCCAATTTGGAAACTCCTCGACCTCGTTAGAGAGTCTTCCCAGTCCTTCAAACCACTGTGCCCAATTAATGTCTACTGAAGATGGGTCTTTTGACCAACGAGAATGCAATTCTAAGATTATTGTCGCATTTGATCCTGATAGAAAACTATCATCCATTTATGTTTTTCTTTCAATGTAATATTAAGTATTTTTATACATAATTTTATGTGGGATGTACTAAATTAATTCATTAATTTTTTCTCTGAATTCAAAGCAAAAAAACAACAATTTCACTAAAATCCTTTAAACCTGGTCACAATATATATACTTATATATTATATCGCAATATATTAATTTTTTACAAATCTATGTAATATTACAACTATCTAGAGTAAAAATTATTACGATTTAATCGTTTTTACTGGTTTTTTTCTAGTTGGATAGCATGATGAGCAGATTCTACACTCGATTCCAAAGCATGATCTTGCCTTACAATACTCCCGTCCATAATAGATTATCTGAATATGAAGTTTATTCCACAAATTCTTTGGGAACAAATTTTTCAAATCTTTTTCAGTTTGCTTAACACTCTTTCCATTAGTTAGCCCCCATCTTTGAGCCAATCTATGGATATGAGTATCTACTGGAAAAGCAGGGTGTCCAAAACCTTGAGACATTACAACACTTGCTGTTTTATGCCCAACACCTGGTAGTTTTTCTAAATCCTCGTAACTATCAGGAATATCTCCATTGAATTTATCAACTAATATTTTTGATAAACCCTTGATTGACTTTGACTTTTGAGGCCCAAGACCACAAGGTTTAATTATATCAAAAATTTTTTGTTGAGAAATTCCTTTCATTTTAAATGGATCGTTTGCAATTTTAAATAGTTTAGGTGTCACTTCGTTAACACGAATATCTGTGCATTGAGCACTTAATAAAACAGCAATCAAAAGTTCAAAATTATTTTTATGCTTTAAAGGAACAGAAATTTTCGGATAAATTTCATTTAACGTAGAAATAATTATATCTATTCTCTGTGTTTTTTTCATGCTACATGTTTATTTTTTTAGGTGGGTAATAGAACCATATAAATACAGTCCAAAAAAAACAAATAAAATAAATTAAAATAAAATAAACAATTGAAAAATCCCAAAACAATAAATTTTGAAGCCATTTAGATATGAAGGTTCTTGTATCAGTATTGCCTCTTAATATGTTTTCAAAAATAGTAAGTGGACAAATAAAACCAATTAATGTTTCAAATAAGATTATAGTAATTAATAATAAATGTACGAACCTCAAATAAAAATTTTTGGCAAAATTCCAATTCAGCTTATAGGGTATAGGGAAAAATAAACCTAAAAATACAAAAAAAGCTATAAAAAAATGAATAATAAGGATAATGTCTGCTAAAAGGTAATTCATTGTAAATTTTATTTTAATCATATAATTTTTATTTCATACCATATAATTACTAGGTGTAAAAATGGAACTTGTTTTTATTTATTTAGATATTCCTTTTTGGAGAGCTGAAGTTGGAAGAATTGCTTTATTTATGGGCGACGTGAACTTTAGAGATTTAAGAGTTACTAGAGAAGAATTCCTTAAAATAAAAGAAAATGGTTCACTAAATGGTAAATTTTCTATTCCATTCCATCAGCTACCTTGTTTAATCGTTAACGGTGAATCAATTGCGCAAACTGCAGGAATAGCAAGATTCTGTGGCAAACTATCCAATCTTTACCCAACTAATGATGATAAATCTGCAGGATTGGTTGATCAATTCATAGATTTTGCTACAGATATAACTGTTTTAATTTCTCAATCCAGTAAATTTAGTGATATAGAAAAAAAACGATTGAGTAGAGTTGAATTATATAAAAATGAACTTTCTAGAAAGTTCTCAATGTTAGAAAAATGTATTAAAAAAGACAATACATGGTTAGTAAGTTCAAATATTACCATTGCTGATATTGCTATTTGGAGATTAATGGGTTGGTTATCAAGTGGAGAATTGGATGGTGTGCCCAATGATATTTTATCAAATTATCCAAAGATAAGAGATATCTGTATAAACGTTGATAATCATACTAAAATAAAAGCTTGGGTAAAAAAAACATATCCAAATGAATACAATAGAGGTAATTTCATTAAATAAAAAATTTATAAAGTAAATGAACTTTAACATAAATTAGGGAAATCCTTTGCCTAGACATCGCGGAATATATAACCCAAAAAATTCTTCACCATACGAATTAAGTAGAACTAGAGTTGAAAACTTTATTAGATGTCCTGCATGTTTTTACTTACAACAAGTAAAAGGAGTAGTATTTCCAACTTTACCAGGTTTTAATCTGAACGAAGCAACAGACATTCTATTGAAAAGAGATTTTGATAAATATAGATCCCTTGGCAAGGCCCATCCATTTCTTGTTAAACTTGGAAAAGACTTTCTTATTCCTTATTACCATGAAAATTTCAACCTCTGGACTCAAAGTATTCACTTTGCATCAGATGGAAGAATGAATTTTCATCATGAACCAACTAATCTTAAGGTTGGGGGAGGTCTAGATGATGTATGGTTAAATCAAAAAACAAATGAATTACATATTGTTGATTATAAAAGTACATCACAAAGAACTGCAGGAAAAAAAATATCTTTAAATGATTTTTGGAAAAAGTCATATAAACGGCAAATGGATTTTTATGTTTGGATCATGCTTAAAAAAAAACTTAATGTAAGTAAAACAGGTTTTTTTTTATATTGTGATGGAGATCGATTTGGAAATTATACCTTCTTAAATTCAGATTCAGCAACTATGAATTTTAAGATGACGCTTCTTTCTTATAGTGTTGATCTTTCATGGGTAGAAGATACTCTCTATAAAATAAAAGATTGTTTAGAGTTAAAATCACCCCCCAATCACAATAATAATTGCGAATATGGAAAATTTATCACCCAAATAATTGAAATTTAATATTTTTTTAGATAATTAAGAATTGTGTTTTCTTTTTGCAATATTTTTTTATAATAAACATTTATATATATATTAATATTTTATTTATAATGCGTGATAATGGAAGCAATTTTACAGCCGCTTAAGATTAATTGGAAATGTAAACATACCTGGCCAAGGGCCATGTATAATACTCTTTGGTGTCTAATTGGATGTTCTATTGGAGATCTAGGAACGATATATTATTTCCAAGTTAATAATATTGACTGGCCTGTAATGCTAATAATGGGTCTGGCAATAATTAATGGTTTAATTACCTCTATAATATTAGAAACAATTATTTTATTAAGACAGATGACGCTAAGTATAGCATTCAAAACTGCAATAGGTATGTCACTAATTTCTATGATATCGATGGAAGTTGCAATGAATCTTGTTGATTGGTTAATCACAGGAGGAGCAATGCTTTACTGGTGGATTATTCCTCCAATGCTGATCGCCGGTTATGTAACTCCGTTACCATATAATTATTGGAGGTTAAAAGTTTTAGGAAAAGCTTGTCACTAGAAGTTATCATAGTGATTATTTTTCTATTTAAGATTTGATTTCACTTTTGTATTTTTTACGTATAATTAAGCAAGGATGTTTAAATGAAATCTCATTCTACAAATTCATCAAGGAAGAATTTTATTTCTGATGCAAGGTGGCGTGATTTTGGGAAACATTTTTTAAGACCAGAAAATAATCATGACGAATCAGCTTCTCAAGATTTTTATTTAGAGATGTATCGTTTTCTTGGCAAAGAGTTAGGCCCTGCAAGAAAGAAAATTTATGAATTAAAGATAAAGAAAGAATTTATAAATAAATATGGTTACAGTCCTAAAAACCGCCATCAGGTAAGGAAAGCTGTAAAAAATAATCCTTTTTTTCAGTTTTGGGGTCATATGAGATCCAATATAAATCAGGAAATGTTCTATAAGAATCAATTGATTGTCGATAGACAAATTGAAAACTTAAATGGTAAAGCTAGAGTTAACCAAAAAAGTATGGGTACACTTAATTTAAACCCTGATTTAAAAGTTCCAAAATATCAAAGCTTTGATATGCATTGGATGCCGGGGAGCTATTATACTGAGAAATTTGAAAAAGGTGATATTTCTGCTGGGGCTCTTTATGACTCAGGCGGGATTTTTTTAATGACTAATGGATCGCTAGGTCCATTTAATGACGGAGCAGCATATTCCTTGATCAATTACTTAAAATCATATCTTCCTAAGTTTAAACCTAATAATATATTAGATTTAGGCTGTACTGTAGGGCATAATACACAACCGTTTAAAGAGTTTTGGCCTGATGCAAAAGTTACAGGTATAGATATAGGTGCGCCTGTTTTAAGATATGCTCATGCTAGATCTACAAAAATGGGTTACTCTATTGATTATTCTCAACAAAATGCTGAAAAAACAGATTTTAGAAACTCATATTTTGATTTAGTTGTTTCTACAATGTTTTTACATGAAACATCCAAAAAAGCTATAAATAATATTTTTAAAGAGTCTTACAGAGTCTTAAGGCCTGGTGGTTTGATGATTCATGTAGAGCAGCCTCCTTTTAGATATTTTGATGATCCATACGAGCAATTTATAAGAGATTGGGATACTCACAATAATAATGAGCCTTTTTGGGGGCCGATGCATGATCTAGATTTACATAAGATGGCCTGTAACTCAGGTTTTAAACATAAGGATATTTTTGAAAAGATGATACCTTTAGTTAAGCCTAAACTTGATGATAAATTTTCTCTTGGAATAGGGGAGTGGTTTATTTTTGCGGGATGGAAAAAATAAAAAAATTTAGATTAATTATTTTTATTGCATAGATATATCCTTATCTAAAAATTTATTAATATAACTCACCAGGTTTTTTTGACTTTTGGGCATTTCAATTTTGTTAGAATTTTCAAAAATTTTTGAGATATTATTTCTATTTTTATCAAATTTATTTATTTTATTCTGTAAAAGTAGTGTTTTTGCATAAATTTTTTTATTAATAGTATCTTGATTATATGAAAAACATGCTTTTGCATAATATTGATATGTTTTTGATGCAGTCATTATTTGAATAAAGTCATGCTGAATTGCTTTAGGATCTTTATAAGTAGTTAAGTCTTTAATATTAGCTTCTCCTGTTCTGAACCATGGCCAAAATAATTCAGAGTCTCTCAAATAATTCCACGCTACAATTAACTGAGTTCCATTTTTATTTGGTTTTATATTAGGAAAGAAATTATTTGAAAAATCTTTCTTCTGTTTTGAATTAAGAAGAATTGGATTTATAAGTATAACTGCATCAAACATTAATGGATATAAAGTTAAGGCATTTATTGCTAACGAGATGCTTGCATCAAAAGAAATTATTGAAACCTTTTTTAATTTTAATTTATTTAAAATTAAAATCAAATTTTTCGAATAAGAAGAAATTTTATTTTTATAAGTTATAATATCAGAAAAACCATTACCAGGTATATCAAATGAAATAACTTTTCTATTAATAGATAACTCTTTTTGAAGCTTAATAGTGCTAAGACTATTTTTGCCAATTCCGTGGAGAATTATAACGGGTTTATTATCATCTTTCCCATATATTCTAATTAGCTGTTGCGAGTTATTTATGTCTATAAAAGAGGCTGAGGGTGGTTGATTTATTTTTATATTATTGCTATTTAATTTTATTTTTTTACAATTTTTAGTAATATTTTTTATTAGTTGATGTTTATTACTAACCTTTATTAATTTTATATTTGGATTAAAAAAACTTATTCTATTTACATGTTTTTCCAAAACATCATCAGATCGTGAATAAAGAAGAGTAGATATTTTAACTTTTTTAAATGCTAAATGTGTATTATGAGAAAAAGCAGCTTTGTAACCCTTAATATAATTTTCCTCTGCTCTAAGTTTTGAAATGACAATATTATGTAAGAAATTCGGGTGAGGTAATTTTCTTCTTATTCTATTTTTTTTATTAAACCAAGGGTAGAATATTGTTTGATCTCTTGTATGGTGCCACGCTCTAATAAGGTGATCTCCGTTAATTCTTGAAATAAATTTAGGTGCATACTTTTTTAAAAGCGTTTTTTTTTCTGCAGTATTGTAAAACGAAATACCATCAATAATTAAACATTTAATTATGTTAGAGTTTATTGCAACTTCAAGAGCAATGTGTGCTCCTGTATGAGTTCCATAAAGAATACATTTATTTAAATTTAATTTTTTTAAAGTATCTATTGTGGCATTTGCAAAATCTTTAGCTGTGGGGTTATTTTTTTTTAAAGGTTCTGATAAACCATAACCAGGCGTATCCAGAGCAATCATTTGAAAATCTTTTGCAAGTCCATGCAATGGTTCTAATACAAAGCTTCCATCTTGTGGGCTTGCATGTAATAAAACTAATGGTCTACCCTTACCAGATATCCAGTAATGAACAATACGCCCATTAATATTGATAAACCTTCTAAATATCTCTTCTTTCATGAATTAAGTATTAAATATTTAAATTAATAAAAAAAGAAATTTATTTTTAAATTTTATTAAACTATAATTTAAATCTAAAAAATGGGAGAAAATTTGATGATTGAAGAATTTAACGGGGTATTTTTCCTAATAATATATATAATTTTATTCATTGGCTTTATTTATTATGCTTTCCAAACTTTGTTTGCAACAGCTAAATTTATTGAAAAATATAGTATAGATCAGTCGGGAGCATTTATGGTTCGTTTTGTGGGAACTTTTATTTCAGCTTTTGCTCTCATACAGTTATATATATTTTTTGATGGTATAGAAGGTCACTGGGCTTTTTTTCTATTTGGTTTATTGCAGTCTGTAATAGCATTTGTATCAAATCTGATTACAGTAGAGTTTTCAGATTATAAGACTAATAAAGGGGAAAAAATTACAAAGGAAGGTTATATAGCTCCACTTGTATTTACAATTTTATGGGTGATTTTAATCTATGGTGTGCAGGAAAAGATTTATGTGTAGCCTTTAAACCTAACTAGTAAGTTTGAAAAGTAATTATATTGATATTTATTGTGAGAGAACTGGCCCAGAATTTTGGTCTGAGCCAGTTAATGCTCTCACAAACATTGCTTTTATTTTGTCATCATTATTTTTATCAGTTTATTTAATAAAAAAAAAATCAAAGAAATTTGACCTCGTAAATTGGATTTTTATTTTTTTAATTTTTTTAATAGGCTTAGGTAGTTGGTCCTTCCATACTTTTGCTAATACAGTTTCACTTTTATCTGATATTATTCCGATTGGTATTTTTATTGTCCTTTATACCTGGTTTACTTTTCAAAGATTAGTGTATATTAACTGGTATTTCCCATATGTTGCTGTATTAAGTATTCTTATATTATCATTTCTATTATCATTTATACCATTGTACGGAAGTCAATCTTATCTTGGTGCTCTAATTTTTTTATTTTTAGTTGGTATATATTGTAAAATTTATAGAAATTTAAAATTTTCATCTTCTTTGATTTTTGCGAGTTTTATTTTACTTGTATCAATAATATTTAGGACTACCGATATGTATATTTGCAAAAACTTTTTTGTTGGAAGCCATTTCATTTGGCATATTCTAAATTCAATTTTATTATTTATCGTTACAAAAGTAATGATTGATTATGGCCGTAAAAAGAGTAATTAAATTTACTTAATAATATTCCTAATTAGTTTTTTTTCCCAATCTATTCTTTCTTCCCAATTTTCAAGTTTATCTATATAATCTCTTGGATAAGATTGAAGTTTTAATAAGTTTTCTGGATTGTCAACTAGTTGTTGTAATTGTAATTTCAAAGATTTTTGAAAGTTTTTTAAAGGTAGTTTTATACATATTTGATCTGGGATATACATAAAAGTGTTGGTGTCTCTATGATTCTTATAATCTGCTTCGGGTAAGATAAAGGAAAGACCTGCTGCTAGAGCCTCAAGGTTTGAGTTAGATAAGTTGCCCATGATATTAAATGAGATATATAAATTACACTTAAGTAATATTTCAGTAACTTTATTATGTGGTACTGAACCGTAAAAAATAAAGTTAGATCCGTCGCTTGAATCTCTTGCTTTATTTTTTAATTCTTCAAGATTATCACCATCACCAATAATGTGTACAATTATATTTTTTTTATATTTATCCTCTAATGAAAGGAATGTTTCAATTATTTCAGTAGTCTGCTTATAAGGGTCAATTCTTCCTAAAATAGCAATATTAATCTTGTCAATTAGCATATTCGGATCTTTTGTTTTTAAGGGTTTATCAACACCATTTATTTTAATTTCCCTCGGAGTTTTTTTATTTAGAATTTGGTTCAAAAAATTAGCTATACCACTTCCATCTTCTGTCCCAATTACTAATGAAAATGGTGAGTTATAACACCATCTATCAATTTTTTGTGTTATTGATTTACCATTAAGCATTTTTTTCATTGAAGGTGTTACGCCGAGAACTCTTAATATTACAGGTGTATTAGTAAATCGAGAGATTATTGATCCAGCTAAAATATTTGATCTATCAACGTAAAAGATATCTGGTTTAAATTTTTTATGGAATTTCCAAACTTTTATAGTTTGTCTGATTGAACTTATATGTCCTCTGTATCTACCAAATATTCTTGGTATTTTTTTTACTCCTGTTAAAACTATTGTATTTGCCTCTAACCCTTTAATTTTAATTTTTTTATCACTTATTTCATCCCATATATCTTTATAAGAGAAGCCTGATTCTTTTGCAGTAAATATTATTGATACTTCATTATTATCTTCTGCAAACGTCTCTATTAATTTATATATTGCAGGTGAACCGCTTGGGTTCCAATTAGTTTCAATTATACTATTTTTAAACCCGCTCATTAATCTGCAATTGATTAATATCTTCATCTTCAAATCTACTACATTTCTCTCGTTTCAATTTTTAATAACTTTAATTAGCACTGACTTTAATTATATCTTGCCATCTAGTGGTAAATTTAGAGGATACATTATGTTGTTTCATTTTCCATTCAGATTTTTTACTTTTTATTCCTAATTCTAAACAATTTCTTCCAAATTTTTCGTTAATTTTATCAATTGCTTCCATTAACCGATAATTTTCTTTTTTAGCATCGGGAAAGAAACCAGGTATAATTGTTTGTTTGGGGAAAAGATCAAGTAATAAAATACCTCCTTTTCTATATAAATAATTTTCTTTCCACAGTCTATTAAATATTTTTCGTGCTTCTAGTACTAGTATTATACTATCAGACGTTGGCGTTATTAGAGTATTTGTTGCACTGTTAGAGTACTGTTTAGTATTTTTATTAAATCTATCTGTAGATATAAAGACTTGGATGGACTGACATGCTAGTTTTTTTTTTCGAATTTTTGATGCTGCTATTTGTACAAATAGCCTGATGGCATCAAATACTTTTTCCTTTTCTCTGACTTCTTTACCAAAAGTACGAGAGCAACGGACAGATTTATTTTGTATTGGTTCTACTTCTAATCTATGACAGGGTATACCCTTTATTTCTTTCAGAGTTCTTAGTCCTGTGATACCCATTTTTTTACGTACCCAGTGCTCAGAAGATTTTTTGAGTTCTAAAGCATTACGGATTTTATTTACATGAAGCATTTTAGACCATTGTCTTCCTATGCCCCAAATATCTTCGATATGTATATTTTGTAAAATCCTATCTATTTTATTATCATTTATATTATGAAGGCTAAAAACTCCTTTAGTTGCTATATCTGATTTTGCTATTTTATTAGCAACTTTGGCCAATGTTTTAGTAGGTCCAATTCCTATTGATACCGGTATTCCTACCCATTTAAATATTGTTTGACGTATTTTTTCACACCATTTAACTGGATCATTTGTAATTAATTTGAGATCAAGAAAGCATTCATCAATACTATATATTTCAATATCTGGGCACTTTTCTGCTAATATGCTCATTACCCTTGATGACATATCTCCGTAAAGTGCGTAATTAGATGAAAACGTAATTATATCATGTTTTTGAATGATATCTTTTATTTTGAAAACAGGCACACCCATACTAATACCAAGTTTTTTTGCTTCTTGGGATCGTGCTATCACACATCCATCGTTATTGGAAAGGACTATTAAAGGCTTTTCATTTAATTCTGGTTGGAATACTCTTTCACAAGATGCATAGAAGTTATTACAGTCAATTAAGGCAAACATCGACATTTTACTATCGGTTATAATGTTTTCTTATACTATGGATCACGACTCCCCAAATTTCACATCCATTTTCATCAATAGGTATGTCAGGAAATAAACTATTTTCAGCAGATAATAACCAAGAATCATTTATTTTCTTGAGACGCTTTAAAGTAAGATCACCTTGAATAACTGCAATAACAATATCTTTCTCTTGTGGATAAAGACTTCTATCAACAATCAGTAGATCTCCATTAAATATTCCTGAGTTTTTCATCGATTCACCTTCAACGCGCGCAAAAAAAGTAGCTGCTGGCTTTTTTATTAAATATTCATTTAAATCTAATTTACCCTCAGTATGGTCATCTGCTGGACTAGGGAATCCTGCAGAAACGTTAGATCCATACACAATTAATGGCATTTTGGAAGGCTTTTTATTGGCAAATAAAATCATAGATATCCTCTAATTATAACTAGAACAAATCATGAACATATGTTATAAATTGTCAAGGAAGTTTATAAAAAATTATATTCTTAATGATTATTTTGGGTAAAAAAGTTGATAGAAAAGCAAAAAATACCAGAAACAAATATATTTCTATACAGAGGTTTCTATTCAAATCAAGAAACTTTAGAAGTAATGAAAGAATTAAAGAAAGAAATAGAATGGAAAGAAGTAAAAATAAAGTTATTTGGAAAAGAGTATTTATCACCAAGGTTAAGTGCTTGGTATGGAGAAAAATCATATAAGTACTCCGGGTATAGATGGGAACAGAGGCCCTGTCCTAAAAGCATAATAAGAATAAAAAAAAATATTGAAAAATTAACATTGCTAAAATTTAATGGTGTATTAGCAAACTTATATAGAAGTGGTCAGGATTCAATGGGTTGGCACTCAGATGATGAGAAAGAACTAGGATCTCAACCTATAATTGCTTCGATAGTTTTTGGGGCAACAAGAAGATTCTTACTGAGAGATAAAAAAATAAAAAATAAGAAAAAAGAAATTAAATTTGAAGATGGAGATCTTATGTTGATGGGTTCCGGTGTCCAAAAGTGTTGGGAGCATTCAATACCAAAAACAGCAAAGAGCGTAGGAGAAAGAATAAATTTAACATTTAGATTAATTTATTAATGGGCTATAAATCATAAAAAGGGGTTAATATTTTTCTTTGTATTTGTATAAATGCGATTTTGAGCAGGTTGTGGGTTTAGTTTATCGATTAGTTTGGATAGAAGATCTGAGAGCTGGTCGTACCTTGAAGCTTTTTCTGAGGCTCTGATTGACTCAATTCTAGACTTGGATAAGTCTAGAATCGCTTTATCGTATTTTACTTGTATATCTATTTTTTCTTTTTTTAAAAATTCTATTTGATCTTTATAGTCATTTATTCTTTCTTCTGAAGAAGACTTAATTTCTGATATTATTGACCTATAAACATTATCCTTATCTTGGATAATTTTTTCATAAAGTTTATCAACCTTGTCTGAAGTTTCAGTATTGCTAAGAATACGATTCATAATAAAAAATAATTTCCTTTATAGTACGCCAAAAAAATAATATTATACTGTAAGACTACTTCATATAATTAAATTTTCAAAAAAGTTTTTATGGTTAATATAAATAATATATAAAAAATTCGGAGGTAATATGGCTGAAAATTCAATAATTTATATAAATGGTGAGTTTACGCCTCTAGCTGAAGCAAAAATTTCGGTGCTTGATCAAGGTTTTCTGCTTGGGGATGCTGTTTTTGATGTGGTTTCAGCATGGAATGGATACATATTTAAATTAGATGAACATCTAGATAGGTTTGAAGACTCATTGAGAGCAACAAGAATGAATTGCTCGTTAGACAAACAAGGCTGGTATAAAGCAATTATAGATACAGTAAAGTTAAATAATCTAAAAAATGCAAGTATAAGGTTTATTGCAACCAGAGGTATATCAAAAGAAGTAATTGCAGATCCAAGAGATAATTCTCCTACTGAAATTATTTGGGTAGCTCCATATGTTTTTCTAGCTGATGAAATTGGGAGGCAAGAAGGAATAAAATTGATGATTAGCCATTTAAGAGGTTTTACACCAGATACTTTAGATCCCAGGTACAAATGTGTTGATCGTCTACATTACCAGTTAGCTAAAATGGAGGCTTTAGATGCTGGATATGATGATTTAATTTGGTTGGATAATAATGGGTATGTTGCTGAAGGACCTGCTTCAAATATATTTGTTATTAAAAATGGAATTATGTATACACCAGGTGATGGTATTTTAAGAGGTATAACGCGTCAGGTTTTTATTGATTTAGCAAAAAGTATAAATATAGAGGTTAAGTTATGCAATATTTCTACTTTTGATTTATTTGCTGCTGATGAAATATTTACTACTAGCACAGCTGGAGGAGCATTACCAATTAAAGAAGTTTCTGGAAGAAAAGTAAGAGACTCAGTTCCAGGTACTATTACAAAAAAATTGGACTCTTTGTATTGGAAACTCAGAGAGTCAGGAGAGGGAGCTACGCTAATTAACTAAATTTTTTTGTATGAATAATTATAATGCAGATTCGTAAATATGAAATGCATCTTTTTCTGTTAAATCTCTTGGATTATTAACAAGAAGTCGAGTTTGATTCATTGCCTCTTTGGCTAACATGTTTAATGATTCGCTTTTTATTCCAACTTCACTAAGTTTTTGTTGCAGGCCGCACCTTTTTGATAAGTTACTCAGATTTTCAACAAATTCTTGTGCTATCTCTTGGTTACTATTTCCTTTTAAATTTGGAAAGACACAATAAGCAATTTCTGTATAAATATGAGGTTTTGTAATAGCGTTGAATTTTAAAACATGAGGCAGAACTAGAGCATTTGATAAACCATGTGGAACTTTAAAGTGTCCACCTATTGGGTAAGCTAAAGCATGAACAGCTGCGACTGGAGAATTTGCAAAAGCTTGTCCAGCAAACATTGATCCTAGTAACATGTTTGATCTAGCTTCAATATTAGAACCATTATGTACAGCTAATTCAATAGATTTCCCCATTAATCTAAGTGCTTTTTTTGCCAAGCTTCTAGAAATAGGGTTATTATTTTGACTTTTTGATGTGTAAGCCTCAATAGCATGAACCATTGCGTCAATCCCTGTCGCAGCTGTAATATGTGGAGGTAGACCTAGAGTCAGTTCAGGATCTAAAATTGCAGCGTCTGGAATTATTTTATTTGAAACTACTCCCATTTTTTCACTTGTACCTGTTGTTACAATAGATACAGGTGTAACCTCTGAACCAGTCCCTGCTGTCGTAGGAATTAGTATTAGCGGAAGTCTATAGCCTTTAATTTTGTCTATACCATAAATTTCATTTAATTTTTCTTGTCCCTTCGATAAAACAGCCGTAACTTTAGCAACATCCAAAGAAGATCCTCCGCCTATTCCTATGACCCCATCAACAGATTTTTCAATACAGAGTTTTGTTGACTCTAATATGTTAGACTCCGGGGGGTCAGCCTGAACATCTGAAAAAATAGTAAAGTCTACATTTGCTTCTTTTAGGCTATGAAGCGCTTTTTCGATAATACCAGTTTCTATAATACCCTTATCTGTAATAATTAATATTTTCCTTCCAATTTTTTTTAAAGTAATATTACCAAGCTCTTCCAAACATCCAGAGCCAAATTTTATAAGAGGTGTAGTATTAAATTCAAAATGCTGCATAAGTTTTCTCTATATTTTTTTAATAATTAGAATTAAATTTTTTGTTGTGTATTTTTGTAATAAATTTATAATCTTTTTTAGATAAATTCTACAAATATTATTTATTTTATAAAAAAAAATTTAGTTGATTTGGATATGGTAAAATATTTAAAAAAAAGTAAATCTCATGCTGAGAGATCAGTTGACGATATGAAAATTAGGAAAGTAGTAGAAAACCTTTTACTTGATATTGATAAAAGGGGTGACGAAGCTATCTTTGAAATGTCAAAGAAATTCGATAATTATACTCCGGATAGTTTTCTATTGTCAGAAAATCAAATTAACGATGCAATCTCAAAAGTTTCTAAGAGAGACCTAGATGATATCTTGTTTGCCCAAGAACAAATAAGACAATTTGCAAACAAACAAATGGATAGTTTAAATGATATAGAGGTCGAAACATTACCTGGTGTAATTCTAGGTCATAAAAATATCCCTGTTGACTCTGTTGGCTGCTATGTGCCTGGGGGAAAATTTCCTATGGTAGCTTCGGCTCATATGTCAGTTGTGACAGCAAAGGTTGCAGGAGTTAAAAGAATTGCTTCAACTGCTCCTGTTCATAATGGAGAGCCAAATCCTGCTATTATAGCAGCTATGCATTTTGGTGGAGCAAATGAAATTTATACTTTAGGTGGGGTTCAGGCTGTAGGCGCATTAGCGTTGGGTACTAAAAATATAAAACCAGTTGATATGTTGGTTGGTCCTGGCAATGCCTATGTGGCTGAGGCAAAAAGGCAACTTTATGGAAGGGTTGGTATAGACTTATTTGCTGGTCCCACTGAAACTTTAATTATTGCTGATGAGACGGTTGATGGAGAAATATGTGCAACGGATTTATTAGGACAAGCAGAACATGGTTATAACTCCCCTTGTATACTCTTAACTAACTCAGAAAAACTTGCAAATGAAACAATTAGACATGTCGATAGACTTCTTAAGATACTTCCTACGAGAGAAACAGCTAGTGAAAGTTGGAAAAATTTTGGTGAAGTAATTTTATGCTCTGATTATGATGAGATGGTAAAAATTTCTAATCAAATTTCATCAGAGCATGTTCAGGTTATGACTGAGGATGATGATTATTTTTTAAATAATATGAGAAATTATGGAGCACTTTTTTTAGGACCAAGAACAAATGTTTCTAATGGAGATAAAGTCATTGGCACTAATCATACCTTGCCAACAAAAAAAGCAGGTCGCTACACTGGTGGTTTATGGGTCGGTAAGTTTATAAAAACTCATACATATCAAAAAATACTCACCAATGAGGCGGCTGTTAAAGTCGCAGAGTATTGCTCTAGGCTATGCATGTTAGAGGGATTTGTTGGTCATGCTGAGCAAGCAAATATTAGAATAAGAAGGTATGGAGGCAAAAATATTCCATATGGAGAGGCCTCTGATTGATTGACTTACCAAAAATACCCTCATTTCGCCTTGATGGTAAAAGAGCAGTTGTTGTTGGAGCTAGTAGTGGTATTGGCCTGGGTTGTGCAGTAGCTTTAGCTTCTGCTGGTGCTAGTGTCACGATAGTTTCTCGGAGAATTAATCTTTTGAGTAATATTGTTAATTCTATCAATCAAAAAGGTTGGAGATCTGATTCTCAAAAATTAGATATTACTGACGTGGTTGAAATAAATAATTTTTTTGAAATTCAAGAAACTTTTGATATTGCAGTATTTAGTGCTGGAATAGCGAAACATACCATAGCAATAGAAACTAATGAAAATGATTATGATAATGTTATGTCGGTTAATACAAAAGGAGCTTATTTTTTTGCTCAAGCTTTTGCAGAAAGATTGATTTCTCAAAATTCCCCAGGTTCATTAATTTTCATTTCAAGTCAGATGTCTAAAGTGGGAGGTCCTGAAAGAGCGGTTTATAGTGGATCTAAACACGCCTTAGAGGGTTTTCAAAAATCTATGGCAACTGAATGGGGGCCATATGGAATTAGGGTAAATTCCATTTGCCCAACATTTATACAAACTCCATTGACTGAAAGCACCTTCTCAAATAAAGAACGTTTAAGGTGGATTAAAGAAAAAATAAAATTAGGTAGAGTTGGAGAAGTTGAAGATATAATGGGTGCTGTAATTTTTTTGGCATCTGAGTCTTCATCTTTAATTACAGGTACGTCAATAGTGATTGATGGAGGTTGGACCTCTTCTTAGCATGAATACTATTAAAAATTTAAAAATAGCCAAACTAAATGAATAATCAGGACTATTTAATTCTTGATGGTGCTACCGGAACTGAAATATCTAGAATGGGTGGTAAAATTGATAATGTCTCATGGTCAGCAATTGCTAATATAACTCATCCCAATTTAGTTCGTTCTATTCATGAAAAATATTTAAAAATTGGTGTTGATGTTATTACAACAAATACTTTTTCCTCATGTAGGCATGTTTTGGAGGGTTCTAATTTAGGAAATCAAACAAAAAAGATAAATCAAACAGCAGTTCGCCTTGCAAAAGAGGCTTGTTATAATGTTGCTCCATCAAAAAATATATTGATTGCTGGAAGTATGTCTAACACATTAGCCTGGAAGAAGGGCAAGGCATATCCAGATCCAAGTTATATTCCAGATATACAGACCGAAACAAATAATTATAGGGAGATGGCATATATTTTAGCTGATTCGGGTATTGATATATTTATACTAGAAATGATGTTAGATACTGAACATTCATGTAGGCTTTTAGAGGTTGTGAAAGAAATAGGTTTGCCTGTATGGGTTGGATTAAGTTGTAGTGAGAAAATTAATGGGGAGATTGTTGGTTATGACCTGTCCATAGAGAGAGAGGAAGGTATAGATCAAGATTATTTAAAGCCTATAAATGAGACATTAGAAAAAATATTTAAGGCTTTAAAAAACTTTGACCCGGATGTATTAGGAATCATGCACTCAAATATTAAAGTTACATATAAAGTGGTTGAATATTTATCTAATCATTGGTCTAATCAAATAATGGCTTACCCAGAAATAATTTATTATGATTACTCAAAACATGAGTATAATTCACTTGTTTCTCCTTCAAAGTTTGCACATATATGTAAAGATTGGTTGGATATGGGTGTAGATATAATTGGCGGTTGTTGTGGAACAACACCAAATCATATAAACGAATTAATTAAACTAATTAATCTTCACGATTAAGAATTATGTACCGCAAAAGGTTTGGAAAACTTGTTCGCCAGACTTTGGAGTAACACTATAAAATGTATCTTCAATTTTTTCTGAAAATGGTTTAGTAATTAGATTTAAAATTTCTTCTAATGGTTGGAAGTTATCTTTATATACTGCTTCATTAATAACTTTTTCTACTAAATGATTTCTTGGTATATACAATGGGTTAATTTTCTTCATTTTTTTTGATATAGTTTGAAACTCTATTCGTTCTTTTTTTAATCTTTGATTCCATTCATTTTTCCAATTATCTATTTCGATATTATTATTTTCATTTAAAATATAATGATTACATAAATTTCTATAGGTAGAAGTAAAATCAAGATTATTCTTAGACATTATATTAAGAAAGTCATTTATCAAGGTTTCGTCGTTAGTCTCTGTTTTTTCCAGTCCTAACTTTCTTCCCATTATCCGCAACCATTTTTGTTTAAATATTCTAGGGTATTCATTTATTACTTCGTTGGCTTGAGAAATAGCTAACTTTTCGTTCTCATGTATTAATGGGAGAATTGCTTCAGCAAATCTTGCAAGGTTCCACTGTGCGATACCAGGTTGATTGCTAAATGAATATCTACCTTTAAAATCTATAGAGCTAAACACAGCATTAGGATCATATTTATCCATAAAAGCACAGGGGCCAAAGTCTATAGTTTCTCCTGAAATAGAAGTATTATCAGTATTCATTACGCCGTGGATAAAACCCACGCTCATCCATTTTGAAATAAGGTAAGTTTGTTTTTCTTGTAGTTGAACTAATAATTCAAGATAAGGGTTTTTCATATTTTTAATAGCTGGAAAGTGTCTATTTATTGCAAAATCACAAAGTTTTTTTAGCTTATCTAAATCATTTAATATTTGACAATATTGAAATGTTCCAACTCTTAAATGGCTAGAGGCAACCCTTGTAAGTATTCCACCAGGTAATGTTTTTTCTCTAAAAACTTTTTCTCCTGTTGAAATAATTGCTAATGATCTAGTTGTTGGTATAGATAAAGCATTCATTGCTTCACTGACTATGTATTCTCGTATAACTGGACCAAGAGGAGCTTTTCCATCACCATTTCTAGAAAACTTAGTTTTGCCACTTCCTTTTAGTTGAATATCAAACAAGGTACCATTTTTCTTAGTTACTTCCCCAAGAAGAATTGCTCTTCCGTCTCCAAGATTAGGCACAAAATTTCCGAATTGATGACCTGAATAAGCAAGCGCAATAGTTTTAGCTTTTTCAGATATATAATTACCAGAAAATAAATCCTTTATTAAGTTGGTATCTTTAATATTTAAATTTAATTCTTGTGATAAAGATCTATTATATTTAATTAACTTGGGATTTTTTGTTTTTTCAGGTACACGTATTTCAAAAAAAACATTTGGTAGTTTTAAATAGGAATTACTAAATGGCCAGAATTGATTATATTTATTTTGAATTTCCATTTTAAGTATCTAGACTTTTATCCCAAATATTGAACTTGACTTGATCATTACAATATAAAGTAAAATTGTAACTATACATGCGCTTGAAATTGCTATCCAAAATGGGATACCAGTCTTGATACATATGGGTAGTACAATAAAAAATGGAAGTGAAGGAATAACAAAAAAAAGAGTAGAATATGAATGTTCAACTATTTTACTTAAATTTTGAGTGTCATTCCATAACCATATAATTCCAATAACTGAAATTAATGGTAATGAGGCGATAAGACCCCCCAAACCAGGATATTTCTTTGCAACTTCAGATATTATGCCTATCATAATCCCTGATATAAGCGATTTAAAAATTAAATAAAGCATGTTATATTATAAACTTTCTCTTATTTTTTAAATTTAACTCAAATTTTTTATTAATAAAGATTAAAACACAATATTAGTACCTATGAAATTAAATGATTATAATATTACCAGATTAAAACAACTAATTATACTCTATACCAAGGATAATAGTATTTTGGTTAGGGATGAGAAGGCGCATATAAATTTTTTAAGTGAATCGGATTTTACCTCTGAAGAACATCAGATTGCAATCTCTGCTGTTAAAGAAAGTGTACTTCAAGAGATTTCTATGGAATTAATTCAAAATTTCTTAAGAAACTCTGACATTATGTTTAGTGCAAATGAGAAGAAGCATAATATAACGCCTGAAGGTATGGTTAATATTAAGAATTATTTTAGACAGGCATATAATATTTTTCCATTAGAGCAAAAAAAAGAGCTTTTGCCTCTGTTTTTTAACTATAATTTAACTCAGCAAAATTCTATTTTTTTTCAAGATTTATTAACAAATGATTATTATTTTAATATATTTTTAATGTTTTTAAATGAAGATAAATTAGATTTTGAAATGATAAAGAAGCAATATTTAGATGATGAAAATAATAAATATACTAAGTTATACCCTATGTATGAAAAAATCATGTCCCTTTCTTCTATGCTATCATAACTTTTATTATTTGAGGTTATTATGAAATTAATTTTTTATTCATTTATAATTTTTTTTTCTTTAAGTGGGTATTCGTGGTCTTCGATTACTGAATACAATTGTGTTTCAAATAATATAAATAAATATCAAAAAGATCCAATACGATTTCAAATCAATAAAATCGAAGAGAATGGATCTAAATTTTCACTAGTTAGTCTAAAACAGATTGATAAGGTAACACTTAGAGATAAATGGAGTGATTGGTCATTTATAGAATTAGAAAATAAAGATCAAAATAAATTAGTTTGGTTTTCGTATAATGATGAAATACAGAAAAAAGAAATACTGAAAGTTCCTGTCCATAGATATAGATTTGACCATTTAAATTTAAGATTAATCACTGAGCGAGCATACCAAACTCTTGGTACTCTCTCCGCTTCATTAGAAAATTATTCATGTAGAGTTGTGGGAAGAGCTTTTTAAATATATTTTTAATTAGGTGCGTAGGCAATTGAAAATATAATTGCAAATGTAATTATAATTATCCAGAGGAATTTGTTTGTAGGTATTTTCTCACCCAACCAAATCCAAGAAACTACAGATGTTACTATAGCAAAAGTAGAAAAACCTATTGTTGCTCCAATTCTTCCACCATTCATTGACCCATATAAAAATGCAGCTAAAGCTAAAGTTTCTAGAATAGCTTGAAGAGTTACAAAAATCATTGTTGAATTTTTAGGGAACCATTCATATTTATTTTTAAAATTTTTCACGATAAAAAATATCAAAATAAAAATAAAAGCACTCAACCTGTTCAAATAAAGAGCGTGTTCTGCTCCCAAAAACTCAATTGATTCTTGTGCAAAGAAAAATCTGAGAGCTATAGTGAATCCTGCGCCCAAACCAAGTAAGGCGGTTACCCTAAGCCAACTTGAAGAATATTTTTTATCAATTATTTTTTTGGGTTGAGCTGATATCATCACAATTCCAAAAAAAACTATTATAGATGCTAACAATTGAGTTAGAGTGAACAATTCTCCTATGGTAATATTAATTACTATCAATATAACAGAGTAACTAGCTGTAGCAGGAGATGCTACATACACTGGTCCTCGAGCGAGAGCTTTATAAAGAA
The DNA here is from genome assembly GCA_002938125.1 of Alphaproteobacteria bacterium MarineAlpha2_Bin1. Lineage (GTDB taxonomy): Bacteria > Pseudomonadota > Alphaproteobacteria > SHVP01 > SHVP01. The sequence goes on from PTLN01000003.1 coordinate 23,581, forward strand.
ACGCAACTGCAATTAAATTTAAGAAACCAGAAATTACTGAGGCTGACCAACTATATAAGTCCCAAGATGGCCAATTCCATGTGATGAGAAACCATAGTGACATCAAAATAGATGACAGACTCATGATAAATAAAATGAGTAGAGTTATAGATATTCTTTGACTTGTTATTCGTGCTATTGTATCTGAAGTTCCAATTAGTAATGCACCCAATAAACCCCATAAAATTGCTGTCAATTCATTTTCCTATTAAAATGGTTCAAATTTACTTAGTTCAGGTATAACATATTCTCCAAATAATTTTATTGATCGCATTAAGTCCTCTTCTGGAAGATCAGAGAAATTAAACTCACCAAAAAATGTATTAAAGTGACCTGATCTGGAAGAGTCTTTTAATTTTCTTGTTACTGTTTCAGGTGAGCCTATGAACATTAAATCATTTTCAATAATGTAGTTTGGATTAAACATATTTTTCATTAATTTAGCAGTCTTTGTATCCTTAGTGGCATTTACTCTTTTTTCAAATCTTGAAACTCTCTCTTCAAAAGAACCAGTTTCAGGAGGTTCAAGAACTCCTTCATATGCTTTACTAGCTCTTATTAGAGCTTTATCAATTGCTTTTTCATCAGTTTCATCGACATAAACTACGGTTGAATATGCAATATTAGGTTTTTCTTTCCATCCATAACTTACCCATTGAGATAGATATTTTTTGTACTTAATATATGCAAGCTCTCTTGGATAAACCAGAAAATAACCAGTATTGATTCTATTTTTTGCACAAAAATCCAATGTTTTTGAATCTCTACTTTGAATCCATAATGGGGGATGAGGAAATTGATTTGGTTTGACAGATAATTTTGCATTTTTTGTAATAAAATTTTTGCCTATAAAATTAAATTTATCTTTACTGCTAAATGCAGTTTTAAGATAATTTACAAATTCAATAGTTGGTAATTTTCTTTCATTATACTTTATTCCAAAAGGTTCGAAGTATAATGGGTTTACACCTGGCACTAGGCCTAGTTCTAACCTTCCTTCTAGCATTTGGTCAATTATTGCTATCTCTTCCACAAGTCTAAGAGGGTTGTAGAGAGGAACAATATAGCCCATTGGTCCAACTCTAAGCCTCTTTGTTTTTAGTCCTGCTCCTGTTGCAAATAAACTTGGGGCTGACATAAGGCTTTCATCTGGTCTAAAATGATGTTCAACACAAAATGCATAATCAAAATTAAGCTCATCACAAAGTGCTATTTCTCTCCAGAGTTGATTATATCTTTCACTGGGAGAAATATTTGGTTTGGACCAAACATGTGAAAAATGAGCAAATTTCAATTTAAATTCCTTAAAATATAGAATAATTACTAAATATAATTTCAAATTATTAAAAAAATAAATATACATGTTTTTTTAATTAAAATATAAATAAATTACTTTTTTAGAGATACTTAACTTTATTATTTTTTTATGCTTAATATTCAAAGGAATTTATATGTCTGGTCCGGATAAATTTAATTTTAACACCTTATCTCTTCATGCAGGTCATAGACCTGACCCGTTAACAGGTGCTCGTGCGGTCCCAATTTACCAAACAACCTCGTATGTTTTTCAGGGTGTAGAGCATGCTGCTTCATTGTATAATTTGGAGCGATCAGGGCATATTTATTCGAGGATTTCCAATCCTACTGTTTCAGTTCTTGAAGAGAGACTAGCAGCCCTAGAGGGCGGTGTAGGATCAGTTTGTACTGCAAGTGGCCAGTCTGCTTTTCATTTAGCTATTGCAACTTTAATGGGATCAGACTCACATATTGTTGCTTCTTCGGCTTTGTATGGTGGGACACATTATATGTTGAAATATACTTTACCAAGATTTGGTATAAATACAACTTATGTGCACCCAAGAGATATTAATGGTTTTAAATCTGCTATTCAATCTAATACTAAACTTATATATGGTGAGACTATAGGTAACCCTGGTTTAGAAGTATTTGATATACCGACTATATCTGAAATTGCACATAGTAACTCTTTACCATTGATGATAGATTCAACATTTACAACTCCCTATTTATCAAAACCTTTAGATTTGGGAGCTGATATTATAATGCATTCAGTTACCAAATTTTTAGGAGGGCACGGTATTGCGATCGGTGGAGCACTTATAGATGGAGGTAAATTTGATTGGGGAAGTGCTGAAAACTTTACTACTTTAAATCAACCTTATGAAGGATATGATGGCTTAAATTTTTATGAAGAATTTGGTCCAACAGCATTTATTATGAGAGCTAGATCTGAGGGTTTAAGAGATTTCGGGGCGTGTATGAGTCCGTCCAATGCGTTTTATATAATTCAGGGTGTAGAGACTTTGTCCGTAAGAATGAAGCAACATTGTGAAAATGCATATAATGTAGCTGAGTTTTTAGAAACAAATGAAAATGTATCCTGGGTAAGTTATCCAAGCCTTGAGAGTCATAAAGACTATAAATTGGCTAAGAAAATACTACCTAAAGGATCAGGTGCAATACTCACATTTGGAATTAAAGGAGGAAAAGAAGCTGGTAAAAAATTTATTGAAAAATTAAATCTTTTTTCTCATTTAGCTAATATCGGTGATGCTAAATCTCTTGTTATACATCCAGCAAGTACAACTCATCAGCAAATGACTCCCGAAATGTTAAAATCAGCAGGCATTGGAGAAGATCTGGTAAGGCTTTCAATTGGTATTGAAGATTATGACGATTTAATTCAAGATCTAAAACAAGCTCTTAGGGCTTCACAAAGAGTTTGATATGTATATTAGTATCAATAATGAGAATATTTTTGCATCTAATGGTGGAAAAGATTTTGATTCAGAAAAAAAATGTATAATTTTCATTCATGGTGCAGGCATGGATCATACTATTTGGTCCCAACAATCTAGATATTTTGCAAATAAAGGTTATTCAGTAATTGCATTAGATTTAATGGGGCATGGACAATCCTTAGGTAGGGCGTCAGATGATGTAAAATTTATAGCTAAAACAGTTAGCAAAGTAATTAATCAACTAAAAATAAAAGAAGCTGTGGTTGTTGGCCATAGTCTTGGTGCATTAATTTCAATTGAGTTAGCAAAGATCGATAATAAAATAGTATCAGAACTAGTGCTTCTCGGTGTATGCATGCCTATGAGAGTGAGCGATGAATTATTATCAAATGCAAAAAATAATAGTCAGGATGCTTTCAGATTTATAACAATGTGGGGTCACAGTAATTTTTCTCATTTAGGACAAAATATAGTGCCTGGGGTGTGGCTTACAGGCACTTCAATGAAATTACTTGAGTCTAGTGCTAAGGGTGTTTTGTTTTCTGATTTAATTGCTGTAAAAAATTACGATGAAAATAATGAATTATTACAAAATATATTATGCCCAACATTGTTAATTTGTGGATCTGAAGATATGATGACCCCTATTAAGAATATTGAAGCTTTAGATAATAATATTAATAAATTAAGTAAAATAGTTATACCAAATTGTGGTCATATGATGATGTTAGAAGAGCCAGATATAGTAAGGTCTGAAATTGCCTCATTTTTGGGTTATCATAAAGCGTAAATCTTTTATTATTTTATATTTGAGGATTTTTTGGTTTTTTTAATCACTAGTGTTCAATTTTTTTAGTATGAAGCCTAATTTTAGTTGCAAAATTTTTCTTTTAATGAAAATATTTCAAATTATAAATTGTAGGTATAAAAATATTTTGAAAAACTAAATAACTGTGATTTAAAATTTTGGATCAAAAAAAAATAAAAGATATTATTGAGGATAATAGGGAAAAAGAAGGCTCCCTATTGCCAATTTTACACGCTATAAATTCCTCATATGGTTATATAGATAAAAGTATAATACCGATAATAGCACATTCTTTAAATATAACAGAAGCTGAAGTTTCTGGAGTGCTAAGTTTTTATCATGATTTTAAAACTAAGCCTCCCTCTAAAAATATAATCAAACTTTGTATGGCAGAAGCTTGTCAATCTATGGGATGTAATGACTTGTATTTAAAAATATCCAATTTAATTAATAATGATAATAATACTTCAATAGAGAAAGTTTATTGCTTGGGTAACTGTTCTTTATCTCCTGCTGCAATTATTAATAATAAATATTTTGGTCGTCTAACCTTAGATAAAGTAACAGAATTCTTATATAATGAAGATAAGTAAAGTATTTATCCCAGATGATTCTTCATCTTTATCAGTAGGTTCTGAGGAAACATTTTTGGCTTTTAATGATCAATTAGAAAGTGAGTCTATTGATATAATTAGAACAGGATCTAGAGGCTTATTCTGGCTTGAGCCACTTATTGAGTTTGAGACTGAAATTGGGCGTGTTGGATTTAAAAATGTATCTAATAACGAAGTAGGAAAAATTTTAACTGAATTTGAACAACATCCAAATTATATAGGTTTAATTGATGAGATAGAGTTTTTAAAGAAACAGGAGAGGGTAACTTTTGCAAATTGCGGAAAGTATAATCCATTGTCTGTAGATGATTACATTAAAAATGGTGGTTTAACTGGTTTAAAAAAAGCATTAACTTTAAATCAAGAACAATTAACTGAAGTAATTACTAAATCTGGTTTGAGGGGGAGAGGTGGAGCAGGTTTTCCCACAGGTATAAAATTTAAAACAGTTTTAAACGCTGTTGCTGAAAAAAAATATATAGTTTGTAACGCTGATGAAGGTGATAGTGGTACATATGCAGATAGAATGCTTATGGAAGGGGACCCATTTCTATTAATTGAAGGGATGGTTATTGCTGGAATAACTGTGGGAGCACTTAAAGGTTATATATATCTTCGCTCAGAATACCCTGAAGCTTTCACTAAATTAAAAAATTCAATAGACATTGCTAAAAGTAAAAATATTATTGGTTCTAATTTACTTGGAAGTAATAAATCTTTTGATATAGAAGTTAGATTAGGAGCAGGTGCATATATATGTGGAGAAGAGACCGCTCTTTTAGAAAGTTTAGAGGGTAAAAGAGGGCAAATAAGATCTAAACCACCACTTCCAGCATACGAAGGTTTATTTGGTTTTCCAACAGCAGTAAATAATGTTATAACCTTAGCTACTCTTCCAATTATAATTTCTAAAGGTTTTAATTTTTATTCTTCACTTGGATCTAGAAACTCCAGAGGAACTTTAACTATACAGCTTACTGGAAATATTAAAAACGGTGGTCTGATTGAGGTTCCATTTGGAATAAAATTAAGAGAGGTTTTGTATAACTATGGAATGGGAACTTTAAGTGGTAGGCCTATTAAAGCTGTTCAGGTAGGTGGTCCCCTAGGAGCATATTGGTCTGAAAAGTTGTTTGACACCCCCCTAGATTATGAAACATTTCAAGAAAATGGCGGAATGATCGGTCATGGTGGAATTGTCGTTTTTGATGATAATATTGACCTAAGGTTTCAAGCTAAATTTGCAATGGAGTTTTGTTCCATTGAGTCATGTGGCAAATGTACTCCTTGTAGAATAGGGTCTGTTAGAGGAAAAGAAATACTTGAAAAAATAATTTTTGGTGACAATGTCGAGAAAAACATTAAACTTTTGTTAGATTTATGTGATATTATGGAGAATGGTTCTTTATGTGCTTTTGGTGGTTTAATTCCTATTCCAGTAAAAAGTGCAATTGAGAATTTTAAGGAAGATTTTATAAATTAATAATAGGTTTAAAATGGGATATTATAAAGATTTAGGTACGCCTCAAAAAAAATCGGATACATCAGTTTCTCTAGAAATAGATGGTAAGATCGTAAATGTTACAGAGGGTACCTCGGTTCTTAGAGCCGCAGCGGAAAATGATATAGATATTCCTAAACTATGTGCAACTGATAGTTTAGAACCATTTGGTTCATGTAGACTTTGCTTAGTGGAGATAGATGGAATAAAAGGTACTCCTGCATCATGTACCACGCCTGTTCAAGATGGTATGAAGATTAGAACTCAAACAAAAAAACTTGCAAAGATACGTAAAGGTGTAATGGAGTTATATATTAGTGATCATCCGCTAGATTGTTTGACTTGCTCGGCAAATGGTGATTGTGAACTTCAAGATATGGCTGGAGCTGTGGGTTTGAGAGAAGTGAGATACGGCTTTGAAGGAAAAAACCATTTAGCTATGAATAAAGATGACTCAAATCCTTATTTTTCTTTTGATCCATCAAAATGTATTGTTTGTTCAAGGTGTGTAAGAGCATGTGAGGAGCAGCAGGGGACATTTGCCTTAACAATAGAAGGAAGAGGCTTTGAATCTAAAGTAACTACAGGAGAAAAAGAGTTTTTTGACTCAGATTGTGTTTCATGTGGAGCATGTGTAAAAGCCTGTCCAACAGCTACTTTAATCGAGAAGTCTGTTGTTGAAAAAGGTCAGCCCACAAGAAAAGTTAATACTACGTGTGCATATTGTGGAGTAGGTTGTTCATTCACCGCTGAATTGCAGGGGGATGACGTTATTAGGATGACACCAAATAAAAACGGTAAAGCAAATTTAGGTCATTCATGTGTCAAGGGAAGGTTTGCATGGGGATATGCAACGCACTCAGATAGAGTTAAATCACCCTTAATAAGAGAATCTATTAATAAACCTTGGAGAGAAGCTAGTTGGGATGAGGCAATTAAATATGTTGCAGATAAATTTAAAGACATTCAAAATAAATTTGGAGTTAGTTCAATAGGAGGAATAACTAGCTCAAGATGTACTAACGAAGAAACATTTTTAGTTCAAAAACTTATTAGAACAGCATTTGGAAATAATAATACTGATACTTGTGCAAGAGTTTGCCATTCTCCTACTGGTTATGGTTTGAAAACTACATTTGGAACATCTGCCGGAACACAGGATTTTGAATCGGTACTCGACTCAGACTTAATAATGGTCATTGGTGCAAATCCAACTGATGCACATCCAGTTTTTGCATCACTAATGAAGAGAAGGTTACGTAATGGTGCGAAATTAATAGTTATTGATCCCAGAAAAATTGACTTAGTAAGAACACCCCATGTAGAGGCGTCAAATCACTTACAGCTTTTCCCTGGTACAAATGTTGCGCTAATTAACTCTATAGCACATGTTATTGCTAAAGAGGGCTTGCTTGATACTAAATTTATTAATGAAAGATGTGATAAAAAAGAATTTAATAATTGGCTAAATTTTATTCTCCAAGAAAAAAATTCACCAGAGGAGATGGAGGTTATTACTGGAGTGCCAGCAATAAAAATTATTGAGTCTGCACGTTTATATGCTAAGTCTAAAAACTCTTCCATATATTATGGTTTAGGTGTAACAGAGCATAGTCAGGGTACAACAATGGTAATGGGAATGGCTAATCTTGCAATGGCAACTGGAAATTTAGGGCGTAAAGGCGTGGGTGTTAATCCTTTAAGAGGGCAAAATAATGTTCAGGGGGCTTGTGATATGGGTTCTTTTCCTCATGAATTTTCTGGTTATAGACATGTGTCTGATAAATCAGCAAGAAAAATTTTTGAGGATTACTGGAAAGTTGAACTGGATCCTGAACCTGGATTAAGAATTCCCAATATGCTAGATGCTGCTATGGATGGTACATTTAAGGGGATATATATTCAGGGTGAAGATATTGCTCAGTCAGATCCAAATACTAATCATGTAATTTCTGCATTATCTTCTATGGATTGTGTTGTTGTTCAAGACCTTTTTCTTAATGAAACTTCAAAATATGCCCATGTTTTTCTTCCAGGTTCCTCTTTTTTGGAAAAAGATGGGACTTTCACAAATGCAGAAAGAAGAATTTCGAGAGTTACAGCTGCTATGAAGCCTCTTGCAGGATTGGCAGATTGGGAAGTTACTATGGCTTTATCAAATGCTCTAGGATATAAAATGCACTATAACCATCCCTCAGAGATTATGGATGAGATTGCTGAACTAACTCCTACTTTTTCTGGGGTTAGTTACAAGTTATTAGATCAGGTTGGAAGCATTCAATGGCCATGTAATGAACAAGCACCTATTGGAACACCAATTATGCATGTAGATAAATTTGTTAGAGGTTCAGGGTTATTTATGATAACTGACTATATACCAACGAATGAAAAAACCGGGCCTCGTTTTCCACTTATATTAACAACTGGGAGAGTGTTATCTCAGTATAATGTAGGTGTTCAATCTAGAAGAACAAAAAATAATATTTGGTATTCTGAGGATGTACTAGATATAAACCCTTTTGATGCAGAAACGAGAGGAATAAACAACGGTGATTATGTATCCCTTCAAAGTAGAAAAGGTGCTACAAAATTAAAAGCTAGATTCTCTAATAGATTGCAACCAGGTGTTGTATATACAACATTTCATCATCCAGAGACAGAGGCAAATGTCATAACAACTGAGTTTTCAGACTGGGCAACTAATTGTCCAGAGTATAAGGTGACTGCTGTGGAGGTAAGATTGAGTAATTCTGTGGAGGGAAATAAGAATAAAAACATTTCCGAAAGTCCAAGAAAATTGATGAACTTTGCTCAGTAAAATGAGTATTCAAGAAAAAGAAATAAAAACTGTTACTTCTGAGGTAAAGAAATACCTACAATCTGGTTTTGAAAAATTCAATGATCAAATTGCTATTGAAATTCCAGTTCTCATCAAATTCAATTCAAGAAAATATGTAGTTATGATGGCAAGTCCATCAGATTTTGAAGATTTTGGAGTTGGCTTCACACTTTCTGAAGGATTAGTTGAAAGTGTTGAAAAAATAGAATCAGTAAGCTTTGAAAAATTAGACAGGGGTGTCAGCGTAAATATTGAACTTGCCCCAAAGTATGTTTTAGATATCTTCAATAAGAATAGAAATATAGAAGGTAGGACCGGTTGTGGTATATGTGGAATTAACGAAATTGATAATGCGTTAAGACCTCTGAAATCATTAAGTATAAAAGGTCCAAGTTTGAATATAGATTTAATTTTTACTGCTATAAGACACTTACCAAATTACCAAACAATTAATAAAGAAACAGGTTCTGTACATGCTGCTGGGTTCTTTGATTCTAATGCAAAACTGATAGCTATTAGAGAAGATGTAGGTAGACATAACGCTTTGGATAAACTCATTGGTAATTTAGCTAGAAAAAACATAAACACTTCTGATGGTTTTATTGTTATTACTAGCAGGTGTAGTATGGAAATGGTTCAAAAAACAATTTCTATTGGTTGCCCAATTCTTGTATCTGTCTCAGCGCCCACATCTTTAGCTATTGAAATTGCAAAACAAAATAACCTCACTGTTTTAGCTTTTGCAAGAGAAGAAAAAATAAATATATATACAGATTTTAAAAGAATAATTTAGAATGGATATACAAAAATTAGTTTACATGGTTAACCAAATATCAAATTACTTCAATTCTTATCCTGAAGAAAAGGCAATAATTTCTATAACTAATCATATTAATCAGTTTTGGGATAAGAGAATGAAAAATGAGATTATTTTTTATGCAAAAAATAATGGTAAGGGTTTAAATTTATCGGCTCTTGCAGCAATAAAAAATTTAGATAAAAAATAAATTTTATCTAATTTTTTAATTCTTCACCTCTAGGATCTAGATTATTAATAATTGGACTTGTTTTTGGCATTGCTACATAATCTGACTGCATATCTGCAGATAATGAATCTCTTTGTGACATTCTCCAAATAATAATAGCTGCAGTTAAAATTCCAATTCCTGAGAAGAAACTAAATAGACCTGAAGAATTTGTGAATTCAATAATTAAAGAGGCAAATAAAGGGCCTATAATAGCTCCTATACCGTAAGCTATTACTAAACCACTCGTTGCAGAAAGTAATTCATCTTTATTTAAATAATCATTTGTATAAGCAACTCCTAATGGATACATTAATGCAATTAAACCACCAAAAATAATAGAAAGAATTAAAAATAAATAGATATTTGAGTTAAAGATACTTATTAAAATAGAAATTGTTATTAAAAGAATTGCTACTGCAAGCATGAATTTTCTTCTATCTTTACCATCAGAGATTTTTCCCACAGGCCACTGTAAAATTAGGCCACCTATAGTTACACTACTAATAAATAAAGCTGTTGTATTTTTATCAAAATTATTTAGTTGTGCAAAAACAGGACCAATTGAGTAAAAAGCACCGCTAACAACTCCTCCCATCAAAGCAAATGTCATTCCAGTCGGCGATTTATTCCAGAGTTTCATTAGGCTAAATTTCTCAATATTAATAATTTCAGGTGGGGGTAATTTGGTAAGAGCAATTGGAATGATTGCGAAAGACATTAATATAGAAAAAATAATAAAAATCATGAAATCTCTCTCATCCGGAATTTGAAGAATGAATTGTCCTATGCCACTAAAGAGGTAAACAGCAATAATGTAGTATGAAAAAACTTGACCTCTATTATTATTAGTTGCTCTGGCATTTAACCAACTTTCAACACACATAAACATCCCAATAGCACATACTCCTATAGTTAGACGAAAGAAACCCCAGAAAATAAAATGATTTATAAAAATATGAAATAATGTTATTGCAGACATTGTTGAGCCTAAAACAATAAATGAACGTATATGGCCAACAGACTCAATTAGTTTTTGAACAAAGTAAGGACCAATTATAAAACCTACATAATATTGGGACATAATCAGTCCAATAATCCATGTTGCTATTCCTTCATTTGTTAGTCTTATTGCTAAATATGTTGGAAGAGGACCATTTCCAAGCATAAAAATTGCAATTCCAAGTAGTAGTGAGGATATAGATATTAGATTTTTAGTCATATAATTAATTAAATTAAAGGGTATGATGATTTATATTAAGCTAGTTTAATTTGCAAGAGAAAAATTAAAGAATAATTATCTATAGATTTTTTCAAAAAACATGTGCTCGTAAGTACCGCTTATTCCTTTTGCTCTTGATAAGGGGTAAAAAGCTTCAGACCTATTAATCAATTTATAACTATTTAAAGATTCAAAGTAGGTTTTTTCAGTAGTAGCATTTAAGACTCTTAGAGTTCCTTTTTCACCTGTTGGCATACCACTCATATTTTGATTTAAATAGATATAATCAGTCGAATTTCTGATTATATTTAGATAGTTTTCTACTATTTCAGGTTCCATTTCTTGAAAACTTGCGCTATTCCAAAACAAATCAAATTTGTACGATGTTAGTAACGGAAATTGCCATGATCCAAGCATATATACTTTGCCAGGACTTAATTTTGGAATTTTTTTCCATTCTCTAGTTTCTCTGTAGGAAATCAAATCGCTTCGAAATAATTTTTTTAAATATTGCTCACAACAATATAACTGAATTGGTAGATCAAAATTTAAAAATGAGACCTTAGGATGAAGAGTTTTAATTATATAAATTTGCTTCCCAATACCAGCTCCTAACTCAACCAGTGTACAATTCCTATTAAAGTTAAAATAATTATTACAATAAGAGTAATTCATATATTTAATTAATGAGTTATATGTATAATGACAATTGCCAATTTTGAATCTATCTTGCGGGTAGCCAATATTTTCAATATTTATTTTTTCAATAGGTTGTGCTTTTTTAGACTCTCCATATAATTTTGCAATTCGGAACGCTGTTTCTCTTAAGTCATTCAAAGATGTATTATAAAAATTTATTGCCCAGTCCGGATACCTATGCATAAGATCTGTAATAAATGATGATGCAGAATTTCCTTGATTAAATTCATTAATATTTTGTAATTTATAAAATCTACTGGTATCTATTTTTGGCCTCTCATCAACAGCACCCATAGAAACTAGCCAAGGTATACTCTCTTCTGAACATAATTTAAAAATACTTCCATTAATTAGATCTTCAATAGACTGATCTTGATGAAATCTCCAAAAATTACTTGGCATATATTCTGATGAGCATTTGGAGCTATCTTTAAGAATCAGATTCAAAAGATTTTTATCATCTTCTAAAGCCTCATAGGGTAAATAATTATCTGAAGCTATCTTTATCGTCATTTCAAACCTATAAAAAATATCAATTTAAAAAATATAAGTGAAAAGTAAATAAAGAATTAATTTCAAATATTTACTTAAAATTTATAAAAATCTAACTTGGATTACTGCTTATTTGAAATCCATTATTTATAAGATTTTCTTTTAGTTTTGAAATATGTCTTGGCCCCACTTCACAGCAACCGCCAATAATTTTTGCACCTAATTTAACCCAGTTAATTGCAAAATTAGAATATTTTTCTGGGTTTAAATCTTTTCTTTTTTCTAAACTATCTACTGTACCTCCTGGCAATAGTGCATTAATCGACGTGAAGCCATTTGCATAAGCACCTATAATTGAAAAGTTTGACTTTAATTCTTGAATTGACGAGTCAATAGCTTCTGGTATAGAGCAATTAATTAAAACTGCATCTACGTTTAAACTTTTCATTTCTTTTATTCCATCAAACAGTTTTTCACCTGATCTCAGTGTTGAAGTATTATCATCATTTATAGAAAAACTAATCCATATAGGTTTTGAAAAAATTTTAGCTGCAGTAATAGCAGCTTTAGCTTCAATAATAGATGACATTGTTTCGCAGAGAAAAAAATCTACATTATTTGCTTGTATTGATGCAATCTTATAATACTGATCGATTGACTCATTAAATCCAGGCGCAGTTTCAGGTCTATAACTAGCTGTTAGTGGGGGAAGGCAGCCAGCAATATTTAGATCTCCGTTATGAATACTTATTGTTTTATCTTTTGAACGATTAGCGATACTCATTGCTCTATTTTGTAAGGGTTCAAATAATTCTAATGAGCTATCTCTTTTAAGTCTTTCTGGAGTTAGAGCATAACTATTTAGAGTAATAATTCTTGATCCTGCCTGAATAAAATCACAATGAACATCTTCAACTATTTGAGGTTCATCAAGTAAAACTTTAGCTGACCACATTGGGTGAGGTTTTTGTTTAGATCTAAGTAATAGTTCTTGACCCATACCGCCGTCTAATAAAGCAATTTTTTCCATAATTATTTCAATTTTCCAGGTTAATTTAAAAAATTTTATCAATTTTAAAAATAAATGGTACTTTTTTATTTTGGAAGTATTAATTTAATCTAATTTGGTGTATTTAATATTTTATGAATAATATTAACAAAAATACAAGCAAATTAAATGAGGCTCTAGCAAAAAAAAAGTTTGTAATTACAGCTGAAACAACACCAAAAACAGATACTGATTTGAATGCATCATTAGAAAAAGTATTATACCTCAAAGGACTTGCTGATGCAGTAAATATAACTGACGGAGCAGGAGCAAAATCGCACCTTTCTAGTCTTGTTTTATCAGGGGTGATGAAATCAAATGGTATTGAACCAATCATTCAACTTACATTAAGAGATAAAAATAGAATAGCAATACAAAGTGATATAATTGGAGCTTCTGCAATGGGTGTTACAAATTTTTTAGTACTTACTGGTGACCCTGCGGAAGTTGGAGATGAGAAACAGGCTAAGTTTGTAGGTGATTTTGAGCAATCAACAGACTTGATTTCATTATTAACAAAAATTAATAATACAGGTGAGTTAAATTCGGGTAGAAATATCACTAATCCTCCAGAAATTTTTCTTGGTGCAGCTGATGCTCCATTCTTACCTCCTAGTAATTGGAAGCCAGACAAACTTATTGCTAAAGTAAATTCTGGTGCTCAATTTTTTCAAACTCAATATTGTTTTGATATGAAGATATGCAAAAAATATTTTTCAATATTGTCCGATTTTGGTTTATTAAAATCAGTATACTTTTTAGTTGGAATAGGGCCATTTTCATCTAGTAAACAAGCTATATGGATGCATGAGAATCTTCCAGGTGTGGAAGTTCCTGATAGAATACTTAATATACTTAGCAAATCTAAAGACCAAAAAGGAGATGGAAAGAAAATTTGTCTAGAACTTTTAAACGAATTACATGAAATCGATGGAGTTTCAGGAGCTCATATTATGGGACCTGGTCAAGAACAAACTGTTGCAGAAATAATCCAAGCTATTAGGAAATAGTTTGTTTATCTTCTCGATATAACTGAAACAAGATTTTTTGTCGTTATTGAACCAATTATAGATGATTTTTCTTTCACACTTGCAGAACTTATATCAGCATTGACTAATTTCTCAATAGCTTCTTCAACTGTTGTATTTGCATCAATAACAAAATCTGATGAGGCTGGTTCTTTTTCGATTATATGTTTTACTTGAATTATTTTTCCTCTATTAATATCTTTTGTAAAGTCAGTTACATAATCATCTATTGGTTTTAAAATTATTTCTTGAGGGTTACCTTGTTGAACCATTTCACCGCCTCTCAAAATAACAATATTATCCCCCAGTTTAAGCGCTTCATCTAAATCATGGGTAATAAATACAATAGTTTTATTTAATTCTTTTTGAAGTTCCAATAGTATATTTTGCATATCAGACCTAATTAATGGGTCTAGAGCGGAAAATGCTTCATCCATTAGTAAAATATCTGGATTTGTTGCTAAAGCTCTAATTAATCCGACTCTCTGTTGCATTCCGCCAGAAAGTTGAGCTGGGTAATGGTTTTCAAATCCTCCCAAACCTACACGTTCAATCCATTCGGAAGATATATTGGTAATTTCATCTTTGCTTTTAGATTGAATCTTAAGACCATAGGCAACATTTTCAGTAACAGTTCTATGCGGAAAGAGAGAGAATTTTTGAAAAACCATAGAAGCTTTAAATCGCCTAAAGTTTGTTAGTTCTTTCTGTTGCATAGCAAGAACATCTTCACCATCAACAATAATTTTTCCTGATGTAGGTTCAATTAATCTATTTATATGACGAATCAGAGTAGATTTACCAGCTCCTGATAAACCCATTACAACTTGGATACCACAAGCTGGAATACCAATATTTATATCTTGAAGTCCAACAGTATGATTATATTTCTCAAGAAGTTCTTCTTTTGAGATTCCAGCTTTTACCTTATTGAGCATTACTGCAGGGTTTGGTCCAAAAATTTTATAAAGATCTTTAATCTCAATTTTAGTATTAGTTACTATTGTTATTCTCCCTATGCTTTTGTAATCTTTGACCAAATTTTTGTGATACACGGTCAAAAATTATTGCAATTATCACAATAGCAAGACCATTCATTAGCCCAACAGCCAAATATTGATTTGATACTGCTCTTAGTACTTGTTGTCCTAAACCAGCCATTCCAATCATTGCTGCAATTACGACCATTGCTAATGCCATCATAATTGTTTGGTTAACACCCGCAAATATGTTTGGGAGAGCCAATGGAATCTGAACTCCAAACAATTTTTGCCAATAATTTGCTCCAAAAGCTTCTGCTGCTTCTAAAACATCTCTATCAACTAGTCTTATACCCAGATTAGTTAGTCTTACTATTGGAGGAATAGCATAAATACAGACAGCAATTAATCCTGGAACTTTTCCTATACCTAACAACATAACTACAGGTATTAAATAGACAAAGCTCGGAATAGTTTGCATGATATCAAGGATAGGTGTAATTATAGATTGAACTCGATCTGATTTTGCCATCCACATGCCAAGGGGAATTCCAATTGCAATACATAGAATTGTTGATACAGATATGATAGCAAGCGTTTTCATAGTATCTTGCCACATTCCAAAGTAGCCTATTAATAAAAAAGCTACAACTGATCCCATAACAACGTAAATACTCCTAGCACCTAACCAAGCTAATATAGCAATTACAAATATAATTATCGGCCACGGGGTAGCAATTAAT
>PTLN01000030.1 GCA_002938125.1 Alphaproteobacteria bacterium MarineAlpha2_Bin1
AAAGTCAAAAATTAGAAGACGCATCTTGTAATGAAGTAAAAATTACTAGAAAAAATGTTGGCATATGTGACGTCAGCACATTAGGAAAAATAATGCTCCAAGGCCCAGATGCTTCCATATTTTTAGATAATATTTACATAAACTCATTTAGCAAGTTATCTGTTGGTAAAGCTCGATATGGTATTATGCTAAGAGATGATGGTTTTATTTTAGATGATGGAACTATTTGGAGAATTTCTGAGGATTGTTACTTAATTACTACAACCACAAACCAAGCTGGTATTGTAATGAGTTGGCTAGAAGAACTATCACATGTACGCTGGCCAGATTTGCAAATTCACCTTACATCTGTAACAGACCAATGGGCTGGTTGCGCTATAGCTGGACCAAAAAGTCGAAGAGTTATTGAACAACTTGCAATTAATAAAGAAGAAGTTTCTGAAGAAAATCTACCATTTATGGGGGTTAAAAAAATCAAAATAGAAACAATTGAGTGTTTGATAGCAAGAATTAGCTTTTCTGGTGAACTTGCTTATGAAGTTTATATACCAAGTGATTTTGCAAATTCATTAATTGAAAAAATATGGGAGGAAGCATCTAATTTTAATGGATGTTTATATGGCTCTGAAGCTCTTGGTACCATGAGGATAGAAAAAGGTCATGTTGGAGGACCAGAGTTAGACGGAAGGGTAACTGTAGATGATATTCAACTCAACAAAATGATTTCCAAAAAAAAATCTTTTATTGGAAACACTCTTCGTTTAAGAGAAGGTCTTATTAAACCAGGAAGATCAAGACTTGTAGGTATTGTCCCAATTGATAAAAAATCTAAGTTCAAGAGTGGTGGTCTCTTATACACTTCTGAGAAAATATCAGGGTATCCAATAGGTTGGGTAACTTCAGCAACTTATTCTCCAATGATGGGGCACTATATTGGTTTAGGTTTTATTGAAAATGGGCTTGATCGTTCAATTAATGAAGAAATAATTTTGATAGACAAGTTAAAGTCAATAAAAATTCCAGTAGATATTGTATCACCGCAAATGTATGACCCAGAAGGAAAAAAACTTAATGTATAAATATTTAAAAAGAACAAATGCGCTTGATACTTACTTAATTCAAGGAATAAATAATAATGCCACAATTTTTTTTTCTATTGAACGTGAAATTAAAATTCAACAAATTGGAACATGGCATAAAAATTTTAACGAGGTGGTAAATTACCTTAACTCTTTTATAAAAAATAGTGATTGCGCAAAGCATGGTTTAGTAAATTTAGGTAAAAATTTTTGTATTATAAGAAATGAACCACTTAAATGGTGGATAATGGGAGATTCCAATAAGATTATTTCATCGTTAAATACAGAAAATGCTGTTAATTTAGATATTTCTCATAGTTGGGTAAAATTAAATATAAGTGGATTAAATTCAGAAAAGCTTCTTTTACATCATATCCCTCTAGACCTAAGAGATAAAAAATTTCCAATATTTAATTTCAAATCATCTTCAATACATAACATAGGAGTTAAATTATTAAAAAATCAAAAAGGGTATTCTCTTTTTTTACCCAGAAGCTTTTCTGTATCTATATGGAAGCAATTAATAAAAACTGCAGATCAATACCATTATGAGATTAAATAACTTAAAAGAGTTTAAGAAATAATTTTTATAATTCTCTATGACTAATCTCAACTTTATAATCTGAACTAATCAGAGAATTAGCTATTTCTTCTGCGACAAAGACTGAACGATGCTGACCCCCAGTACATCCTATTGAAATTGTCAAATATGCTTTTCCTTCAGCTTTGTAAAGGGGCAATAATCTTGAAATCATATTACTTAAATTATCAAAAAAAGATTTGTACTCAGGGTCAGTCATTATATATTTTCCGACCTCACTATCTCTACCTGTTTTTGATCGCAACGAAACATCATAAAAAGGGTTTTTCAAGAATCGAACGTCAAATACCAAATCAGACTCTCTGGGAAGACCATTAGGAAAAGCAAAAGATTTAATACCTATAGCTATTGTGTTAGTATCCTTGAGAGTATAATTACCACTTATTAGTTGCCTAAGATCATTTACACCCATCAAAGAGGTATCAATTACTAAATTAGCTATTTCTCTAAGTGGTTTAATTATTTCATTTTCAACCCTAATTCCATCAATAAGATTCGAATCCTTAGCTAAAGGATGTTTTCTTCTAGTTTTTGTATACCTCTGAGATAGGGTGTTTTCATCACAATCTAAGAAAACTGTTTCTAATTTAAATTTTTTAATATTTTTAATTGACTCTAAATCTTTAATAAAATTGATTGCATCAAAACTACTTGTTCTAATATTTAATCCAACAGCTATTGCTTTAGAACTGATTTTTTCCTCACCTAAATTAATTTTATTAAAGAAACCTAGCAGAAGTGAAACAGGAACATTATCCATGGTTTCATAACCAAGATCCTCTAAAATTTTTAATACAGTAGACAGACCTGCTCCTGAACGTCCTGTCACAAATAAAATAAATAACTTCTCTTTATTAACCACAAATGATTACCTATTTTTATTTTTAAATAACTTATCTAATTATAAATCAATAAATTACTTATGTTTAGTAATATTTCTATAGAATCATAATATAATATTTCATATATTGATATTATGGTGAACAAAAATCTATTTTTATTAAGACATGCAAAATCTGAATTAAACCCTGATTTTGACGATAAAGATAGAATTCTATCTACTAAAGGCGTTAAAGACTCAGAATTAGTCAGACAATATCTTACTAAATTAGATTCTCAACCTGAATATATAATCTGCTCATCAGCAAAAAGAACATTGCAGACTTTTCAAATTATAACTGAGCTGTTGAGAAAAAAACCAGAAAATTACATAACAGACGATTTATATAATGCCAGCCTAGAAGAGATTATAAAAATAATTAATGATATACCTGAAAACTTTCAGAATGTTATGTTAATAGGTCATAACCCTGGAATACATAATATAGCAACGTATCTTTCTTCTCCATCTAAAGAAAGCATATATTTAAAATTACTGCAATCCTACCCAACTAGCACTTTATCTATTTTAAACTTCAACATAGTTTCTTGGAATAAGGCAAGATATCAATCAGGAAAACTTATAAACCTCACACAACCAAAAATTTTAAAGAAGTAGATTAATCGTAATTTTAAAAAATATTACAGAAATATTAAATTTTTCTAATTTATAAAATATAATCAATTAAAAAGTTGATCCACAAGAAATAATATCTTAAAAAAAAATTATGAAAATAGGAATTAACGGAGCTGGTAGGATTGGCAGACTGGTGATCAGAGCTGCGCTAGGAGGATTAAATAGAGACAACCTTGATCCAAATAAGAACCTGTCGGACTTTACAATTGCCCATGTAAATGAGATGGCATGCCCTTTGGGAAGCACTGCTCACCTTTTAGAATTTGATAGTATCCATGGCAAATGGAATAAATCAATAACTCATGACTTTAAAAAAAAATTATTCATAGACAAAAGCGAAATTTCATATACTCAAGAAACTGAAATATCTGATGTCAAATGGGGAGACTTAGGGTGTGATATTGTTATTGATTGCACAGGAAACCATAAAGAAATTTCCTCATTAAAAAATTATTTTAAAAGTGGGGTAAAAAAAGTTTTATTATCAGCTCCTATAGACGACCCTAATGTATTGAACTTAGTATACGGTATAAATCATGAAAAATATGACCCCAAAAAAAATGATATCATTACAGCTGCTTCATGCACAACAAATTGTTTAGCACCAATAATTAAAGTAATACATGAGAATATAGGGATTCAAAGGGGTCAGATCACTACAATACATAACCCTACTAATACAAATACTGTTATTGATAAACCCCATAAAGATTTAAGAAGAGCACGGTCTTCTCTTATTTCACTTCAACCTACAACTACAGGAAGTGCAACTGCAATTGGATTAATATACCCTGAACTAGAAGAAAGATTAAATGGTCACGCAGTTCGAGTGCCAGTTCTTAATGCCAGCCTGACAGATTGTGTCCTACAGCTTGAATCAGAAACTAATAAAAGTGAAGTCAATGAATTATTTCGAATTGCATCTCAATCTTACCTAAAAGGTATTTTAGGATTTGAAAATAGACCACTTGTCTCCTCTGATTATACCAACGATACTCGTAGTTCAATAATTGATGGTTTGAGCACATTAATTACTGATAACTCTTTATTAAAAGTCTATGCGTGGTATGACAATGAAGTTGGATATGCTTGCAGAATGCTTGATCTTGTAAATCATATAAGACAGTAACTTAATTTTTTGGGAATAAAATTGAAAAATTACTTAATTGTAACATCATCTTATTGGGGCTTTACTCTTACTGATAGCGCCTTA
Organism: Alphaproteobacteria bacterium MarineAlpha2_Bin1; assembly: GCA_002938125.1. GTDB lineage: Bacteria > Pseudomonadota > Alphaproteobacteria > SHVP01 > SHVP01. The sequence continues at coordinate 4,410 of PTLN01000030.1, forward strand.
AGAATGCTAGTGTTATTGCATTTTTTCAAACTTGGATTTTCACCTTTTACACTTGCATTTTTGTTCTTACTGTATGAAGCAGCAGGAATTTTTGCTAATCTTTTTGGCGGTTGGCTTGCAACATACTTTGGCATAACTAAAATGTTATTTGCTGGAATAGCTTTACAAATAATAGGTTTAATAGCCCTTTCTTTGTTAAATAATAGTTGGTCAATGGAATTCTCAATTCTCTGGGTTTTCCTATCACAAGGCATTTCTGGAATAGCTAAGGATTTTACCAAAACAGCATCAAAGTCAGCTATTAAAGTTACCACGAACGAATCACAACACCATCTTTATAAGTTGGTTGCTTGGTTTACAGGCTCAAAAAATTCAATGAAAGGAATTGGGTTTTTTTTAGGAGGATTATTATTAGAAACATTTGGCTTCAAAAATGGGCTTTGGTTAATGGCTTTTTGTTTGTTTTTAATTTTAATTATATCTATTTACTTTTTACCAAAAAATTTAGGTAAATCTATGCCTTCAAAAAGCATTAAGGAACTTTTTATTAAGTCAAAAAATATAAATATCTTATCCTTGGCAAGAATTTTTTTATTTGGATCACGAGATATTTGGTTTGTAGTTGGTCTTCCAGTTTTTCTTTATTCAAATAAATGGGAATTCTGGCAAGTAGGAAGTTTTCTGGCTATTTGGACAATTGTATATGGGGGTATGCAATCAATGGCCCCTAAGATTTCTGGAACAAGCCATGATGGAAAATCTCGTGAACTTCTTTCTGCTAAATTTTTCATAATATTTTTAACTTTAATTCCAATAATTATATTAATTTATAATTTTGCTTCTAAACCAAAAGATATTGAATTAGTCATAATTATTATTTTAGGATTAAGTGTTTTTAGCATTCCATTTGCTATAAATTCTTCATTACATTCTTACCTTGTACTAGCATATTCGAAAAACAAAATTGCTGAAGATGTTGGCTTCTATTATGCTGCAAATGCATCTGGAAGGCTACTAGGAACATTACTATCTGGGATTCTATATCAATTTGGAGGAATAAATTTCTGCTTAATAGGTTGCTCAGTGTTTTTGATTATTTGTTCATTACTTACATTTAGCTTATCAAAATGAGTCCGATACTTAGGGCAAACTATTTTCTCCGCTCATCCAAATACTAATTTTTTTAATTTTTAAACTACTAAATACAAAAAAATTTATGTTATCCATTTCTCTGTAATGGCCTTCTGCTGAGGTCCTTTTGATATCAAACCTTGACGTTACCCATCCTTTTTCGGTATCTACAAGATGTTGAAAATTTCCATGCCAAGCTTTTTCGGTACTAACTTTTCTTCTCTCTAACATAGTTTTAATTTCTTTATCTCTACCTTTATGGATTAAAGATGATGTTACTACTTCAATTTCACAATTTTCAGTTAAGCATGATAGAACTCCTTGAATATCAAAACTGTCAATTTTTTCGAAATAAAATTCTACAAGCTCAATCATTGGTTTTTTTTCATACATGCCTCTTCTCCAGAACAACAAGAATTTTAAATTATTAAATACTGTCCAAAAATAAATTATTCTCAATTATAACTAAATATATTAATTTATTTTTCACAAATTTCCCTTCCTATGATATAGTAGAAATTAATGGAAAAAAATAATAACATACTTAATTTTTCGCTAAGTGCTGGAATCTTTGCCCTTAGTATCACTTTATTAATAATTGGAAGAGATATTCTAATCCCTATAGCAGTAGCTATTGTTGTTTGGTACTTAATCAATGCACTATCTAAAATATTTAATAAGATAAATTCTTTAGGAATAAAGCTTCCTAGTTGGATTAGTATTATTATTTCAATGGCCTGCATAATTATTTTTTTAATTGGTATTGGCAATTTAATTAGCAGAAACATCTCAGAAGTTATTGAAATAGCTCCGACATATCAAGAAAACTTTAACAACCTTTTGCAAAAAATTTTTTCAGCTTTAGGAATTGAGAAAATTCCAAGTCTTGGCCAAATTGTTGATCAAATAGATTTTAAAAGTCTTTTATCAAAGTTTGCATCAGGAGCGGCAGGAATTGCTGCCAACGCAGGAATAATAATTATATATGTATTATTCTTATTAGCAGAACAAGCAACTTTCCCAAAGAAGCTTAACGCTCTTTTCCCTGATGCAAATAAGCTTAATGATGTTCGTAACCTTTTGAATAAGATCCAGAATCAAATTCAAAGTTACATTTGGATCAAAACATTAATGAGTCTATTAACTGGAACTATATGTTATATAATTTTGATTATTGTTGGTTTAGACTTGGCTTTATTCTGGGCTTTTGTAATTTTTTTACTAAATTATATTCCAACTATCGGATCTCTTTTAGGCATTGTTCTACCGTCACTTTTAGCTTTAGTTCAATTTAGCTCCCCATTACCATTTGTTGCTGTTGTTATTACCTTATCTATAACACAGTTCTGTATCGGAAGCCTAATGGAACCAAAATTAATGGGAAGAACACTTAACCTTAGTCCATTAGTAGTAATTATCACATTAGTGGTTTGGAGTAGCCTATGGGGAATAGCTGGAGCAATACTCTGTGTCCCTATAACAGTTATTGCGATGATAGTGTTTTCTCATTTTGAGAAAACAAAGTCTATTGCAATTATTTTATCTGGTAGCGGTAAAATTAATTAATTTTATAAAAACAATTATTTTTTAGGAGATATTCAATGCAGTATGCTGATATTTTCGGTCATTTATCATTTCTTCTAGCCGCGTTTTCTTTTTTAATGAGAGATATAATTTGGCTAAGAATAATTAGTATTATCTCTGGATTAATTGGCATTATGTTTAACTTTTTTATACCTGCTGGGCCCTTATGGATCCCAATCATGTGGATTACAGTTTTTATTTGTATAAATATATATATGATATCTGCTTTCTATTATTCTAATAGAAATTCTGGTTTTTCTGAGAGTGACCTTAATATATGGAAAAACAATTTTTGGGGGTTAACGGCTGAGGAGTTCAGAAAAATTAGAAATATAATTATTATAAAAAATTTTAATAATGTAAAAATTATTTCTAAAGGACAAGAAACAAAATATATCTATTTTATCATAACCGGCAAACTACAAGTCAAGGTTAAGAATGATATAGTTAAAGAATTAATTACAGGTGACATTGCAGGCGAGATGTCATTTTTAAACGAATCAAAAGCTAATGCTGATGTCTTTTCTAAAAAAGATACAACATGTGTTGTAATTGAAAAAGCTAAATTACGTAAAATTATGATTAAAAACCCTACTTTTCATATGTCAGTAACAAAACTTTTCAATAAAAACTTAATGAAAAAAATTACACAGTAATGGTAAAGTGAACTTAATATGAAAAAAATAAACTTCTCAGGAGCTTTTGGCGGAAGTATCTTTATGATACTATTTACTATTTTTGCCCCTAATATTGACGCCTTAGCAAAACTGCTTTCCAAAGAAGTACCTGCCTTAGAAGTTGCTCTATTTCGTTTTATGATACAAACATTATTACTTGCTCCTTTAGTAATTTATAAATTTGGTTTTAATAACCTCTGGCCTGATAAATCTTTAATTCATTTTATTAGGGGTACTTTAATTGGTTTATGTTCTTTAACTTTTTTTGCAGCATTAAAAGTTATGCCAATAGCAGATGCTGTGGCTATTTTTTTTGTTGAACCTTTAATACTAACATTAATTTCAGCAATTTTTTTAAATGAAAAAATAGGTTGGAGAAGAACTACAGCCGTATGTATAGGCTTTATTGGCGCTTTAATAGTAATACAACCAAGTTTTGATATTTTAGGTTACAGTTCTCTTCTACCTTTAGTAGCTGCCTTTTTATTTGCATCTTATTTAGCTCTTACCAAAATTGTATCTAAGGAAAATGATCCTATTGCAATTCAATTTTATGCCGGTTTTTCAGCTATAATAATTCTTGGATTAGCCAATATCATTGGATATAGCTCAAGTATATCAGCTCTTCAGCCTGTATGGCCATCCTTAAAATCATATATTCTCCTTTTTCTTCTGGGTCTAGTTGCCACAATTGCTCACCTTTTTCTGGTTATGGCATTTAAAAGAGCACCAGCATCTTTACTCGCACCACTTCAATACTTTGAAATTTTAGGTGCAACTTTATTAGGATTAATAATTTTCAGTGAATTTCCCAGTATAGCAACATGGTCAGGAATTATAGTTATTATTTCTAGTGGTTTGTACGTTATATGGAGACAATCAGATATAGAGACAATAAAAGTAAAAACTAAGTGATTACTTCAATTTAACAGATTCTATTTTTTTACAACCTGGGTAAGAAAATACAGTCGGTAATGTCTTAACTTCTAATGCCTGCTCCTCCTCCGGTGTTTTTTTTCTTACAAAATTTTCAAAAACTTTTCGATTTATTAGATCTAAATTAAATTTCCAGTATTGAAAATTACTAAACTTTTCATCCAATTCCATTGATTCATTTTCAATATCTACTAGGCTCCAAGATACTTCTTGTTCTGAAAAATTTCCAGCAAACCATGATGACCATCTTCCAGCTCGTTTAAATCTTACTTTCTTCTCATTAGGGGCAAGTTGAATAGTAATAGACTCCATTTTTTTCTTATCTCTATCATTTAAACTAAACCTTTTACCTTCAGTAATAACCGAATCTGGCTTATCACAAACAATTACTATTGAATAAGACTCCTCATTGTTATCAGCTTTTGGTTTCTCTGTTTGGGCATTTACGCAGAGAGTTAGACTGAAAAAAATCACATTAAATATGATTAGAAACTTCAATTACTATACTCCATTCATACTACAGACTTAGATTTTTATTGCTATTACAAGCAAAAGCACGATAATCACACCAGATGCCATTGAAAATAAACCAAGTTTTCTTCCAATATCTGATACCGAACTTTTGACCTCTTCAATATTACTTTTATTCTTTTGTTCCCATTGAACAAGGTCTTCTGACGCTGATGTAAGCTTATGTAGTAGGCTTCTAATGTCAGATATTTCCAAATCTTTTCTATTTTTCAAGAGTATTCGCTTTATTTCCTCGGCATCATTTTTAATACTATCAAGTGAATTCGAGGGTTCTTTGATTTCATTCATATTGTCCTCATCAAAACAATAATATATCAAAAAACTTTAAATTTGGTTAAAATATACATAGTATAAATTTATAATGATCTAAATAATTGAAATTATTATATTTTTTTGTTTATCATTTTTGAGTTTAAATCAGAGATTTTGTTTACACCCATAAGCTTCATATCTCTTTCTATTTCCTTCCTGATATTAATCAGTGCCTTTTCAACTCCAATTTGACCAGCTGCAGCTAAAGCATAAAGATATAATCTACCACCAGAACATGCTGTAGCACCCAATGATAAGGCTTTTAATATGTGACTTCCCCTGCGAACTCCACCATCTAAAATTATTTCAATTTCTCCCCCAATAGCATCAACAATACTACTTAATTGTTCAATTGGAGATATTGATCCATCAAGTTGTCTTCCTCCATGGTTTGATATCATTATTGCTGTAGCACCAATATCTAGAGCTTTCTTAGCGTCTTCAACACTCATTATTCCTTTAATACAAAATGGACCATTCCATTCACTACGTAAATTCTCAGCATCTTTCCAAGACATACTTTGATCAATCATCTCAGTAAAATACTGTCCTACATTTACTTTAAGACTTGATCCATTCTTATGAAACTTAGACAAATGTGGTAAATCAAATTTTCTAAATAGAAAGTTTAATGTCCAGTCCATGTGAAATAAAAAGCTCATTAAACTTCCTAAAGTCAACCTTGGAGGAATTGTAAAACCGGATTTCAGGTCTCTCTCTCGATTACCTCCAACAGCTGTATCAACAGTCAGAGCAAGAGCATCAAAATTTGCAGCTTTAGCCCTATTCAACATATCTTTATTTAATGATTTATCTTTATGATAATAAAATTGAAATAGTTTTGGTGACTTAACAATTTTTGAAATATCTTCAACGCTTGTTGTGGATAATGAAGAAACTCCAAACATAGTATTTTGACTTTCTGCAGCTTTGGCTACAGCTATTTCCCCCATATGGTGAAAAAGCTTTTGAAGAGCGGTTGGAGAACAAAAAAAAGGAAAATCAATAGTTGAACCTAAAACATTAACTTTAGTATCCACACTTGAAACATCGCGAAGAACATTAGGAATAAGTTCAAAATTATTGAATGATTCAGTATTATTTCTGAGGGTTTCTTCGTCATCCGAACCACCATCAATATAATCAAAAATGGGCTTGGGCAATCTTTTCTTTGCTAATTTACGAATATCCCTGACATTATTGCATTTTGATATATTCATAAATCACCAGAAAGGAGGTTAAAAATTTTTACTACCAGAAATTTTTTTGATATGGTCAACCATGGCCATCATACCCACCTGTCTTCTTACTGTTAAGCCTGGGCCTAATCCTAATTTAGAGACAATATTATGGTCAATACCCTTTAAGTCTCTGGCACTATACCCACTGAATGCTTCTACAATAATTGAAACTAATCCCTTTACAATTAATGCATCACTATCACCTCTAAAATAAAACTTATCATTAATTATTTCAAATTTAATCCATACTTGAGCCAGACAACCAAACATTTTATTTTGGTCAACTTTTTCACCATCATTAAAAGTCTCACTCTTTTTACCGTGATCTATTAAATATTGGAATTGTCCTGTTTCTCCCTCTAATTCGTAACAAGAAGCTAGGTCAGAAGCATATTTATCAAGGGCATTAATCATAAAGGTATTTACTTTTTAAAAGTTTACACATAACTATAAATAATAATATAATTAAATAAATCAAACAAAATATACAAAAAAAGATGCCTAACCTTAAAGAAAATTATATTATCTTAAAATTATTTGTAAGTATATTAATTTTATTATTTCTTTTCTTCTTCAAAAACGGAAATTTACTTGCTAATCAATTAATATACCAATATAAAAATTCTAATGAACCAATCTCAATTTATTTAATAACTGGAAAAAATAAAAATCAAGTCAAGCTTTCTTATAAACTCAAACATATAAGTATAATTGATGCTTATGTTAAAGATCCTGTAGGAAATTTAACTTCTACAGCAGCCTATATGAAAATACATTCTGATATTAATGATAAAATTATAAAACTTGCTTCGCCAACTGCAAAAAAAATAGAAATCCATAAAACAATAGTAGATAAAGATGGCATAGTTAAGATGAGAAAATTAAAAGATTATAGTATATCTAAATCTAATCCATTAATTCTAAAACCAGAAGGCCTTCATATTATGATAATTGGTTTAAAAAGAAAATTAGTTCAAAATAAAATTTTTCCTTTATTCATTTACTTTGAGAGCGGGATGATCATTAATTTAGAACTTAATATGTTGCCTACTAGTTTAAATAAAACAATGACTCATAAGCATTAAAATGAATAATAGAAGGAAATCAATTTATTTTTCAGTACTTGTATTTATTATAATTTTAATTCTCTCTATTGTTTTAGTTAATAAATCTTTTCAAAATTCCATTTATCAGAAGAAGTCTTTAATAAAGAGTGAATTTAATTTAATTGATCAATATGGTAGAGCGGTTACTAATGAAACTTTTAACGGAAATTTCACTTTAATTTTTTTTGGTTTTACTTTCTGTCCAGATGTATGTCCGAATACATTAAATAAGCTTGCTACTACTTATGATTTACTTGATGCAGAAGTAAAGGAAAATCTAAAAGTAATTTTTATCACGGTTGACCCAGAAAGAGATAACTTTAATATTATGAATGAATATATTTCGGCATTTAATCCAGAATTTATAGGTTTAACAGGGTCTAAAAGAAGAATACAAGAAGCTGCCGATTCTATGGGAATATACTTTAAAAAAAATGCAACAAATGAATCAGGTGAAGAATATCTTATTGACCACTCTTCGATTAAATTTTTAATGGATAAAAAAGGAAACTATTTAGCTCATTTCAGCCGTGAATTAACAGCGCAAGAACTCTCCCAGAAAATCTCTCAGAAGATTGGGAATTCAAAATAACCTCACTAAGAAACCATATTTAATAATAAATAAAGTGAAAATCTTCAATTTTTATTAAATTTTACTATAAAACATAAAAAAAATTGGTATTTCCACCTATTATATAAACAAAAAATAGATACAAATAATAAAAACATTTATAATAAAAACATATTTTTAAATTTGGGAGGTAAATATAATGCGTTTAAGTAAATTATTTGCTGCTGGAATTGCTATATTATTTTCAACATCATTTTTTTCAGCATCAAATGCAGCTGATACATTAAAAGTTGCACACTATGATCAACCTGCACAAATGGGCATGCCATACGGTACATTTGGTGCTAACGGAGCTTATCAACTATATGCCATTTTTGATGGTCTAACTTTTGTTGATGATGATAAGAAAGTCTACCCACGCCTGGCAACAGAATGGAAATTGAAAGATTCAAATACTTGGATCGTGAAGTTAAGAAAAGGTGTTACTTTTCATAATGGAGTCCCATGGAATGCAGATGCCATGCTTGGAAATGTTGATGCTATAAATAATGATCCGGTAGTTACTAAACAACAAGCTAGAAGGCAGCTTGCTACCATAGTTGGTGGAAAGAAAATTGATGACTATACCGTCGAATTAACAACTAAAGTTCCAGACCCAGTTCTGCCTAAACGGTTGCATATCATGAGACCTCATGAACCAAAAGCATGGGCTGATTTAGGGCCAAAAGGTTACTCAAGAGAACCTGTTGGAACTGGAAGCTATAAAATAGTTAAATGGGGTAATGATGGTTTAAAGATGACTGCATTTGAGAATGCGTGGAGAAAACCAAAAACTAAAAATGTTGAAATAACTATTATTCCAGAAATTGCTACAAGAGTACAGGCATTAAACTCTGGACAAGTTCACATAGCATGGGCGCTAGATACAGGTGCAATGCCAATTGTGGAAGCCGGAGGGAATAAAGTTGTTGTCTCAAGAAGGCATGATACCCTAAATCTGATTCTTCATCACAGAAAAGAAGGTAGCCCTGTTAAAGATGTGAGAGTTCGTAGAGCTCTAAACTACGCCTATGACAAAGAAACATTTGTTAAAGAAGTTATGGGAGGTATGACTAAAACTAACGGTCAGCCTGCCGACTCAAGTGCAACGGGTTATTTTCCTGACATTAAACCTTATCCATACGACCCAGCTAAGGCTAAGAAACTTTTAGCTGAAGCAGGTTACCCTAATGGTTTTGATATGAAAATTGAGATGGTTGTTGCTAGTGGAGAGTTTGGCGATACCTTCCAAGCTATGGCTGCAGATTTCAAGAAAGTAGGTGTGAATGCTGAACTTGTAGTCCTTACAATTCCTATTTTTGTTAAAAAGATTCTCAAACAGCAGCCTTGGGAGGGAGATGCGTTCACTATGATGTTTGAATCTCATCCAATTGCTGACCTAACCAGAGTTATGGCTACGCACTCTTGTAATTTTTTCGCTAAACATATTTGTTTCGAAGAAATGAAAGAAACTATAGCCGCAATGGACTCTGAGTTTGATCAGGAAAAAAGACTAAAGCTAATGAAAAAAGTTGCTCAGTTTTATCATGATCAAGCGCCAGTGGTGTTTAGTCATGAAAGACCTGCTATTGATGGTCTATCACCAAAAGTAAAAGGTTATAAACTAGTGAATAGGGTTCCAAACTGGCATCAAATTACTATCGACTAATTACTTGAGTAAATTATTAAAAGGGAGCTTTTTTAAGCTCCCTTTTTTTTATTTTATATTATAAAGTATATAAAATATTATAAGGGTTGTTATTAATTTATGAATATCTTAAGGAGATCATTTAGAACTATTACTATTTTACTAGCAATCTACTTTTGGTGGCTAGGTATTGGAAATGGCTTATATGTAGGTGCGAGCACAGGTTACTATGAAAATTGGGGCGGAGGTTTTAGGTATCTGACAAATTGGGTTCTAACTCTAAACTTACTAGTTGCTTCAAATGCTATCTTTAATGAATTTTATAAAAGATCTCCCCTTAATTTAATTATTCCTGCAACCCTAGCCATGAATTTTGTTGTTATAATTTTATATTGGGGCCTCAGAGTTATCGATAAAAGCTATTTAGATGTAAATACTGAAAATTGGACATTATTTGAGTGGTTTTGGGATTTTTACTTACACTGGGGTATGTCCATCTTAGTTCTGATAGAAATATTATTTTTTAAAAAATCTATCATAAAAATTTCAACTTCATATTTAATTTTAATGATAATATTCCTTGGGTATATATTTTGGATTGAACTATTTATTATGCCTACCAATAATCATCCCTGTGGGAAATTTACTTGTGGTTTTCCTTATCCTTTTTTAAATGAAATGAAACTGACTGATAGAAGTATATTCTATACTGGGGTTTGGTTTATAGGAACTTTATCATACATAATTAATATATTTATACTTCGAATAAATCAAAAATTAAATAATTCTAAATAAAAGTAATATAATTTATTTTAAAATTACATACCAAATTCTTTTATATCCAGCTTGGATAATTCTTTTCTAATTTGCTCCATATTTTTTGCGTAAATATATAAGGTCTCCAAATAAGAAATCAGCCTATTAAAAATTTCATCTTCTGACTTTGCATTCCAGTTTTTTACATTTCTTATAACAACCTGTTCAGGTATCCAACATATATGACTGTTTTTATGAGATGAACCCCTCAATTCCATTGCAGGATATGCACCACCATTTGAGCTTGAAATAGTTACAATCAATGCAGGCTTATGCCATAAAGGTTTACTACCTAATAATAAAATCATATTTTTAACATGTGGAGGAACCATTCCATGCCACTCAGGCACAACAAATATAAAAGCATTAGACTGAGTAAATTCTTTCTTTAGATTAATTATCTTTTTGTCATTCTCTCCATAACCTTCCTCATCCCATAACGGAAGATCATTCGTATATAAGCTATATAATTTAGGAATAATATTTAATTTTTCTGTAGAAACTTCTTGAATGATTTTTGATATTCTCTCAGATTGCGAATTTTTTCTATTGCTTCCTGATACTACTATTACTTCCATTAATTAGCATCCTATCTATTCGATAACTCGTATCTTTTAGTCATAAATTGATCAAAAGATTTATCAAAGTCCTCAAATTTTGAGCTCGGCTGAACAATATCTTTCATCTTTTTTATCTCAAAACACCTTACATACCTATCATCTGACAAAAGCAAATCCGGATGATTTTCTGAACACTCTTTAGTTGCCAGCGGACATCTAGACTCTAAAAAACAGCCCTTAGGCAAATTTATTGGACTGGGTATTTCCCCTGATAATTCTAATGACTCATCCATAACAATATCTGGATCTGGCAAGAGAATGGAAGAAAGGAGACCTGTAGAATATGGATGACTTGGTCTTGAAAATATTGAATTTGTTTCTCCAAATTCAACAATTTCACCTAAATACATTACCGCAGTTTCATCAGTTAGGTACCTTACTGTACTTAGATCATGAGAGATATATATATAACTAACACCAAGTTCATTTTGAACCTCCTGTAGCATTGATAAAATTTCAGCTCTTGCTGTTGGATCAAGCGCAGAGGTTGGTTCATCTAAAACTATTAGTTTTGGATCTGTTATTAATGCTCTTGCTATTCCAGCTCTTTGTTGTTGACCTGCAC
>PTLN01000031.1 GCA_002938125.1 Alphaproteobacteria bacterium MarineAlpha2_Bin1
GTGCTGCTGCTATAGGATAAAAACCATTAAAAAATGATACAGAAACACTATTTGCTATACTTCCTGATTGAGCTCCACTCAGTATTCTAATTGCAGTAAAGTCTGTTGCAACCATAGCAACAATAAAAATTGTGCCAATAATTATTCCAGGTTTACTCATAGGAAGAATTATGTACCTTAAAATCTGAAACCCTGATGCTCCTTGGTCTTTTGCTGCTTCAATTAAATTTGGATTGATCCTAGCCATAACATTAAATAAAGGCGCAACCATAAAAAGAGTGAACATATGCACATAAGAAACAATTACCGCAAACTCTGAAAAAAGGAGAAATTGAACTGGCTCATCTACAATCCCAATATTAATCAGAAGTGAGTTGAGAATTCCTTTAGAACCTAAAAAAGGTATCCATGATGTCATTCTTACAACTCCTGATGTCCAGAAAGGAATGACAGTAAGAAGGAAGAGAAAAACCTTTACTCTAAATGAAATCAAGTCAAAGACAAGAAAATAGGACATAATAATTCCTAGAACAAGGGTTATTATCCACGTTATCAAAAATATTCTTGCAGTATGCCATATGTTTAGTAAAGATGACCACTCTGAAAAAAAATCGAAATAATTAGCAAAAGTAAATCCTGGCCTAGTAACAAAACCATCAAATATAAAAACACTATACATAAGAATTATTGCAACAGGAACTATCGCAAAGACAAAAAGAACAATTACTAAAGGAGTGGCTTGGAAATAAGCTGAGTATTTTGAAAATATTTCAGACAGTTTACTAGTCTCTTCTTCTTTATTTTGAGCTTGTATTGTCATTACACACCATAAGTATAAATTATGAGATTATATTCATAAACAAAAAAGGGGAGTGTGGCAACACACTCCCCTAATTTTTTACAAAAAAACTAAGCAGCCTGGAATGCAGACCATTTCTTAATAAGATATGCAAATTCATCGTACTCAGAGTTCCAAACAGCTATATTACCCATTCTGTTTTTGTATGAACCACCGTCACGAACACCACCTGGCTTGGCCAAAGGACCACCAAATGGACTTACAATACCTTCTTTGGTAGGCTTACCATCAATCCAATAAGCATACTCATCAGCTGACATATACTTTTTAGTACGTCCTGGAGTTGGAGCATAGTAACCTTGTCTTCCAAACAATGCACCAGGGAAACCAGCCCATTGCCAGTTAAGGAATTCGTATGCAGCATCCAATTTCTTACCTTTTAGGTGACCAGCTAAAACGTTTCCAATAGTCCAACCACGATATCCTTCTTTAAGATCAGCATAAACAACGTCAATACCTTGTGTTTGAACTAGAGTAACTGCAGGAGACCACATAGATTGAATTACTGCTTCTCCATTAGTCATGAAGTTAACTGACTCCATAAAGGTTGTCCAGAAAGCTCTAAAGTGTCCTTGTTTTTTTAGATCATTTAATATTACAAAAGTTTTATCAATTTCATCTTTTGTCATATTTCCTTTATTGCCATATTTGAGCAAACCCTTTGCTTCGATAGCCATAGATAAATCCATCATGCAAATATCTGGGAAAGCTTGAAGGCAAACTTTACCTCTCCATTTTGGATTTAACATTTCAGCCCATGTATCAATTTCATAACCAACTAAATCTCGTCTATAACCCAAAGTGTCAGCATTATGAACAGTAGGCATATATGTTAGGTAGTCACTACCACCAGGTTTAGCAAACTTATTAGCTTTCTTTTTACCTGGATTATAAAGAACTTTAGCTGGATGCTGACCATCTCCAATCTTCGCATCAGGCCAAGTTTTCATTGAGCTTTTATACATACCTATGCATTCATCCCAATACTTTAGCTTTTTAATTTCGATTGGTTGAAGTTTTGCAGCAGGAGAACCCCAAATTCTTCTCAATTGGTTTCCTGAAGGCTCAGCAATATCAAAAGATTTTGGTTGTGTAAGAATCCTGCTTTGAATTCCATCAAAGCCTATCGCTGTCATCTCAAGTTTAATACCTAAATCTTTTTCAGCTTGCTTTTGCCATGGTTCAACGTGGGTAACACCTGAACCAACACTTCTTAGAACTATTTTTTCTTGTGCCCATATAGTTGGAAACCCAGATATAGCACCTGTACCAACAGCAGCACCTGCAGCCGCTGCAGTACCCTTAAGCACTGAACGTCGACTGACTTTTGATTTATCTTTCTTAGTAATTTCACTCATCCCATATTAACCTTTTCTATAGTTTCTCGAGAAAACATACCAAAACCACTCGGCTCCCTCTGGCCCAGGTACGTTGGCCTTCTAAAAAAACTTGATTTTTAGAAAATCCAATGTTTATTGTTAGCATTTATTATGATCATGCAAGATTTTTTTACAAAAAAAATGATTTTTTTGAGAAAAAAGTTGTTTTTTTTCTTAAAAATAACCCTCTTTTTTACAATAACCTTTGGTGTTTTATCCAATGCTGGTTTGGGAAAAACTAATTCTAACTTGAATAAACCTGTAGGAATTGAGAAATTTCTAACCATTTCGTTCTTAATAAAATTAGAGGATATATACTGGGATATGAAAGTTGACGATATTATTAAAAATTTAAAAGAATCAGAATACAAAGAATCAAAGGGATTTAAAGTTGGATATTGTTATTTTAGGTACAGTATAGAATTTGAAATTAAAAATGAGCCGTGGGAAATATGGCTATGTCAAGACGAAAAAAATGATAGACTTTATGGAATTTCAATTGAAAAAGGATTTAATGGAATTTTTTTTGAAAAAAACAGGAGCAAAACAAAGCTATTTAATTTTTTTAAAAAGAAACTAGAAAATATTTATGGATCTCCAAATAAAATTTGGGAACAATGTCATAATACTCGTTGGAATTTTACTGAACAATATAGTTGGTATCTCACTAAAACTACTATTTCTTTTATTATAAGGGATGTTCCATTGCAACAAATGGCCATTCATTTTCATAAACCAACTGGAAAAAAAGATTACGGTCCGGGAATATGCGCTTTTAAAACTAATTAAAAAAATTAATTATTATTTTTATAATTCGTATTTAAAAAACAGGTTTTTATTTTTTTAGGAGATGCAAGTCTTTTTTCTCCCAACTTGCCATAATTTTATCACCCATATCAACTGGGTCTTTGAAATAATCTTTTTCATCTAAATTTGAGACTATAAGTTCACCATTATCTTTAGCCATAGTAACTTTAACCCATGTACCTTGATACTCAATTGAGTGAACTACACCTAATTGATTATTTAATTTATCAGATTGAGTATTATTTCTCGAAATCTTAACCTTATCTCTTCTTACAGAAAAATTCACAGATGAACCCTCTTGAAGATTCTCAGATGGAATACAGTATTTGGCTCCATCTTCTCCAGTTACCTCAGCGTCACTTTCAGATATTTTTTTAATATCACCTTTAAAAACATTCCAACCCCCCATGAACTCTGCTACATACGATGTATCAGGAGTAGTATAGATTTCTTGAGCAGTTCCAGCCTGATCAATAACTCCATCGTCCATCACAATGATCATATCTGCAAGAGCCAGTGCTTCAGGCTGAGTATGAGTAACGTGGATAAATGTTATTCCAATTTCTTTTTGAAGTCTTCTTAGCTCTTCACGCATTTGTAAACGCAAAAACTCATCCAAAGCGGATAAAGGCTCATCCAAGAGCAAAACCTTGGGATTTGTAATTAAAGATCTAGCTAAAGCTACTCTCTGTTGTTGACCTCCAGATAATTGAGCAGGCAATCTGTCTGCCAAATGTGTCATCTTTACCGTTTCTAAAACATCCATAGCACTTTTTCTACGTGCATCTTTGTCCACACCTTTAACTCTTAGGCTAAATGCAACATTATCTGCAACCGTAAGGTGAGGAAAAAGAGCATAACTCTGAAACATCATGGATGTGCCTCTTTGGACAGGTTCTAAACCAGCTGTTTGCTCTCCACCTATTAATACTTCACCAGAAGTAGGCTCTTCATGACCAGCGATCATTCTTAATATCGTTGTTTTTCCGCAGCCAGATGGACCAATAATACAACAATAGGCACCGTCAGGGATAGTTAAACTAACATCATTTACTGCTTGTGTTTCACCAAATGATTTAACTAAACTTTTAAGTTCAACTTGTCCATTGCCAGATGTACTCATCTAAATATTCCTTATAAGAATTTTTCTCAAAACATAACGTATATAACATGATAATTGAAAAAAAAAAACAATTATGGCAAATTATGGCCCATAAACCAGTAAGTCAAGGAAGTTGATAGAAAATATAAAAAAAAAATATAAAAAATTAAATTTATACAAATAAAAGGGAGGTTTTTTTAAAAATCTATTCACCGTATAGTTTATCGGACTGTTTTTTATGTTTTACAAGGGCCATTAGCCTTTTATCTCTCCACTTTTGTCTTGAAATATTATCATCCAATGACCTAATTTGCCTTTGCTCTCCCTCGACTTTTTGATAGAAAGCCTTATTCCATTCCTTAGCCTCAAGCTCAGAAGCAACATTTTGATATATAGGGCCATACCTTTTTGCATAATCTGATATACCTCCTGGAGCATTTAAATCAATTGTTTCCATTGGACCCATAAATGACCATCTCAAACCAAGACCATACTTTACAGTTTTGTCTAAATCATATGAGTCTACATATCCCATAGAAACAAGTTTAAAAGCTTCATTGAGAAGGGCTCCTTGAAGACGGTTAAGAATAAAACCGTCTATTTCTTTTTTAACAACAATTGGTTTTTGATCAACTTCATCCATTAGTTTTGAAACAAAATCTACAACTTTTTTATCAGTAAATTCAGATGGGACTATCTCGACTAAAGGAACTAAACTTGGCGGGTTTACAGGGTGAACTACTAAGAATCTTTCTCGATTATTCAAACCTTCTGAGAATAAAGAAGCTTTTATTCCAGATGTAGATGAACCAATAGCTACACTCTTATTGACTATACTATCTAACTTTGAAAAAATATCTTTTTTAATTTTTAAATTTTCTGGCCCACATTCTTGAATATAATAAGCATTATGCACTGCTTTATTAAGGTTATTTGTAAAAGAAATTTTCTTTATAAAAATATTTGGATCATCATTTAACAAACCCAGTTTATTTAACTCTTGTGATGTTATTGAAACTTGTAAAATTGAATTTTGAATTGCTTTATGGTCTGTATCATATAGTACCACTTCTTCGCATTTCTTTGCAAAGACTATCGCCCATGCAGTGCCTATCATTCCTGCGCCAATTATTGCTATTTTTTTCATTTTAAGCTCTTAATAAATTCAAATTTAGGTTTATATCAAGGGTAAACTATACTACTTGTTTAAAAATATATAAAGGTTAATAACATCGATATCCCTCCAGCAACAAAAGGCAGAGGCAATGAAATTATTACCCTTTTATATGCAAAACTCCAACCTAAAAAAGGTACTTCCCACATCAACATTCTTGTAATTTGAAAACTAGACCACCCAGTTAAAAAAGCAACCAACTGAGGATAACCGGCTCCAAGTTTATATAAAGCAATCGCAACAGGAAAAGCTACAATTGGGCCTGATGGGACAAAAGCGCCTATAATAGATGCAATAAGCACTCCAATAAAACCTGTGTCGCTACCTATCCAGCTAGAAATCAACTTATCCGGAAGTAAAACAGTAATAAAACCTGCAGCTAAAAGTGAAAAAGGTAACCTGGGCAAAATCATAATTAATTGCTCAAGGGATATAGTTAATGCCTCAGGTATCTTTTCTTTATTTTTGAAATATACAATAAAAAAAAGTGTAAAGGCTATAAACCAAATTATCAGTGCAGAAATAAGCATCTAATTATTTTCTGAATCTAAATAGTTGTTAAAAACTTTTCTATATAACACTCCAGCTATTATGGGTAAGATCAGGGAGGAGAGAAATCTAATTACAGTGAAATCTGTACCCATTAATGGAATTTCCCAAGCTATAGTTCTTGTAAAACTTATTGTTGTCCAAGCAGTTATGAATGTAATAAGTGAGCCAATATCTGCTCCTTTAGATTTAAGCGATATTAATAAGGGAAAAGAAACCATTGGACCACCTGGAGTAATTCCGCCGACAAGAGTAGCAATTAATAAACCCTTGAAACCACTTTCTTTACCTAACCATTTTACAATAAATTTTGAAGGTAATAATATATGCATCGACCCAACTAACAAAATTCCTCCTCCTAAAATAGGAAGAATTTTTAATAATAAGTTTAGGTCTTCACCTAATGAGAAAAAAAATATGTCTATACCCTTAATAAAATAAACAGCTATCCCAGAAATAAGGGTAATAAAAATTAAAACAACAAAAGATGTATCAAAAAAATTAATATAATTCTTACTTTTATTTTTAGAATTTATCATAGTGATTTGTATATAAAAAAATTTTTAATAAATAAAAATCTAAACTCATAAACTTATTTTTTTTTAGGTTTATGTTTCAATGATATAGAATTTATACAATACCTTAAACCAGTAGGTTTTGGGCCATCATTAAAAACATGCCCAAGATGTGAATCGCAATTTTTGCAAATAACCTCTGTTCTTATCATCCCATATGAAGAGTCAGTTTTAGATGATACTTTATTTTGGTTTATCGCTTTAAAAAAACTAGGCCATCCAGTACCAGAGTTAAATTTAGACTCGGATGAAAATAAATCACTTCCGCATCCCGCACAAATATAAGTACCTGGATCTTTGTGATCAACATACTTTCCAGTAAAGGGTCTTTCAGTTCCACTATTTCTTAATACTTCAAACTCTTCTGTTGTAAGCTTTTCTTTCCATTCATTATCAGTGAGTTTGAATTTAGACATAACTATTTAATAATGTAAAAAGGAAGTATAGTAAATATTTAGTTTAATTTTATTTAAATTAATTTGCTGCTGCAGTTGTACTACTTGAACTTCCAGAACTTCCCGCCCCACTGTCATTATCTCCGTAACCACCAATGGAAAGTACGGTAAGAACTGCAGCACCTGTTAATAATATTAACGATGTGATTCCAATGGTTGCTACTCCTGTGGATAAACCAGCGCCTGAACTAATATTCCCTGATATGTTGTTATTTGTAACTCCTTTTATTTCTCTAACGGATTTTCCTGTAATTTTTTCAGAATTACTAATATTATCAGCAGACCTTTGATTTTTTATAAAATTTTCTCTTTTACATTCCGGAGCTATATTATTTTTATTAGGGTCACATTTACTTGAGATACGCTTAGTAATTATTCTTCTTTTTGATAAATTTTTATCACTCAATGTTTCTTCTCTAGCTTTTTTCAAAATCTCTTGAGTAGTATTCGTAAATTTAATTGAAGAATTTTCAGCCTGAGCGAACACACATGGACTTAAAACACAAAAATTTAAAGTCGATGTTGTTAATATTAGTATTTTAATTAATCTATTCATTGTAGTGTCAAATAAAAAGTTAATTAAATAAAAACTTAGTTAACGATTTATTAAATTATATAAGAATTTGATCAAATATAGAATAAAACATTATAAAATCATAGATTATATCAATAAAACACGTATTCTTATATAAATTTACTAATTCTTAGCTTTTATCAAAAGAAAAAAACCATCAAATGAAACTAGATAATATTTTAAATATCTTAATTTATTCTTGTGTTGTACTTATTTGGGGAGGTGCATTCCTTGCTATTGAATACCAACTTGGAGTTGTTCCTGAATCCACCTCTATCTTCTTAAGGTATGTTGCAGCAAGTATTATTTTATTTAGTCTATGTATAATAATTAAAAAACCAATGTTTAATTTTCCTGTGAAATATCATTTATTATTTTTTTTAGTAGGCTTGTTTTTTTTCTCAATAAATTATCTTCTTATTTATAAAGCTCAGAATTACTTAACTAGCGGAACAACCGCAGTAGCATTTGCAATGTGTTTATTCTTTTCTCAAATTAACTCTAAGTTTTTTTTAGGCTTTAAACTTAAAGTTAAAACATCTATCGGCGGCATAATTGGTATTTTCGGTATTTTTCTTCTATTTAGTAGCTCCATCTTTTCTGAACAAGGAGAATACAATAAATTATTCGGTCTTTCACTAATTTTAACAGCCGCGTATATAGTCTCTTTAGCAACAATAGTAACTGCAAAAATAAATTTGTATAAAATACCAATCTTGCAAGCAAATTCTTGGGCGATGATATACGGTACAATTATTAATTTTTTTCTTCTTATAGTTACAGATAGTAAAATTATTTTAGACCCAAGAATAAGCTACTGGATTAGTTTTAGCTACTTAGTAATTATATCTAGCATCATAGGTTTTATTCTTTATTTTTTATTAGTTAAAAGAATTGGACCTGAAAAATCATCTTATTTTGCAGTAATGTCACCAATGATTGCGGTTATAATATCTATTTTTGCAGAAAATCTTCAAATAACTTTTACACTTATTGGAGGTGTATTCTTTGTTTTAATTGGTAATTATATAGCGGTAAAAACAAAAATTGATTTAAATAAATAATAAATAGTTAATTAATATTTACTTTATTATAAGTAAATATTAATTTAATTAAAAATAAAAAAAATTTGAAAAGTCAGTTATGCCAATTAATAATTTATATAGTATTCTATTTAAAGATATAAAAAATTATAACAATACTATTTTTGAAATTCCAAATAAAAAAGAAATAAGTTATAACGATTTAGAGAAAATTATAAATAATATCTATATTAACTTAATGAACAAAAAAGTTGTCCCTGGAGATAGAATTTGTGTTCAGACAAACAAATGTATAGAAGTTATAGCTCTATATTTAGCTTGCTTAAAAATTGGAGCAGTATATATACCTTTGAATTCTGATTATTCCTTAAATGAACTTGAGTATTTTATAGAGGATTCAAAACCAAAATTGTTTATAATGGATAAACAAAATAAATATATTAATAATGTCAGTCTTAATGAAATTACTAAATTAACATTATTGAAAGAACTAACCATATATAACAAAAAGTACAGTGAAAATCAAATTAAAACAAAAGTATTTAATGCAAATAATCATGATATAGCAGCTATATTATATACTAGTGGAACAACAGGAAAACCTAAGGGCGCAGTTCTCTCGCATAAAAATCTTTCAAGTAATTGCTTATCACTTAAGAAAATATGGGAATTCTCATCTAAAGATACTCTTTTGCATGCTCTTCCAGTATATCATGTCCATGGATTATTTGTTGCAATCAATTGTTCTATTCTTAGCGGATCTAAAATTATATTTCTTCCAAAGTTTGAAATTGAAACAGTTATTGAATACATTCCTAAAGCAACAGTTATGATGGGTGTTCCAACTTTTTATAATAGGTTAATCGAAAAAAAAAATTTAGATAAAAATTTGTGTAAAAACATGCGCGTTTTTATATCGGGATCTGCTCCTTTGACGAGAGAAACTTGGAATATTTTCCATAGAAAAACGGGACATAAAATTTTAGAACGTTACGGTATGACTGAAACTGGAATGATTTCGTCCAACCCATATTTAACAGAACAAAGAAAAGCCGAGTCCGTTGGATGGCCACTACCTGATGTAAAAGTAAGAATAAGTGAAGAAAAATATAATTTAAAAGATAATATTGGAGAAATTGAAGTTCGAGGACCAAATGTTTTTAATGGGTATTGGAATAGAGAAAATAAAAAAGATGATTTTACTAATGATGACTTCTTCAAAACTGGAGACTTAGGGAAAATTGATAAGGAAGGAAGAATCTACATAGTTGGAAGACAAAAAGATTTAATTATCACTGGAGGTCTGAATGTTTACCCTAAAGAGGTTGAAGATCGGTTAAATGAAATAAATGAAATAAAAGAAAGCGCTGTAGTAGGAATACCAAATAAAGATTTTGGTGAAACGGTCATAGCAATAGTAGTTTTAGAAAAAAATCAAAATTTAGAACCTGAAGAAATACAAAATATTATCACGGATAAATTAGCAAAATTTAAAGTTCCAAAAAAATATTTTTTTCTTAATGAACTTCCAAGAAATATAATGGGTAAAATACAAAAAAACATACTTAGAAATAAATATAAAAATATGAAATAGAAATTAGTATTATATTAATTATTTTTTATTTTTATTATAAAGAAATCCATCTTTTCGTAAACCATAGCAAGTATCAGTAAAATTACTAGAGAAAGATTTAGTTGATTCATTATCATTATTACTAGCGAGATTTAATCCAAATACACCTTGAAATGCAGTTGTACCAATTTGTTGTAACATTTCAGTTAGATGAGTACAACCACGATTCATAGGAATTTTTTCCTTTACTTCTCTTATCCACCCTGGTCCAATTCTAATGCCAATTAAATCTCTATATTTCTCTGAAGCAGGATGACAACTGTAATGTGCAGGAGTACGCATTAATGCTTCTACATCTGTAATATTGAAATCTTTATTAATAGTAACTGTAAGAATCATTTCATGAATTGGTTTGTTTGCTTCTCTATTAAAATCATAATTAGTTATTGTAATAAATGGCTTTTTATCAATAATTTTTGCTTCAATATCAAATAAATCATCTTCACGTATATAACAATTAATATCTAATTTTCTCTCGTGAATTTTTTTTCTTTGTATTCTTTGTTTTTTTTCTTCTTGTATCATTTCTATCTCGATCAAATATCAAAAATTATTATATTAAATAGATTATATGGACTATATTAATAATAATAAAGTAAATAAGATAATTAATAGAAGAGTAATTTATGCTAAAACACAGAGAAATTAAATATTCAATTGATTACTTAGACAATAACGGGAAAAAACGTGGAGTAGAACCATGTTTTGTAAGCATACACTCTGACGGTAGCAGAGTAATTAGAGCAACTTCAAAAATATTTGATACAAAGATAATTAGAGATGTAATTTATAGTGTTGATAGTAATTTCAAGCCAGTTGATTGTTTTATAAAAATTAGAGAAAATGATAAATTAATCTCTAGCACATTTTTTTGTTTTACAGAAAAATGTATCTATCTAAACGGAATTAATTCAGAAAAAAAAGTAGTTGGAGAAAAACTAAATACAGAAAGATCCGAGTCCTTTATATCCCATGCTGTTTCAGCAGATGTATGGCATTCAGCAAATATAATAAAAAAAAATTCTGAAGGTATGCAGAAAATTTCCCCAGTTTATAGCTCATCACCTTTACCAAATGGTGCGTCAGATTCAAAAATACATAGATGGGATCTTAGGGCAAAATTTATAGAATTTACAAAGATTAAAACCCCTGCTGGTATATTTGACGCAGAACATATTCAGTATTATGAGAATAATAATTCTTTGTGGTTAGAAATGTGGTGCACAAATGATATAGATAGAATTATGTTAAAGATGTATTATCCTGTATATGATTCCTATTACCTTTTAAATGAATTAGATCGAGCATAAATCATGGAAAAAATGCAATGGTCAGACTTTGAGATATATAATATAAACGATGAAGATTTAAATAGTGCTGAAGACAAAATATTCCCTATCATTTTGACTCAAAATATAGAGCGGTAAATACAGGTATAAATCAACCACCAGTTCAAATAAACTTTGAAGACTTCTATGCTGGTCCCGATATTATTTGGACTTTAAGTCATGACGAAGTTCATTATGTTACAAAAGGAGAAGCTGAAATTACATGCTATTTACCTCCTCTAATGAAAGAAAAAAAAAGAAGCTTTAGCTACTTCCGGTTCTATTTATTTTTTGCCTAGAGGTTGCAGAGTTGTTTGGAGAGTTATTGGAGATGATCCTTTTACACATTTGTGTATATGTTTTCCTAATCCTGGCTACCCAAGCCAAAAAGCTATGAGTATTAAGTAAAAAAGGGAGAGTAAAAAACTTACTCTCCCAATTAATAATATAACATAATTTTATGATTTTTGTATTTTATCCCATGTACCTGCACCAAAAACTTCATCAGCTAAAGCTTTATTAACAGGTGCCATTTTTTTCTGAGCCGCAGAGGCATCAAGACTTAGAACCGTCCCTGCACCATTGATTTCTTCCCATCTTTGATACTGAGGTTCCATTTCATCTGATACTCTTTTAGCATAAACTATCGGCTCTAGAGCCAAGAAACTCTCTTGAACAATCTCTTGATTTCTTTTACTCCAAGAATTCCAGACTCTTGAACTTACCCAGAACTTGTCAAGACCCATACCGAAGTCGTTTCTAGCTATATATTTGCATACCTCATAAAATTTCATTGGAATTGCAAGAGATGCTAAGGTTCCACATCCATCAACAATTCCACTTTTCAGAGCACCATAAAGCTCATTAAAAGCTATTGGAACTGGCTCAGCACCAAGGTGTTTAAGTCCTTTAAGCTGACCCTCAATTTGAGCAGCTCGAATTTTTCTGCCCTTTAATCCTTCAAAAGATTTCAAGTCATCTCTTAAAAATAAATTCCAAGGACCCGCTCTTGCTACACCCAAGAAGTGACAACTATACTTTTCTGCTAGGGCTTTTCTTGTGGGTTCATAAAGCGGACCATTGGCTACTCTAAGAGAATGAGCAGCATCTCTAAAGAAATATGGTGAATAAAAAAGGTCGAACTCTCTAGTGCCAGAGTAAGCTGTCCCTGCAGCATCAACAGTTCCTAGAGCACAGCCCTCAAGTAAATCCTTTTCCCCCAGACCTAAGCTTTTAGCAAAAACTTCAAAGTCAATCTCTCCACTTGTTCTCTCTCTAACAACGCTCCACAAATCAACAGCAGCTCTAGCTGAAATAGAGCTTGGTGGTGCGGCAGTTCCATACTTTAGTTTTTTTGCACCATATGATATACCCGGAAAACCGGTTGCTGCTCCAATTAATGCGGCACCAGCCACACCTTGGGTAAAACTTCTTCTAGAAATTTTAGAATTTTTCATTAAGTAATCCCCCTAAAAAATTTAAAATAAACCTTATAATCTCATATTTAAGACTATTATTGAACTGGAATTACAAGATCTGCAAGAAATAATGTAGTTTCGGGAACGTAAGTTATCAACATAAGTACCAAAATTAAGGCAACAAAGTAAGGTACTGCAGATTTAAACATCTCAATAACACCTACTTTAGAAATAGCAGAAAGTACAAATAAATTTAGACCAATAGGGGGTGTTATCATTCCAATCATTAAGTTTAAAACCATTACAACGCCAAGGTGAACGTCACTAACGCCCATACCAGTGAATAAAGGAAATAAAATTGGCGCTAAAATTAACATTATTGGCAATATTTCCATAAACATGCCGAGAAATAGCATAAGAATATTTGCCATAAATAGCATTACGTAAACGTTATCAGAAATTGCCAACATTGCGGATGTTAATATTTCCCCCAAATTCTCTGCAACAGCTAAAAATGCAAAAATTTGTGATGTTGCAACTGTAAGCATTATAATTGATGACGCAATTGCTGCTGATCCAGCAGCTTCAATTATATCTTTTAATGACGTATTTCTATAAACTAAAACCCCAAGTATCATAGTATAAATAACAGCTACCGCTGCAGCTTCTGTTGGAGTTGCAATTCCACCAACTATACTTCCTACAACAAATAATGGAGCTAATAATGCAAGGAAACCATTTATGAGAGCATTGCCTTGATCCTTTAATGTTGATTTTGGCTCTACTGGGTATTTTTTCTTTCTACTAATCCAATAAGTGAGAACAAACATTGTTAGAAACATAATTACGCCAGGTATCACACCACCCATAAATAACCTTCCAACCGAAACTTCAGCAATAGCGCCCAAAAGGACAAAAGATATTGATGGTGGAACTATTGGACCTACAGTAGCTGCTGACGCGATTACTGCGCTAGAAAAAGATGGAGGAAAACCTCTTTTATTCATCTCTGGAACTAAAACTGTTCCAGTAGCTGCAGCATCAGCCAGTGCAGAACCGGAAATTCCAGACATTATAAAATTAGCTACAACACCTACATTTGCGAGACCTCCATGAATATGACCAACTATTGCTGAGGCTAAAGCTACTATTCTATGTGTTACTCCAGATTTATTCATTAATTCACCAGCAAAAATGAATAAAGGAATAGCGACCAGAATATAACCGTTTAAGCCAACAATCATCAGTTGAGAAAAAAGAACTAATGGTGTTCCAAAAGGTTCAAATTGAGATAAAACTAAATAACCAAAAGCTGCAAAACCAATTGCCCACGCTATTTCCATTCCAATCAATGAAAAAATAAATAAAATCGCAAGCATACAAACTAAGAGCATAAAAATTCCATAATTTTTATATTAACTTTTTTTATTATTGTAGTTATCATTTTGAGATAAGATACTGAAATCATAAATAGATTTTACCATAATTTTTGTCTGATATATTAATATCAAAAAACACCCAATTGGCAAAGGAAGCCAACTTACCGCATTGGGCCAACCAGTTGATAGCATTACAGTCTTAAAATTTAACGAAACAAGAGGCCATGAGTACCAAAACAATACTGAAACCATAATTAAAATACATACATGCATAAATATATCTAAATAGAATCTTTTCTTATGAGATAATTTTTCAATAAAAAAAGTTACTCTAATATTTTCACCTCTTCTAGTAGCAACCGCAATACCTAAATAAGTTAGCCACAAAAAGAATACCCTAGGAGCATCTTCTGCCCAAGCAGGTGACATATTGAAAACATATCTCGTAAATACTGTATAAATTACTGCAAACGAAAGAATGATAAGGAGAAAAGAAGAGCAATAGTATAAAAACTTATCTAATATTTCATCTGCCTTTATAAAAAAATTCCATGGATTATAACCAGACATATTTTAAAAACCTATATTAATAAAATAAGTAATTTAATTCATTCAATAATAAAGAATATTTCTATTATGAAGCTAATGCAATAATATATTTGTTAAAAATTAGCTTAAATTGTATATAATGATTAATTTTAATAATTTATGTGAGTTGTTACCTTTGATTAAAATAAATAAACTTTCCCATAATATGGGTGCTGAAATTTGTAACATAGATTTAACAAAGTTAATAGATTCCTCAGTACTAGATATGATTAAAAATATTTTTTTTTCGAATCATCTTTTAGTTTTCAGAAATCAATCTTTAGACGCTAAAAAGTTAGTTCATTTCAGTAGATTACTTGGAGATCTTGACATACATATAAAAAATGAGTTTCATCATAATGACTTTCCGGAAGTGCTTATTCTATCAAATAAAAAAAAACAAGACGGATCTCCAGTCGGTTTTGAAGATGCTGGAAGATACTGGCATACTGATATGTCTTACACGAAAACACCTCCTATGGCGTCAATATTATTAGCACTTGAGGTTCCTGATTATGGAGGAGACACACTTTTTTGTAATATGGAGAAAGCATACAGTGATCTTGAAAATAAAGAAAAAGAATTTTTACTTACTCTAAAAGCAATTCATTCATATGAAGCAAGTTTTTTAGGATTGACATCAGCAAATAAGAATCGTACTGCACTAACAAATGAACAGAAAAAACGTTTAAATAAAGTAATTCACCCAGTCATAAGAACACATAAAGAAACAAATAATAGATCAATTTACGTAAACCCGGGATTCACAGAAAAAATTGAAGGAAAAAGTAAAAATGAAAATAAAAAAATTTTAGAAAGGATTTTTGATCATTGTTTAGATAATAAATATATTTTTAGATATAAATGGAAAAAAAAT
>PTLN01000032.1 GCA_002938125.1 Alphaproteobacteria bacterium MarineAlpha2_Bin1
TAATCTGCCTATTCTTGCATCTATAAAATCAATCGCAGTGCACGGTTGTAATCCTGAAACAATGGGTATGGGTCCAGTTTTTGCTACTAAAAAGGCTCTTGATAGAGTAAACATGAATGTTAATGACTTGGATATTATTGAGTTAAATGAAGCATTTGCCTCTCAAGCTTTAGCTGTGATTAAAGAGTCCAAAATGAATTCAAACAAAATTAATATTGATGGTGGTGCTATCGCTCTTGGTCATCCTTTAGGAGCTACTGGTGCAAGAATAGTTGGTAAAGCAGCTTCGTTGCTTAAGCGAGAAAATAAGGAATTTGCACTAGCTACCCAATGTATTGGTGGTGGTCAAGGAATTGCAACAATACTAGAAGCTGCCTAAGAGTAAATTATGTCTGCATTCAATAAAGTTGCAATAATAGGTTCTGGTTTAATGGGCAGTGGTATTGCTGCCCAAATAGCAAACTCAGGTACAAAAGTTTTGCTTTTAGACATTGTTTCAAATCAATCAGATAATAGAAATTCCATTTCTGAGAAAGCAATACAAACACTTCACAAAACAAAACCTTCGCCTTTAATGCATAAAAAAAATGCAGCACTAATTACTCCTGGTAATATAGAAGACCACATGCACTTAATCTCAGACTGTGATTGGGTATGCGAAGTGGTCGTTGAAGATTTATCAATTAAGCATGATATATATAAAAAAATAGAAAAATTTTGCCCTAAAGAAACAATAGTAAGTTCTAATACATCAACTATCCCTCTTTCAAAACTTATGAACGGTTTTTCAAATAGTTTTAAAGAGAAATTTATGATTACTCACTTTTTCAATCCTCCTAGATATATGCCATTATTAGAAGTTGTTCCTGGAAAAGAAACAAAAAAAAATTATATAAATAAAATAGTCGAATTTTCTGACATTTATTTAGGTAAAGAAATAGTTTTTTGTAAAGATACTCCTGGCTTTATTGCTAACAGAATTGGTATTTTTTGGTCTATGGTTTCTACCCAAAAAGCTTATGATCTTGACTTAACAATTGAGCAGGCAGATGCAATAGTTGGTAGACCCATGGGTGTTCCAAAAACCGGAATATTTGGTTTAATGGATTTAACAGGTATAGATTTAAAGGATCATGTAATCGATAGTATGTTTCAGTCACTTCCTAAGAGTGATAGTTTCTTTCAACTTTATAAACCAAACCACCCGCTTAATCCTCTCACAAAAAAAATGGTAAAAGAAGGCTACATTGGCAGAAAAGGAAAAGGTGGATTTTATAGATTAGTAAATGATAAAGGTGTAAAAAGAAAACAAGCTTTAGATCTAAAATCTGGAGAGTATCGAGAAATTATAAAGCCTAATTTTGAAAGTATTAAATCTTCAAAAAAGGACCTGAAAAAATTAATAGGGTTCAATGATAAAGGGAGTATTTATGCCTGGGAAGTTTTATCACATGTCTTAAAATACGCTGCTGACCTTATTCCGGTTATATCTGATGACGTTTTATCCGTAGACCAGGCAATGAAATCAGGTTATGCATGGAAATACGGCCCCTTTGAATTAATTGATCAACTTGGTACGGATTGGTTTAGTAAAAGACTAAAAGAATTTAAAATGGATATTCCTGAAATTATAAAGGTAGCTAATGGTAGGCCTTTTTATAGATTTGAAAACGATAAAAAAGAATTTCTATCTTTTGAGGGCGATTATAAACCAATTCCTTTCAATCCTGAGTCTTGGGCTTTGGAAGAAATTAAATTTGGTCAAAAACCTGTTGCCTCAAATAAATCTGCATCTATTTGGGATATAGGTGATGGTGTTGCTTGTCTTGAGTTTCATAGCAAAATGAATGCTGTTGATAATGACACCTTATTAATGGTTAAAGAGGCAGCAAAACTTGATAAAAAAGGATTTAAGGCTTTAATAATTGGGAATGACTCGAGCAATTTTTCTGCTGGTGCAAACATAGGTATGGCTCTATTTGCTGCTAACTTAGCTATGTGGCCATTACTAGAACAGACCTTTAAGGAAGGTCAAAGCGCTTACTCTGCCTTAAAATATTCACCTATTCCTGTTGTCGCTGCTCCGGCTGGAATGTCTCTAGGAGGCGGTTGTGAGGTATGTCTCCATGCGGATTTTGTAAATGCTCATTCAGAACTTTATATGGGCCTAGTAGAGGTAGGTGTGGGTATTGTGCCAGGTTGGGGTGGTGTCAAGGAAATGATTTTTAGACACTTCCAAAATGAGAAAAGAGCAGGTGGTCCGATGCCAGCTTTGATGGAAGTATTTCAAACTATTGGTTTGGCTAAGGTATCAACATCAGCACATGAAGCAAAAGATCTTCTTTTTCTGGGCAAAAATAATGCAATAACAATGAATAGAAAACGTTTACTTGCTGATGCAAAAAAACAGGCTCTATTACTTGCTAAGGATTATACTCCTCCTTCGAAAGAAGATGTTGTGTTCTTACCTGGAAAAACTGCAAGAACTGCATTTTATTTGGCAATAAATGAATTAAGAAAGTCCGGTAAAATTACAGATCATGATGTTGTTGTCGCTAAGGAATTAGCAAATATAGTTTCTGGTGGCGAAACAGATATAATTAACCCAGTTAATGAAAAGCATATTTTGGATTTAGAACTTCTTGGAATTTCTAAATTGTTCAGAGAATCTAAATCTTTGGATAGAATGGAATATATGCTTACAAACGGTAAACCACTGAGAAATTAACTTTTTCTGAGGAAAAAATGCAAAAATATGAAGCTCCAATTAAAGATATAAAATATTTAATTAATTCAGTATTTAAAATTAATAATTACTCAAATCTTGATAAATTTAAAAAAATTAATCCTGAAACCACAAATTTGATTCTAGAAGAAGCATCGAAGTTTACACAGAACGTTTTGCTTCCACTGAACCAGTTAGGCGATTTAGAAGGTTGTAAATTTATTGAAGGTGATGTTCAGACACCAGAGGGTTTCAAAGAAGCATATAATGATTTTATAGAAGGAGGTTGGTCCAGTCTTACTTTTGATGAAGAATTTGGAGGGCAAGGTTTACCAACGATTATTGGGGTTATTGTTTCGGAGATGATTGTTTCTACAAATATGGCTTTCGGTATGTATCCAGGTTTGACACAAGGAGCGTATAAAGCAATTGAAGAATTTGGAAACAGTGAACAAAAGAAACTTTATCTACCAAAGTTTGCAGAGGGTAAATGGACTGGTACTATGAATCTTACTGAACCTCAATGTGGTACAGATTTAGGCTTAATAAAAACTAAGGCAGAACCTATAACTGATGGATCTTATTCAATTACAGGTTCTAAAATATTTATTTCTGCTGGCGAACATGATTTAAGTGAAAACATAATTCATCTTGTTTTAGCTAGGCTGCCAGATGCTCCGCCTGGAATAAAGGGTATAAGTCTATTCATAGTGCCAAAATTTTTGCCAAATGATAAAGGTGAATTGTCCGAAAGGAATTATGTAAATTGTGTATCAATTGAAAATAAAATGGGCATTAAAGCTTCTTCCACATGTGAGATGAAATATGAATCTGCAACGGGATACCTTTTAGGTGAGAAGAATAAAGGTATGAGAGCAATGTTTATTATGATGAATGAGGCAAGGTTAGGGGTTGGCATTCAAGGTCTGGGTATGTCCGAAGTTGCATATCAAAGTGCTGCAGAATACACAAAAGATAGATTACAAGGCAGGAGTCTTGTATCTCCATTGAATCCCGAACTACCTGCAGATCCTATAATTGTTCATCCCGACGTGAGACGTATGCTTTTATCCATTAGATCGTTTAATGAGGCAGCCAGATCTTTATCAATCTGGATTGCTCTAAATATTGATATTGCAGAGCACCACCCAGATACCGAAATACAAAAAAATGCATCTGACTTTGTAGCCTTAATGACTCCTATTGCCAAAGCCTTCTTAACTGACTCAAGTTTTGAAAACGTAAATTTAGCATTACAGTGTTATGGTGGTCACGGATATATTCGCGATCATGGTATGGAGCAATTTGTAAGAGATACAAGAATTACGCAGTTATATGAAGGAACGAGTGGAATACAAGCTTTAGATTTAGTCGGAAGAAAATTACCTCAAGATATGGGAAGATTATTAAGGCAATTTTTTCATCCCGTTGATAAATTTATTAAGGAAAATATTTCTGTTGAAGATCTATCAGAAATTATAATGCCATTAGCAAAATCTTTTGCGCGCTTGCAACAAGCATCAGCTTGGGTGGCCGAGAACGGTATGTCAAATCCAAATGAAGCAGCTGGAGCTTCATCTGACTATCTAAAGTTATTTGGGTTTGTAGCTCTTGGTTATATGTGGGCTATGATGGCAAAAACAAGTCATTTCATGCTTAATGATGAGGATTCAGATATACAATTCCATCAAGATAAGATAAATCTTTCAAAATTTTATATGAACAAGGTTTTACCTGAAACTTCCTCGCTTTTGTCAAAAATTACAGCTGGTTCAAAGACTTTAATGTCTATTAAAAATTCAAATTTTTAAGTTCTAACCTTCTCTTTTGCTCCAAGAAGGTTTTCTTTTTTCAAAAAAAGCTTTTAAGCCTTCTGCTCCGTCGCTATTTCTCGACATATAAGCAACAGTTCTAGCTCCGTCATCCAGTAAGTCAGATGCTGTTTTTATATTTACCTCGTTAATTAATCTTTTACTCTCTCTGATACCGTTTGGGGATCTATTCTTAATTTGGCTCAAAGTTTCATTCAGTTTAATTATAGCTTCATCTATGTTTTTACATAAATAATTAATTAAACCCAATTCATGTGCCTCTACTCCAGAGATTACATCTCCTGTAGTTACAAGTCTTCTTGTTTGAAAAGATCCAAGTCTCTTTACTACAAAAGGGATTATCTGTGCGCCTGGTAAACCAAAACCTGTCTCGGGCATTGCGTAAGATGAGTCCTCTGTTCCAATAACAACATCTGAAACACAAGCTATTCCAAATCCTCCACCTCTTGCTGCGCCGTGCACAACAGAAATAACTGTTTTAGGGCATTCATTAATTATGGTTAACAAGTCACCAAAACGTCTATTTACTCTATATAATTGATCTTCTTCACCTTTAACTGGTTGCTCTATATTGTCAATCATATCTTTTAAATCACCTCCGGCACAGAAGTGTTTTCCCTCTGCTCTAATAACAACAATATCAATCCCATCGCTCTTAGCTAAATTTAAGAAAGTTTCGTATATCTCGATAGCCATCTCAACATTCATCGCATTTCTGGAATCAGGCCTATTGAGTGTTATGGTTAAGCAAAAACCATTTAGTTGATGTTTTATCCATTTGCAATTATTAGAAATATAATCCATGTTATTCTCAAATATAATTTAATCAAACCTAAATAATAGGAGATACTCTATGAATTTAGAAGAAGAAACTAATAAAATACGTGAAAAGGTTGGTGATGATTGCGGAATAGGAGGAAAAATTAAATTTGATTTAGGTGATGTAGGTGTAATTTTTGTAGATGCTTCAATAGTCCCAAACATAGTAAATAATGATAATGATGACGCTGACTGTACAATAAGCCTGTCATCTGAGGATTTTACTCAAATACAAAGTGGCGAACTTGATCCAACAACGGCATTCATGATGGGGAAGCTGAAAATAGATGGAAATATGGGATTAGCTATGAAAATACAGGGAATGATGGGTTAAAATTTTAGTTGATTTTCCAGATAGAATTTGAGAATGCAATTACGTGACTATCATTATAAAGAAAGTGAGTTTTTAGGAAAACTAGGTTTTTTGTTTTTTTAGTGATCTCCGATTTTGAAATAAAAAATTTATTATAGTCAATATCATTCGTAAATTTTATACTTTGACTTACTAAATAACAAATCTTATCACTTAACCTATTAATATTTATGTTCATAAGTTTTACAAAATAAAAACTTAGAGCCTGAGATGAAATAGTATTAAAGTTACTACTCTCTGCTTTAAAGATTATTCCAGTTTGAAAGTTTTTGAAAGTATCATTATGGAATATAGTAGCTCTTATATTTTCAAATATAATTTCTTCAAGCTTTAAAAAATTATTGTTTTCTGTAGTCATTAATTATAAATGATTAAAGTCTATTTAGAGGTTGCTACAAAAACACCATCCCAATTTTCTGGAGGTGGATTTTTTCTATACTCGTTAATTCTATCTTTATAAAGTGAGTTTAATGTTTCAATTTCAATATTAACATTTTCAGCAAGATTCTTTGTTTCATCAATAAACTTTTCTGCTTTGTCCCATTCTTTATTTCTATATGCAATTAGCATATTAGAATTTGCATCATACAATTTCTGAAATTCAGGATTCTGCTTATAATCTTGGTTGCCTATTAGTGCAAATATTCTTACTGCCTCTGCTTTACCTTTCACAGCTATAAGGTCTAATTCTATTGTGGCCCAATCATCCATAGTTTTTTGGGTTTCTTCGCCAATTACTATATCAACTCCGTAGTTCTTTGATTGGCCCTCTAGTCTTGCTGCTAAATTCACGGGATCACCCAAAACAGAATAATCAAAGCGTTTATCTGATCCCATATTTCCTACAACGCATTCACCTGTATTGATACCTATTCCTATTTTAACGGGATGGAAATCTCTATTTTCCTCTTCTGCTTCCTTTTTTAATCTCTCGTTTAGTTTTGGAAGATGTTCAAACATTGCGAGAGCTGAGCTGCCTGCATTTTGTGGGTGATTTTCATCATCAAGAGGCGCATTCCAAAATGCCATTATACAATCACCCATATATTTATCAATTGTTCCTTTCCTCTCCATGATAATATCTGTCATAGGTGTTAAAAATTTATTTATTAAAGATGTTAACCCTTGAGGGTTAGTTTTAAATGTTTCAGAAATTGCAGTAAAACCTCTGACGTCACAAAATAAAAAAGTCATTGATTTCATTTCACCTCCTAATATCAACCTATCAGGCTCATCAGCTAACTGCTCGACGAGAGCTGGGGACAGGTATTGAGCAAAAGCTCCACGTACTTGTTTCTTTTCTGCAGAGGTTGCTGAAAAACTTGTATAGGTAAGATAAGAATATAGAATAAGAATTGCTATAGCAAAGAAACTAAAATCAATTAATTCTCTACCAGGTAAATAAATAAATGAGCTATCAAGGCCTGCAAATGAGAACCAAGAAAATGAGACTAGGACAATTGAAATAATACTAACAAGTAAAAGTGACCAGCTAGCACCTATAGTAGGCAGTAGTATTATTAATAATATTCCAGTAATTAAAACAATTAAAATTTCTATAGCTGGTGCTGTTTCGCCCCTAGTTAATGGAGTTTTAAATAAAATAGTTTCCAACATATTTGCATGAACCTCCACTCCAGGGAGATTATTAGAAATAGGTGTAGCTCTTATATCTCTTAAACCTACAGCAGATGTTCCAACTAAAACAAATTTATTCTTAAAACGTTCTGGCGGAATCAAACCTGAAATTACATCTTTAGCAGAAACATATAAATCATTTGTTTGCTCACCTGGTTTTGCATAGTAAACCCATATTTCACCATTAGGTTCAGTTGGTATAAAATAATCTTTAGTAAGTGCTACTTTCGTAATACCTACTTCATTTGAAAATACAACTAGTGGTCTCTTTGGTTTACCGGTAGCTTGGCGAAGCATTTCTAAGGTTAGTGTTGGGTATATCTTTCTTCTTATTTTTCCGTTTTTTTTCAGGTATTCAATTTTGATAATTATGGGAACTTTCCTTACTATACCATCGGGGTCAGGTTCCACATTTAGCATTCCCAATCCTGGGGAAGCTCTCTCTAGGATTTTAAAATTTCTAAGAACTGCTTGAAAATTAGAACTAAGATAGGGATAAGGCTTTTCACCCTTTCTTGCTAATGGAGGCGCTCTAGGTAAACCCTTCCTTTGTCCGGGAATAGCTGATCCCCTAGCAGCTTGACCAAGAACAACTCGGCTTTGTTTAAGGGTATTAGCAAAAATAGCGTCGTTACTTGGAAGAGCTTCAAGTTCTTTAATTGTATTTGGGTTCAAGTTTCTTGCACTTGCTCTACTTGCCACGAGATTTGGGGATAGCCGATCCTCTTCGGCAAAAATAACGTCAAACCCAACTGAGATAGCGCCACTTTCCATTAAATTTTTAAGCATTTGTGTTAATACATCTCTAGGCCAAGGCCATTGTCCAAGAGATGCCAAACTTTCGTCGTCTATATCTACAATTACCACTGGTCTTTCTTGATTATCTGGAGCCTCTCTTGGTTTTTGTGTTTGATAAAAGTCAAAAAGAAAAGCTTGTAAAGGCTGAAATGTATTTTTTCTTATAGAGTTAATTGGGCCTCCAGGAGTTAATTCGGATGCTTTGATAACACATAAGGCTAGCAATATGATTAAAGCAATAAGTCTACCTTTTTTCCACCAGTCAATAAATTTTTTCCAAAAGGGTCGTTTAGACCTTTTACTATTATTCTCTGATCTATCTTGATTTTCTATTTTTTCAACCAACTTACAAGGTACCTCTATATAAAAAATTACGACGGATATTGATAATTAGATTTATATTAAAAAAAATAAATAAAAACTAACCTATAAATAAAAACTTAAATACTATAGTCTAAGTTAACAAGAATTTGTTTATGTAATCTACTATGATTAGGTATAATTATCGTGAATATTAATACAAAAATACTGATAATTGTTATTAATATAGCCTTTTTAGCCATTTTTTTAATATCTTATAGTGTATTTGCTGAGGAGATGGCTATTAGCGGAACAGAAGCAATAAGTAGTTTTAAGGAATGTGAAGTATGCCCGGAGATGGTAATTATCCCCTCAGGAAAAATAGATTACAAAGAGATTGATACTAACTCCAAATTTAGTCAAATAATAATAAATAAACCGTTTGCTATGAGTATATTTGAAGTTACCTGGTCTGAGTGGCTTACATGTGTAAAACAAAAAATTTGTAAAAAAATTCCTTCTGACCAAGGTTGGGGGAAAAAAGATCTTCCAATTATTAATATAAGTTGGTTTGATGCTTTAGACTATATACGTTTTTTAAATCAAATTACAGATGGTAACTATAGACTCCCATCAGAGCAAGAATGGCAATACGCTGCAAGATCAAATACAAAGTCGAAGTTCTGGTGGGGTAATACTGTTAGAAAAAATTATGCAAATTGTAGAGTTTGTGGTACTCAATGGGACGGTAAACAAAGTTCACCAGTTGGTTCTTTTAAACCAAATTATTTTGGACTTTATGATATGAATGGAAATGTATGGGAGTGGACTAGTGATTGTTGGTTTAATAAAAATCATAAAAGATCTAAAAGTAATAATATAAAAAACAGAAATTCATGTGATGACCGAGTTATAAAGAGTGGTTCGTGGTATTATATACCTAAATTAATTACCCCTGAAGCTCGAAGTAAATTCCCGGCAGATTTATTTAGTTATAATATTGGTTTTAGAGTGATAAAAGATTTAAATTAAAAAAAAGACGGAGTATTAACTCCGTCAGTTATTGGGAGGATATTTGTTCATTTTGAACAAAAAGTATAAGTAAGCAAAAAGGATTAATATTTGGTTAAATTCACTTGATATTTTTATGGTGCCGCCGAGAAGAATTGAACTTCCGACCCCACCCTTACCAAGGGTGTGCTCTACCCCTGAGCTACGGCGGCAAATATCTATCTCAAGAATATGGTTTATTATATCACAAATATAAAATAGTCTATGCTCCATTTAATATAAAGTTTTCATATTTCAGTCTTATATAATAGAATTTATATTAATTTTAATTAAATTGGCACAAAAATTTGCAAAAGAAAAACTCTAAAAACCTTGCCCTTGCACTTAAGCAAAATCTTATGAGGAGAAAGAGTCAGGTTAAAAAAAGAAAAATGGCACAAGAAAACTTGGCCAAAAAAAATCAAAAATCATCAATTAAAGATAAGGTTAATTAATTAATGGATCAGATTAAGGTTAGAGGCGGAAAAAAATTAAAAGGTATTATTGAAATTAGCGGGTCAAAAAATGCTACTTTACCAATTATAATTGCAAGCTTACTTACTGAGAGAAAAGTGGTTGTGAGAAGAGTTCCTGACTTAGCTGATGTAAGAACAATCTTGGAGCTTCTGACTTTTTTTGGTGCTGATCTAAATTTTAGATCAGGGTTAAATGGCAAGATTCTAGAAATTATTAATACAAACATAACAGTTAAGAAAGCGCCTTATGAATTAGTTAGAAAAATGAGAGCCTCAGTTCTAGTTTTAGGAGCTTTGGTAGCTAGGTATGGTGAAGCGAAAGTATCTTTACCAGGGGGTTGTGCAATAGGAACCAGACCAATTGATATTCACTTAAACGGGCTTGAAAGTTTGGGTGCGAGTATTTCCTTAGAAGACGGATATGTTAAGGCGGTTGCAAAAAATGGTTTGATAGGATCTGAAATCAATCTCCCTAAGGTTTCGGTAGGCGCTACAGAGAACCTTATGATGGCTGCAACATTAGCTAAAGGTAAGACAGTTCTGTTTAATTGTGCAAAGGAGCCTGAAATTTCTGAATTAGGAAGATTCTTGAATACAATGGGTGCGAAAATTTTGGGTTTAGGCACTGATAAAATAACTATTCATGGAGTAGATGAACTTATCGGAACTGATTTTACAGTGGCTAATGACAGAATAGAAACTGGAACTTATGCAATTGCAGCTGCAATAACTGGAGGTATTATAAAGTTACAGGGAGCACAGACAAATCATCTTTTTTCTGTGTTTGATATTCTCTCAAAAACGGGTGTTTCCATTGTTGAAGATAGCGAATCTGTTGTTATCTCACGAGATAATGAGATACTGCCTTTTGATATAGCAACTCAACCTTATCCGGGTTTTCCTACTGATATGCAGGCTCAAGTAATGGCATTATTATCCCTAGCTAGTGGCTCTTCAATTATTACTGAAAACATCTTTGAAAATAGATTTATGCATATTCCAGAATTAGTGAGAATGGGAGCAAATATAACTCAAGAGGGTCCAACTGCGATTATTAAAGGGGTTAAGAAACTTAAAGGGGCCCAAGTAATGGCTACTGATCTTAGAGCATCAGTATCTTTAGTTCTGGCAGGTTTAGCTGCTGAGGGAGAGACGGTTATAAGTAGAATTTATCATTTAGACAGAGGTTATGAGGACCTAGTTCGAAAACTAACTAACTGTGGAGCGGATATTGAGAGAGTAGCTGGTATTTAAATGGGTAAAAATAAGGAACAAAAAAATATATTAGCTATAGATTTCTTTGATTTAGATATCATCTCAAGTATGGTGCAAGACTCGATAATTCTTAAGAGCAATATGAAATTTTTAAAAAAACAAAGGTCCTTTATAGTTCTTGCCAATAGATTTAAATGGGAAGAAAGGGATAAACAAGAGAGAATCTATTCAATTATAAGATTTCAAGGTGTTTTAAGTGTAAAAACAAAGAGTTTTAGTAAGGAAAAAGAAAATTTACCACTTGAGTTACTTGCTATAAATTATCAAACTGACGGTGAACATTTGATACACATATATTTGCATTTTTCTGGAGGAGCAATAATTGATTTAGAGGTTGAGTGCGTGGAGTGTATCTTAAAAGATTTATCTGAGTCATGGAAAACTAAAACTGTTCCGAATCACAATTTAGAAAGGCTATAAAAACTTAAAAAATTATAGGACTCTTAGGAGAAAAATTTGGAAGATTTCGAAAAAATAATTCTAGCATTACCGAAAGGACGCATTTTAGATAAGGCGGTTGACTTAATGTTAAAGTCAGAAGTAATGCCAGAAAAAGATTTTAAAAATCCTGATTCTCGTAAATTAAGATTTTCAACAAATGATAAGGATTTAGATTTAATTAGAATTAGAAGTGCTGATGTTCCCACCTTTGTGGCCTTTGGTGCTGCTGATATAGGTATAGCTGGGCAAGATGATATTTTAGAGCAAGATTACCCTGAACTATATGTACCATTAGATTTAAAGATTGGCATATGTAAATTAGTAATCGCAAGATCTGCTGATTTAAGCACAAGGAACGATAATTTGTCTTTAAGTTATGAAAAAGTCGCTACAAAATACCCTAATATTACTAAAAGCTATTTTGAAAAAATAGGTGTTCAGGCTGACTGTATCAAATTGAATGGTGCTATAGAACTTGCACCAAGTCTGGGCTTATGTGAGACCATAGTTGATATTGTGGAAACAGGGGAGACTTTAAAAGCAAATGGTTTAGTTGAAAAAGAAAAAATTACTGATATATCTACTCATTTAATTGTTAATAGAGCATCATTGAAAACCAAACCTGAAAAAATAAATAAACTAATAAATAGATTTGCTGAGACAGTTCATGGTAAAGCGGCTTAACTTCCAAAATAAAGATTTTTTTTTACAACTAGATGAGATATTAAATGTATCTTCTGGAAAAGAAGTTTCTGCTGAAAAAGAAGTTTTTCCAATTATTGAAGATGTAAAAAAATACGGCAATAATTCAGTTATAAAATATAATAAACAGTTTGATAATTGTTTTCTCTCAGCAAAAGAATTGATGGTGACAAAAGATGAGATTGAGAAAGCAAAAAAAAATGTATCTCCAAAAATATCGAATGCTTTAAAGAACGCAAGGGATAGAATAGTATCATATCATAAATCTCAGTTACCTTCAGATAATTTTTATTATGATAATCTTGGTGTCGGATTAGGTCATAGATGGACACCTATTTCTTCTGTTGGTATCTATGTGCCAGGAGGAACTGCAGTTTATCCTAGTAGTGTTTTGATGAATTCTATTCCTGCAAAAGTTGCAAATGTTAGTAGATTAGTAATGGTAGTACCAGCTCCTAATGGAAAAATTGATCCTGTCATATTAGTCTCTGCAGAAATTGCTGGAATTGAAGAAATTTATAAAATAGGTGGTGCTCAAGCAGTTGCTGCACTTGCATACGGAACTCAAACGATTCAACCGGTAGACAAAATTGTTGGTCCAGGAAATATTTATGTTGCTGCAGCAAAAAAGCTTGTTTTTGGTAAAGTAGGAATTGACGCTTTTGCAGGTCCTTCAGAAATCCTGGTTGTCTCAGACTCATTCAGTAATCCTGAGTGGACGGCGGTTGACCTTTTATCTCAATCTGAACATGATACAGAGGCAAGATCTATTTTAATTTGTGATTCAAATGAATTTGCAAATAAAGTTGAAGAAAAAATTGAATATTATTTAAAGAATATTAATAGATCAGAGATAGCTATTCAAAGTTGGAATAATAATGGTATTATAATTATAGTAGAAAAAATTAATAATGTAGGTCCAATTATTGATAAAATTGCACCTGAACATTTACAATTATCTATTGATAATCCCAAAGAACTACTTTCAAAATTTAGTAATGCTGGCTCTATTTTTCTTGGTAGGAATACCCCCGAAGCTTTAGGAGATTATATAGCTGGCCCTAATCATGTTTTACCAACTTCTGGAACATCTCGTTTTACATCAGGTTTATCAGTTTTAGATTTTCTTAAAAGAAGTTCAATTATTCAAAGTACTAATAAATCTCTTGATGCGCTTAGCGAGGATGCTTTAACTATTGCAGAAAGTGAGGGGTTATCAGCACATGCATTATCTATTTCAATAAGGTTAAAGAAATAAAAAAAGTAAGGTAATTTAATTTTGCAGGATATAATTGCTCTAGAAATTGATGAGAAAACTGTTGCCAAAAGAAGTTTGGATATTGAACAAGAAAAAAAAATTGCAATTTATGATTTATTGGAGAAAAACTATTTTAAACTAGTTAAACCAGATATAACTGGACCATTTGATTTAATTTTGTCTATAAAAGAAAATAGAGTACTATTTAATGTAAGACAGATTGACAAAGTACATATAACAATAATAGGTCTATCTCTTAATCCATTTAGAGGTTTAATTAGAGACTATTTATCAATATGTGATAGCTATTTTCAGGCAATTAGAACATCTTCTCCCTCCCAAATAGAGACAATAGATATGGCTAGAAGGGGATTACATAATGAAGGATCAAGGCTATTAGAAGAAAGACTTTATGGAAAAGTAAAATTAGATGACAGAACTTCCAGAAGGCTTTTTACGCTGGTTAGTGTGCTTCACTTGAGATAAAGATGAATAAAATTATTAAATCAGTTCTATTTGTGTGTAATCTTAATTCTGTTAGGTCAGTAATGGCAGAAGGTTTATTAAAAAAACAACTACATAGTGTATTACATGTTGAGTCGGCAGGAGTAAAAAAGGGAGAGCATGATAACTTTGCAATTGAGGTTATGTCTGAAATAAATGTTGATATTTCAGAACATCAACATCAGTTAATTAGTGATATTGTAAACAAAGATTTTGATATAGTCATTACTCTTTCCCCAGAAGCTCAGCATGTATCAAAAGAGTTAACTAGATACAATTCTTGGGAAATCGAATACTGGCCTTGTTATGATGTAAGTAATTTTCATGGTAGTAGGGAACAAATTTTAAGCTCTTACAGGGAAGTTCGTGAACAAATAAACAAATTAATTATAAAAAAATTTATTAGTTAATAAATTAAATATGACTATTTGATTTGTGAGTTTTATAATCAAAGTGTATAGTGAGGTTTTAACAACCTAGAAGGAGTATTAATTGGCTAAAGAAGAATTGTTAGAGATGTCAGGTTTAGTGGAAGAAATTCTTCCAA
Source organism: Alphaproteobacteria bacterium MarineAlpha2_Bin1 (assembly GCA_002938125.1). Classification (GTDB taxonomy): domain Bacteria; phylum Pseudomonadota; class Alphaproteobacteria; order SHVP01; family SHVP01. Next base: position 14,739 of record PTLN01000032.1, read on the forward strand.
ATGCTATGTTTAGAGTAAAATTAGAAAATGATCATGAGGTTCTTGCTCATACTTCAGGGAAAATGAGAAAAAATAGAATTAGAGTTTTAGCAGGAGATAAAGTATTAGTAGAAATGACCCCATATGATTTAACTAAGGGTAGAATAACTTTTCGATATAAGTAATAATTTGTTAAATTCTTTTTATAATCAGATAAATAATAAAATAATTCTAGCTTCACAATCATGTCAGAGGGTTTCTCTTTTAAATTCTATAGGTATTAAACCTCATAAGATAGTATCCCCAGCAATAGATGAATCTGTTCTTAAAAATGAAAAGCCCCAGGACTATGTTTTAAGAGTTGCTAAAAATAAAGCAAGAAAATTTATAAATATATTCCCAGATAACATTATACTTTCTGCTGATACTATAGTTGTTTGTGGGGCAAATATACTTGATAAAACAGAAGATAAAATAAAAGCTCGAGACTCACTTCTTTTATTATCAGGGAGATGGCATAAAGTATATTCTTGTGTAGTGCTGCTTAAAAAAAATAAATTTTATTACAAGATAGTTATGACAAAAGTAAGATTTAAAAGACTATCTAATTCTGAGATAGAGTCTTACATTGACTCTACAGAATGGATTGGTAAAGCTGGAAGTTATGCGATTCAAGGGCTAGCATCTGCTTTTATAATTGGAATTAAAGGTTCTCATTCAAATGTAATAGGTCTTCCGGTTTATGAGACAGTATCACTAATTGTTGGTGTTGGATGTTAGGCTTTACTATTTGGCTTTTTACAGCCTTATTTTGAGTTCAATTATAATTTAAATTATATTTTCTTTTAATTTTTCTAGACTTAAAGCATATGACCCTTTATAACCCAGCCTCTTAGTGGTAAAATTTGCCCAGGTAGCTCAGTTGGTAGAGCAGCGGACTGAAAATCCGCGTGTCGGTGGTTCAATTCCGCCCCTGGGCACCA
>PTLN01000033.1 GCA_002938125.1 Alphaproteobacteria bacterium MarineAlpha2_Bin1
ACAAGTAAACTATTTTTGAAATGTAAAGCAAAAGTAGTAGCAACTGGTCGATCCCTTGATAGGCTAAACGCTTTATTCAAAAATGATAAAAATGTTTTCTCTATTGAAGCAGATTTTTCAATTGAAAGTGAGGCTAAATCTGCAATTTTTCAAGCTGTAAATAAGTTTAGTCGAATAGACTATGTAATACATTGCGCTGGAGCAGTTGGTAAAGGAACATTTTCAGATACTTCTTTAAAAGAATGGTATGAAATTTTAGACATTAATTTAACTTCGGCTTTTTTACTTTGTCGAGAGTCATATCCTGCTTTAAAAAAAACATCTGGATCATTAGTGCTACTTTCTTCAGTTAATGGTTCACATGGAGGGTCATCTGTATCTGGACCAGTATATGCTATTTCTAAGGCAGGAATTAATAATATGACCAGATACCTGGCAAAAGAATGGTCAAAAGACAATATAAGGGTGAATTGTGTTTCTCCTGGTCCAGTCAATACTCCAATGCTTGATAGATTAACTACCGAGCAACACAAAATTGCAAAGGCCGCGACCTTACTTGGAAGATACTCAACTGCAGATGAGTGTGCAGGTTTAATTGTTTTCCTTTGCTCTCCATGGGCACGCACTATGACTGGTACCATTGAAAATATTTCATCTGGAATAATTCTTGATTAATTAAACCTAACTTCACTTAAAGAGCAACAGTTAAACCACCATCGACGGTTATGACTTGTCCAGTAAGATAGCTTGCTCGATCAGAAATTAGAAAACTAACTGTATCAGCTATATCTTGAGCAGTTCCAATCCTTTTTAAAGGAACACCTGAGGCAGCTGCCCTTAAAAGTTTAGGTCCCATTGAATGAATCGGATCTAAAGCCTGTGCAGTCCAAATTAATCCTGGGGCAATACCATTGACTCTTATTTTATCAGCAGCTAGTTCTACAGCTAAACCTTTTACAAAACCCGCTATACCACCTTTAGCAGCAGAATATGGGACATGTTTATCCCAACCTACTGCGTACCCAGCAATTGATGAAAGACAAACAATTGAACCCCTTTTAGATTTTCTCATTTTAGGCGCTGCGGCCCTACAAACACGCATCATCCCCTTGAGATCCACTTCATGAATCCAGTCCCAATCCTTATCTTTGAGACCTCTCATCGGCATTGTCTTTGCAATACCTGCATTATTAATTATTACTTCAAAAGGTTTTCGATATTTTTTTTCTACATCAGCAATTACTGAATTAACATTATCAGTACTTGCTACATCCATATTATAAAAATCAGCTTTACCAGATCTATTTATTTTTCTGGCTACTGCCTTTCCTTCTTTTTCTAATATATCGGTAACAATAACTCTATAACCCAGTTTTCCAAGGGTTACAGAAGTAGCTTCTCCTATTCCTATTCCCGCTCCAGTTACTAAAGCAAGTGGAGGGTTTTTTTTCGAAATTGCCATTTTAAATTCTCCTAATTTTTATACCATTGAGTCGCCGCCATTGGGACTGATAGTTTGACCAACCATGTGACTAGCTTCCTCTGAAGCAAGATAAATAAAAGCTGGAATTATTTGTTCAACTCTAGCTAGCTCTCCTTTTGGAATCATAGACTTAATTGCAGCAAGGTGGTCATCTTCAACATCTTCAAGTAAAGGCGTATATGTTGCTCCAGGAGCAACACAATTTGCATTAATGTTTCTTGTCCCTATTTCTCTAGATAAAGATTTTGTAAATGCTATTATCGCAGCCTTTGTAGCACAATAATGGGTAAAATTCTGTGATCCCAAATATGCTAGCTGAGAAGCCGTGCTAACTATTTTCCCCTTATTTCTCTTATACATATGAGGTAGCACAAAATGAGTACAAAGAAAAACACTTCTGAGGTTTATGTTTATCATCTGATCCCACATCGAAACTGGCATTTCTTCAACAGGAGCACCAGTAGCTATTCCAGCGTTGTTAACTAAGATATCAATATGTCCCAATTTTTTAAGTGCAGTATTAACCATTTTTTTAACAGGAATTTCTTTTGAAACATCTGCTTGAACCAGGAAAGCCTTTCTTTTTTGTTTCCGTACTTCTGCTGCAACTTTTTTTGCATTCTTTTCCTGAGATTTATTTGGATAGTTTATTACAACATCAGCTCCTTCTTTAGCGAAAGCGACCGCAACACCAGCTCCTATACCAGATGATGCGCCAGTTATTAAAGCTTTTTTCCCTCTTAATCTTCCTGGCATATATTTATCCTCCTATTAAAATTTTTTTAGGGTAGTTTTAAAACTATTATAATATTTCCATTATATATCCAGTTTATATAATTTAATATATTAATATTACTTTACGTATTTTTCATCATTAATTATTAGTATACTATGAGAAATCTTAAGCTTGAGGATTGAATGGATAGAGTAAAACCCAATTTAGGTGAAATTTTAGGGGCTACTGTAATGACGCCTAATATTGAAGAGACTATTAAGCCATATATTGAGATTTTTGAGTATCATCTGATTTCAGATAATGTAATTTCAAATCAACTATCAAATTTATGGAATGCCAAAGCACACTTTAGGGCTGAATCAAAAATAATAGCTCCAAAAAATAAATCTTATCCCTGGATAAGATTTATATGTGCACCTGAAGTAGCTAACTATAAAGCCATGACATCTTATGGTTGGCATAGCTTAGAAATTAATGTTCAAAATGTTGATCAAATTCCAAATAAATTAACTAATTCAAATTTTAAAATTATTGGCGAACCTCATCAACTAGGAATGAGTAAAAGTATAAGAGCAATGCAGGTAATTGGATATGCAAAAGAAGTAATTTACCTTACTGAAATACCAAATGACGATTCTGTACCGCATCTCCCCGTAGCAGAAAATTTTGTAGACAAAATATTTATTGTTCCATTAGGCACAAGTAATATGGATGAAACTCGTGCTTGGTATATTAATAATTTTCCAAATATAAATAAGGGTATTGAGGCAAGAGGTATTAAAATGGCATTAATATCTGATGCACTTGGAATAGACCCAAATACAAAATGTTCAATTTGTACAATACGTTTACCTAACAAGTCATCAATTGAAATAGATGATTACCCCAACGCTGCAGTTGAAAGGGAGTTTCTTCGAGAGAATTTACCACCTGGTATTTCAATTGTAAGTTTTGAAATTGACTCGTTAGATAAAGTAAAAGTTCCTTTTATGTCTGAGATATCATTAATTGAAGAGAGTCCATACGAAAATTCCAGAGTTGGCGTTATAAGAGGAAGCGCTTCAGAAATTATTGAACTAATTGAGCGTAAATAAATTCAATGTTAAAGACAGAATTCCCTGAATTAAAACTAATAACTATCTCTTCAGCTAAATGGGAAGAAACAGTAAATAGCTGGATAAAATTTATTGATTATGAGGTTCAAGATACAGGTTATCTCTCAAAAAATTTGGTTCATACGTGGAACGCACCAAATAATGAAGACTCGAGATATGCAATTTTAACCAGTAAAAAAGGCGATCAAAGTATTGGCATTAGAATTGTTGAAAATTTGATACCTACTAATTTTGAACCATTAAGAACATTTGGCTGGGCATCAGTAAGTTTGCTTGTGCAAAATTTAGATGAAATTATAAGTCAAATAAAAAACTCTCCGTTCGAAATAATCTGTCCAATAAGATCTATAAATTTTAATCAAAGAAAAATTAGACTACTAGATATAAGAGGAATAGGTTCAGAAGTAATTTCTTTAGCTGAAATAAATGATGTTAATGAACATAACATTCCTTTTGCCCAGTGCTCAGTAGACAGACCATTTATGGTAACCTTGGCAACAAGAGATATTGAGACGACTAAAAATTTCTATTACAATAAATTATCTATTGAAAAGGTACCAGACATCCAAGCAGAAATATGGCCTTTAAGCGACGCCTTTCAATACAACCGTGATACAACTTATGCATTAACCCAAAGTTTACTGGGTGAAAAAAATGTCCTTGAAATTAACGAATATCCAGAAGATGCTACCAGGCGAAATTTCATTTCAGGCAATCTTCACCCTGGTATTTGTCACATAACTATAACTTTACCAAAAATCGATGAACTATCTTTATATTGGTTAACTGAACCAATAGAAATCGAAGAGGGTAAATACAAAAGCTGTAAGCAAGTAACTTTTTTTGGCGCTACTGGGGAGCTAGTAGAATTGATAGAACATAGTTCTGAAAATTAATTTTTATAATAGCAAAGCATTCGCTGTAGCATCGATTATGGAATCAGAATCTATTTTATGCTCTTTGTACAGATCTAGAGTATCTCCCGACTGTCCAAATTTGTCCACACCTAGAGAAAAAACTCTATTTCCTTTTACCGAACCTATCCAAGCTAAACTCGCTGAGTAACCATCAATAACAGTAATAATTATGGTATCTTTAGATATTTCAGATAACAGTTTTGAGATATGAGAGTTAGTTCTATTTTTTGCCCAATCCTTGTAAAGGATATCAGAGGATGTAATAGATAAAACACCGATTTCAGGAATATCTTCTCTAATAAACTCTAATGATTTATCTACTTCGGTTACTATTGACCCCGTATAAACAATTATTATTGGAGTGTTATATTTTGGCTTGCAATACCAATATGCACCAGCAATTACTTCGGATTCAATCGTATTTATTTTTCTATCAGGTTGTTTCATAGGTTTTGTTGATAATCTAAGATAAACAGAAGAACCTCCCTCATCTTGCATAAACCAAAAACCCCATTTCATTATCACACTTAACTCATCTACAAAAGCCGGTTCAAAACTAGCTAAATTATCCTGACCCATTCCGATTAAAGGAGTTGAAATTGACTGATGTGCCCCCCCTTCAGGGGCAAGAGTTATGCCGGATGGTGTGGCTACAAGCATAAACCTTGAGTCTTGATAACAAGCATAGTTAAGCGCATCAAGACCTCTCATTATAAATGGATCATATAGAGTTCCAACAGGCAACAAACGAGAACCAAAGAGAGAAGAAGACAGGCCTGCTGCTGCCAAGAATAAAAAAAGATTATTTTCAGCAATACCTAACTCAATATGTTGGCCATTAAAATCCATTGACCATTTTAGAGGTGATAAAACATTCTCTTCTTTAAATGGATCTGGAATACTTGTTCTATCATATAAACCTCTATGGTTTATCCATGCCCCAAGATTCGTTGAGACTGACACATCAGGAGAAGCAGTAATTAAACTATCTGAAAATTCTGTTTTTGTTCTACCAATTTCATTTAATATTTTTCCAAAAGCATCCTGTGTAGAAATTAGATCTCCTTTTGGTAAAGGAAATTCATCAGGAGGAGTTATTTTATGAGCATTTAATTCTCTAACTTTAGTCTTATTATAAGGTGATTGATTAATGAAAACTCTTAGTTTTTTTTCACTAACCTCTAAACCTGCAAATTTACTCCATTCCAAACCATCAGGAATATTGAAATTATCTTTAAATGTCTTCATTTGGTCTTCTGTCATTAAACCTGCATGATTATCTTTATGACCAGCAAAAGGCATTCCTCGTCCTTTAACGGTGTAAGCAATAAAGACATTAGGTCTATCATGTTCAGCTTCTTTAAAGCTATCTAAAACCGACTCCATATCATGGCCTGCAAGATCAGTTGATAAATCATATAATTCATTATCATCGTAGTCCTGAAGAAGAGATTTGATACCTGCATGATTTCCAATATCTTTTTGTATCCTTGCTCGAAACCCCTCACCCCCTTTATATGTTAAAGCGCTGTATAGCGAATTGGGACATTCATCAATCCATTTTAAAAAAGATTCTCCACCTGGTTTTTTAATAACATTAGATAATTTTTTTCCGTACTTTAATACAATAACATTCCATGAAGTTGTTCTAAAAATATCATCAAATCTACCAAACAGTTTATCCGATACTGTTGAGTCTAAACTTTGTCTATTATAGTCAATGATCCACCATAAATTTCGCACATCGTGTTTCCAGCCTTCAAGCATTGCTTCCCATACATTTCCTTCGTCTAGTTCAGCATCACCCATCAATGCAACCATCCTACCAGGAGTATAGCTATCTGGTAATTTTGATTTAGACTCCAAGTAATCTTGAATCAATGAAGCAAATAATGTTACGGCGACCCCTAAACCAACTGAACCAGTTGAAAAATCAACTTGATCGGTGTCCTTGGTCCTTGACGGATACGATTGAGCCCCTCCAAATGCTCTAAATGATTCTAACTTTTCAAGGCTTTGCCTTCCCATTAAATATTGTATAGCGTGAAATACAGGACTAGCGTGAGGCTTAACGGCTACTCGATCATTAGGCCCAAGTTCTCTGAAATAAAGAGCTGTCATAAGAGTGACTAACGATGCTGATGAAGCTTGGTGACCACCAACTTTTATGCCGTCTCGATTTTTTCTTATATGATTAGCATGATGAATCATCCAAGAAGATAGCCATAGTGCCTTTTCTTCTAGTGCCTTGAGACATTCAAAATCAGATTTAGAAATACCACCAATTTTGCAATTATTCATTTTTATTTTTTTCGTTATTAAAGATATTTTCTAAGAAACAAATAATATCACATCACTTATGCAATTTAGTTGCAAAAAAAGCATTTTTATATATATTTTTGCAATAATATTGATCAATTTAATTGAAAAGGAAAATAATATTTCTAAATTTGATATAGATGCGACAGATTTAAAAATTTTAAAAAAACTTCAGGTTAAGGCTAGAATTTCTAATATTGATCTCGCTGCAGATGTAGGAATATCTCCGTCTGCGTGCCTAAGAAGAGTTAGAGAACTTGAAAGTAATGGTGTAATAAATAAATATGTAACAATCATCAACCCTCTCATTTTAGGTCTTGGAGTCACGGTAATGATAAGCGTAACTCTGGAACAGCAAGTTGAAAAAGCATTAGAATCATTTGAGAAAGCTGTTCGAGAATGGCCTGAAATAATGGAAACTTATCTTATGACAGGAGACTCAGATTATTTATTACGAGTAGTAGTATCTGATTTGCCAGCTTATGAAAAATTTCTTATGGAAAGACTAACCAAACTTCCAGGCATATCTTCCATCAAATCTTCTTTTGCACTTAAAGAAATACTGCATAGAACGGCTTTACCAATTAAAGTTTGAAATTTTTCGTAAATAATTTCTCTAGGTTTCTAGAATAGCACAATAATTCTTCATCAGAATTTGAATATGAACTTAGTAAAATTCCCGTAGGAATACCATTCATATCAAATCCACTAGGAAAAGTTACCCCAGGTAAATTAAAATAGTTTCCAATCATCGTATTTCTTAAAATTAAACTATTTAACCTATGAAACTCATCAACGCTGGAGAGTAAATCTTTAATTTCTGGCGTTCTTATCGCTACCGTTGGCATTAGTAAAAAATGTTTATCATCAAATATTTTTTTTATTTTTAAGTTTAAATTTCTTCTAGTCTCTACAATATTGATATAATCCATAGCACTTTGCTCTCGACCCAATTCAATTCTGTCAATTACTCTATTATCAATTAAATCTTTATTTTGATGATTTAAATAAAAATTTAAATTATAAAATGCTTCTGCTGTAACTATTGTTCCATATTTTTTTGATGACTCCACCATTTCATCAAATTCTTTAATATATTCTCTTTTTATTTTTAATCCATTTTGCGATAAAATAGATAGACAATTCTCAAAATTTTCAATTACTTCATCTGAAGAATTATCAAAAACATAATTTTTAGGAACAACGAACGAAATGCCACTTAAATCAGCCGCTCTAGGTAAAACAATATGTTCATTTCTAAGAGCTCTTTCTATTAGAATACAATCATCTATACATTTACCAATTGGACCAATCGAATCAAGAGTATGAGATAATGGATGCACAGAACTCTTATCAATTCGCATTTCAGAAGATTTATACCCAATTAAACCATTCATTGATGCTGGAATTCTAACAGACCCACCTGTATCGGTTCCTATTGATGCAGGACAAAGACCAGAAGCAACAGAGACAGCTGATCCAGAGGAGGAGCCACCTGGAATAAATTTTTTTTCCTGACTAAATGAATTATTTGGAGTCCCATAATTTGGGTTAATACCAACACCAGAAAATGCGAATTCTGTCATGTTAACTTTGCCAATAACAACCATGCCTATTTCTTTACAGTTAGAAACAACATTTGCATCTTTTTCTATTATATTTTCATTTCTTCGAATTAGTGAACCACATGTAGTCCTATAACCTTTAATGTCAAAAAGATCTTTCCATGCTAAAGGAATTCCATCTAAAGGACCAAAGTGCTTATCGTCTCTATAACGTTTTGTACTTTCTATTGCATCAGAACATGAAATCTCATCATTTTTTGATATAAAAATACTCTGATCTTTATGTTTTTTAATCTTATCATTAAAATACATTAACAATTCTAATGGATCAAACTTCTTGTCTTTCAGAAGTTTGGATAGTTCAATAATGGTATAATTTGATAATTCTTTACTCATAATTTTATTCCATACAAACTTTACCAAGTCTATTAAAGGCATCCAGAGAATTAACAATATCGGAGGAATTAATCTTTTTTAAAATAAATACTAATCTACTTTCATGATTTGAGTTTGGCCATGATTTTAAATGCATCGGCTGATGAATGAAATGTTGCACCCCATGAATGGCAACAGGATAGTCAGAACCAATGACATTAAGTATCCCTTTAACCCGAAGAATATTTTCTCCATGATAATGAAGTAACATTGTCAACCATATACCAAAAGTTGTCCAATTTATCTCTTCATCAAATTTCAAATGGAATGTATAAATTTGTTCATTATGTTTACTTGTATTGTGTATATGACCTTTATGATATTTAGATCCCTCAGACTCGACCCATTTTTGTACTATTTCTGACTTATTGTCTAAGGAGAAAAGATCCTCTTTAAAAACCTTATTGAATGAGAATTTTTTGTTGTTATAAAAGATTGGAGCTGATGGGTTTAGCTCTTTGACGTTCTGTAATATTTCAGACAAATTATTTTTATTTATATCTGATTTGGTTATCATGATCCTATCAGCAACGGCAATTTGCTTCTTGGACTCATAGTTTTCATTCATATGAATAATTCCATTTATAGCATCTACTGTAGTAATGACATTGCTTAAACGGTAATTATTTTTTATTATATTTCCTTTGCAAATTGAATAAATTATAGGAGATGGATCAGCCAGCCCTGTTGTTTCAAGTATAACTCTACTAAAACTAATCTCCTTTGAGAATCTTCTATCTAATAACTCTGATAAGGTGGAGGTCAAATCCTCTCTTATTGTACAGCAAATACATCCTGATTGTAATAATACAGTATCCTTGTCAAGGCGCTCCATCATCTCATGATCAAGACCTACTTCTCCAAATTCGTTAACTAATACCAAGGTATTAGACATACTCTTTAGCTTAAGTAAATTTCTTAACAAAGAAGTTTTACCAGAACCAAGAAAGCCGGTTATAACGTTCATTGGTATTAATTTTTTGACAGTTTTATTCATTTTCGTTTTTGGAATTTAGTGAAATTATCTTTTTTAAAAAATTCTTATTTAGTGGGTCAAACGATTCTTTACTCATACCATCAATTACAGACCAGACTGCAGATACGTGCGGAGCTATTTCTGTTGAACCTTTACCATTTGAAACCAAATATGAAGTCCCTTGCCAATCAGAAGCAGTAAAACCATATTGACTTAAAATCGAGTTTAAAATTTGCAGTTGATATGATCTATGAGATAGACGTGTTTCGCCTTCACCAAACTGCTTAAGATCACCAGATGCATCACTCCAATGAGTTTCAGGTCCCAAAACTCCGCATAATCCGCACACTTTATACTAAATTATCGCTTTCTTGCCTTAATTGATTTGCGTGGGGAACGCTTCTTGAAGTCTTTGGCAATCTCCTCAAAAGTACAAAATCTAACACCTGGATGGTTACTTATGTGATCATGAAGTCTTTCATGCATCATCAAAACTTGAGGCCTACCGGAAACATCAGGATGAATTGTCATTGTGAAAACTGCATAATCATACTCTCTATAAACCCAATCAAATTGATCTTTCCACATTTGTTCAATATCCCTTGGGTTAACAAAACCATGACTATTTGGCGCCTTTTTTATGAACATCATAGGAGGGAGATCATCAGTATACCAATTAGCTGGTATTTCGATTAAATCTGTTTCTTTTCCTCTTTTAAGGGGCCTCATCCAAGTTTTAGGGTGTTGAGAATAATCAATTGGAGTCCATGAGTCGCCAACCCTAACATAGTAAGGCTGAAAATCATGATGCATTAGAGAATGGTCATACATAATCCCTCTCTCAAGCAATAGCTCATTAGTAACATTTGAAAATTCCCACCAAGGAGCAACATAACCTCTAGGTTTTTTTCCAGTTAATTTTTTTATTAAACCAATACATTTATCTAAAACTGCTGTTTCCTGTTCCCTGGTCATAGCAATAGGGTTTTCGTGAGAATAACCGTGGACGCCTATCTCGTGACCCCTTAAATGAACCTCTTTCATTTCTTTAGGAAATGTTTCAATAGAATGCCCAGGAATAAACCAAGTTGTCTTAATGCCCCACCTATCAAAGAGATTAAGTAATCTTGGAGATCCTACTTCTCCAGAGAAAAGTCCTCTAGAAATATCATCAGGTGAGTCTTCTCCACCATAAGAACCCAACCAACCTGCGACAGCATCAACATCTATTCCATACGCAACAAGAATTTCTTTAGCCATAATTTTTCCTAAACTTTATATATCCAAATAGTATAATTATATATATGATAATCACCAATATCTATAAAAAAATTTGATAAAACAAATAAATAATTTAATGAGAAAAATTGAGGGATTAATTCATACAGGAGGAGAAGGAATTGATTGTTGATTTTAGAACTTATACTTTGAGTGTTGGCTATGTTCCAAAATTCTTAGAACTATTTGAAAATATTGGCTTACCAATACAAAAGAAAATACTTGGAAATTTTTTGGCCATGTTTAAACATGAGTTTGGAAATACAAATGAGATAATTCATATGTGGGGATATGAAAGTTTTCAAGATAGAGAGAAGAGGCGTTCGGAATGCGCTAAAAATGAGGAATTTCTAGCCTACGTAAAAGAGGCTCGTCAATACATAATTAAACAAGAAGTCAAACTTCTTATCCCAACTCCATCCTCTCCAATATTAAGAGTAAAATCATGAAACTAATTTTTACTCCAAATCGTGAATATATACATAAAGTTTTAGTTGTAGCTCACGAAGCAAATATTCTTGAAAAAATTACATTAGAAATACAGGTACCTTTTGATGAAAATACCAAAATATGGAATTATAACCCTTTAGGCAAGGTTCCTGCTTTTATAAAAGCAGATGGTAAGCCTCTTTTTGGTGGTTTAGTTATATGTGAATACTTGGACTCTTTTAATAAAACCTCACCTCTATTTCCAAATGACAAAACAATATGGGATGTGAAAAGGCAAATGATTACTGGTGACGGAGTTTTTGATGCAACCACTTTAATTAGAGTAGAAAGTTGGAGAGAAAAATCAGATTGGAACAAGGAATACATGCTGAGAGAAAGAACGAAAATTATGAGAGCCCTTAAAATGCTTGAAAGGGATGCTGAAGAATGGTTAAAAGAAATGAATAAATTTCATATTGGACATGTTGCTACAGCAGGGGCATTATCTTATTTATATCTCAGAAACCCTATTCAAGATTGTAAACTAGTGCCTGATGATGAAAAATTTGATTGGGCTAAAAATCACCCTAACCTGAGTTCTTGGTTCAATGAGATACTCGAGAGACCTTCAATAAAGTTTCGGATTGGTAAAGAGGATATTACAAGTAGATAAATTAGGTTATCTGTGGAGGAAATTAAAAACTCTTAGAATTTAGGGATTTAGCAATTTCAGGGGGCAAAATGAGAAATAGTATTTTTTTTCTAGTCATAAAATTAGTTATTATATTTTTTTGTAGCTCATCTCAAGTATATTCACAAGAAATAATAATAAAACTCCACCACTTTCTTGGAATTAACTCAACTACACATAAATTATTTATCGTGCCTTGGGCAAAAAAAATAGAACATGAGTCTAACGGCAGGATAAAAATAAATATTTTTCCATCAATGCAGCTTGGAGGCAAACCACAACAACTTATTGACCAAGTTAGAGAGGGTTTTGTTGAAGCAGTTTGGACCTTACCAGGATATACTCCAGGCAGATTTCCTATAGTCAGCGTTTTTGAACTTCCATTCATGATCACCAGCGCAGAAGCCACTTCACAAGCAGTTCAAGAATTTTCTTACAAACATCTTAAGAAAGAATTTGTTGACATACATCCAATTGTATTTCATGTACATGCAAGAGGCGTAATTCATTCAAAAAAACCTATAAAAAATATCCAAGACTTAAAAGGTTTATCTATTCGTGCGCCAACAAAACCTATTGGGGACACAATTAAGGAACTTGGCGGTGTTCCTATTTTCATGCCAGTACCTCAAGTACCAGAATCTTTATCAAGAGGTGTGGTTAATGGAGCAGTAATTCCATGGGAAGTCTCTTTACCATTGAAAGTTCATGAACTAACAGACTACCATGCAGAAATAGTGGGGGATAGGGGACTGTATACTGCTGTCTTTATTCTCGCTATGCATAAACCGACTTATGAGAGAATGCCAAGTGATCTGAAAAAAATTATAGATAATAATTCTGGCATTAAGCTCGCTAAGAAAGCAGGCAAATTATGGGATAAAGCAGAGGAAGTTGGAAGAGAAGCTGCTCTAAATAGAGGAAACAAAATAATTAAATTTGATTTGGTCACTACAAATAAAATAAAAAGGATTACAAAAAAAATTACAGAAAAATGGATAATGGATATAGATAATAATAATAAAAATGGTAAAGAGATTTTTAAAGATGCATCAAATCTCATAGAAAAATATTCAGAATAAATCTATGGTAAAAAATAATTACATTATTTATATAGATAACTTAATAAAAAAAATAGCTGAGTTTTTTGCAATTACTGGAGGCCTATCATTAATATTAATAATTGCTATTACTTGCCTTAATGTAGTAGGTAGAAAGTTAAGTTTCCCTATCCCTGGAGATATAGAATTAATTGAATTATTAATCTGTACTGCGATATTTTTTTTTCTGCCATATTGTCAATCTACACGTAGCAATATAAAGATAACAATATTTAGCACCCTATTTCCTAAGAAACTCAATAATTTTCTAGATTTTACCAGTACGATTTCTTTTTTATTTTTTGCTTCGTTTTTAGCATGGAGAATGTTTTGGGGAGGTGTAGACTTTTATAAATATCATGATTTAACAATGGTTTTGAATATACCTAAGTTTATTTTTTTCTTCCCTATCATCCTATCTTTGCTTGTATTAATTTTTGTTTGCTTGTTAGAATTATTTTTAATTTTTTTTACTTCTGATGATTAACGACTCAACAATAGGATTTATTTTTCTTCTAATCCTTATTATATTAATTGTGCTTAGGTTTCCTATAGCCATTTCTTTAATTATATCTGGGGCACTGGGAACATTAACACTCTCAGAGTGGCAACCAGTATTAAGTCAGTTTAAAACAATAGCTTTTTACCGTTTTTCTTCTTATGAACTTACTGTAATTCCACTTTTTATTTTGATGGGGCAATTTGCTCAAAAGGCAGAAATATCAAAAATATTGTTTAATACATTTAGCACTTGGTTTGGCCACAAGAGGGGAGGTCTAGCAATAGCGACTATTGCTTCCTGTGCGGGATTTGGAGCAATAAATGGTTCTTCTATTGCTACAGCGTCTACTATGTCACAAATAGCTTTGCCTGAAATGAAAAAAAGAAAATACTCTACCACTATTTCATCAGGTTCACTTGCTGCAGGCGGAACCTTAGGTATATTGATTCCACCATCCGTAGTTTTAGTTATTTATGCAATAATTGCAGAACAAAATATAACTTATATGTTTGCGGCTGCATTCATTCCAGGTTTTTTAGCTGCGTTAGGATACGTCATTACAATTTCAATTTACGTTAGAATAATACCTGAGTCTGCTAGAATTGAAGATAGAAAAAATCTAGCTGAAAGAATAAGTGCTATAAAAAAACTTTTACCTTTAGGCCTTATATTTTTTATAGTAATTGGTGGAATTTATGCAGGAATTTTTACTCCAACTGAAGCTGCATCTATAGGAACATTTCTAACTTTTTTTCTCGCAATAAAATATAAAAAACTAAACATAAATAAATTTAAGGATTGCTTACTCCAAACAGCAAAAATAAGTGGAATGATTTTTTTAATTCTATTAGGAACTGATTTTTTCAACTCCTTTTTGGGGAGAAGTATGCTACCACAGGAATTAGGTACATTTATTTCTAATTTGAGTCTGTCACCGTTCGGTATTCTGTTTATGATTATTTTAATATATCTAATTTTGGGTTTATTTTTAGAGAGCCTATCAATGGTTTTATTAACTATTCCAATATTTTTTCCAATAATTATGAGTCAAGATTTTGGTTTAACTCCTTCTGAGACAGCAATTTGGTTTGGAGTAATTATACTAATTATAGTTGAACTTGGCCTTATTACCCCACCCTTTGGTTTAAATCTTTTTGTAATAAAAAGTATTGCTAAAGATATAAGAATAACCGAAATTTTTTACGGAGTTATTCCATTTATATTATCTGATATTTTAAGGGTAATAATCCTTATTATTTTTCCTTCTTTAAGTCTCTTTTTGGTGCGATTAATTAACTGAAATCACCTTAGTGGATTTTCATCACTCATATAAATATATACTTCTGAAAATTTGCCTTCATTTAGGAAAAATAGGTTAATATTTGTTGCTCTCTCCTCAATTCCATCATACCTTAATCTAAGAGCATTAAATCTTACTGCGATAGATTGTTTTTGAACATCAATAATTGGTTGAAAATCACCATGCCAAATAATATCG
>PTLN01000034.1 GCA_002938125.1 Alphaproteobacteria bacterium MarineAlpha2_Bin1
TTCTTCCTCTTCACCTTCTTCCTCTTCGCCTTCGCCTTCCTCTTCTTCCTCTTCGCCTTCCTCTTCTTCCTCTTCTTCCTCTTCTTCCTCTTCTTCCTCTTCTTCCTCTTCTTCCTCTTCTTCACCTTCTTCCGCAGCACCTTCTTCGCCTTCTTCTTCTTCTTCGCCTTCTTCTTCCTCTTCCTCTTCCTCTACAGCTTCCTCAGTTGCTGCAGGACCTTCTGTCTCTTGAGTTTCTTGAGTCGCCGCCGGTGATGGTGGCAAACTTTCCAATACACCACCAAAACGTTGTTGTACTTGATCCGGAGTCAACTGCACAGCTTGCGGAGGTGTAAAAGCACTCGTTACCTGCACAGATTGATTTGGTTGATTCAATGTCAATGCAACACCTGATTGATTTGTAACTAAAATCTCTCCTTCAAGAAGAACAATCGTATTCTCCTCTCCCTCTTGCGCTGCTTGACCTGCCACCTTCGTACCCCGAATACCTAACGTTGCAACCGGAGTTGATACCTTCATCGAATCTGGACCGGATTGTGCAATCTTTCCACTCACAAAAGTAAATGCACCCTGCACAACTGTTAGTGATGACTTTCCTTCCGTTGATTGAGGATCAAAAATTAATTCATCCAAAACCATGCGACCATCTTCATCTAATGCAAATGTGCTATCATCAATAAAGACAATACCAACCGTACCCTCTTCTCCTGTCTCCAAAACATCTCCTTGGAATACAGGATCACCTTCGTTGAGTTTTATCTCAGTTCCATCCGCACGCGTCACCGTTACTTCACCTTCAACAGACTCCACAGAACCAATAGGACTCGCTTCCGCTCCCTCTTCAGCTTGCGCAAATAAACCCGGGGCAATCGGACCTGCTAATGCTTCAACCGTATCAGCAGTTAACATTGCACCCCCTTCCGTCAGAAGATCAGGTGGTGGGTCCATCGTAAAATAATCACGTACTAAAATTTGTTCGCCGTTCGGTCCTACTAAAAGTAAATCTGTTCCTTCTCGAACAAAATCAGCCTTAAGCAAAAGAACACCAAACGGTATCGTCAGACTAGAATGGCCAGAAGCATCAATAACAAGGTTATACTCTTGCGCTGAAGACGCAGGGGTCCCCGGACGTACATCACCCATCTCACCCTTTCCAAACGTCAGCGATTCAACCATAAATTCCTCTAAATTTTAGTAAATAATAATTTATTTTAGAAAAATTATATATGATTAAGATCACAATCTAGAGATAAAAAAATATATTTTGATATTTTAACTAAATAAAATAATCTAAATAGTGATACTAAATTATGCCTTTTTTCTCAAAATCTATTAACATTTTTTCATCAAAATTCAGGATTTTGGAAAATATTTCATGGTTATGAGAACCTAAATCTGGCCCAGCCCAATCTGTGCAACCAGGAGTTTCATTTAAAAAAGGGGTAATAGCTGGAATTTTTAATTTTTTATTTTTTATATCAACTGTCTCAAATAGTTTTCTAGATTGGAAATGAGGGTCATTTAGCATATCTTCAACATTATAAATAGGGCCACAAGGTACTTCAGCATTTTCGAGAGTTTTGATAACTTCTGAGGAAGACAAATTCTTAGTCCATTTATTTATAGCAAGATCAATTACCTTTTCATGCTCTACTCTTCCTGCATTTTCTGAATACCTGGAATCTTCTGCCATGTCTTCTCTACCAATTGCAATCATAAGTCTTTTAAAAATTGAGTCACCATTACCACCAATAATCACATAAGAATCGTCATTACATAAATATGTGTTTGTAGGTACTATACCAGTTAGTGTTGAGCCAGATCGTTCTCTTATACTTCCATTTCCATCAAATTCAGGAACTAAGCTTTCCATAACATTGAATACAGCTTCATAAATTGCTACATCAACAACCTGTCCTTTTCCCATTTTTCCCTGTTTTAAAATACTAAAAAGTGCTAACAAAGTTCCAATAACTGCATTTAAAGCGGCTAACGTATCACCTAAACTTAGATTAGGTCTAACAGGAGGCTGGTCAGGAAAGCCATTTAAATATCTAAAACCACCTATACCTTCACAAACAGATGCAAAGCCTGGCTTGTCTTTGTATGGACCTGTTTGTCCATAGCCTGAGACTCTTGTATAAACTAACTGAGGATTAATTTTTTTTAGATCTTCAGGACCAATTTGCCATTTTTCCATTGTTCCTGGCCTAAAATTTTCAATAATTACATCAACTTTTGAAGCAAGTTTTCTTACAATTTCTTTTCCTTCATCTGACTTTAAATTTACAGTAATAGATTTTTTATTTCTTGCCATGGATTTCCACCAGAAGGAAGAACCTTCTTCATCAAGCTCTCTCCATCGTCTAAGAGGATCGCCTCCTAGTGGCTCTAGTTTTATAACCTCAGCTCCGAAATAACCTAAAACACAACCAGCAAAAGGCCCAGCAATTAGCTGACCCATTTCAAGAACTCTTATTCCGTCAAGTGGTTTTTGTTTTCTTTCCATTAAACTATCCAATAAAAAAATTATCAAACATACTTTAACATAGTAAAAATTAATTATACGTTTTATTCTTTTAATATAGCTCTGCTTTATTTATAACAAAACGTAAATAATTCTCATTAAAATTTGTAAATTAAAATAAAAAAAATTAATTCATAATTCAAAAATCATCACTGAGAATATTCTATTATAATAAAAATTTTTTTTAATATAATCTTTTACTTTTTAAAAATACTAATTAATTTTTTTATCTGACATTTGTTTTTCAATTGCTGCAATTATAAACTCTAACTTTGGAGCATGCAATAAAAAACCTTTGGTATCTTCTTCATCAAAATCCACATAAATCTTTAGAGCATTCTCTGATTCTTTAGGAGATATTCTTTTATATGCGAGATATTCAAAAAATAATATATCTTTCAATAAAGAAGCGGCCGTTTTTAAATCTTCATCAGATTTATACGCCTTACTAAGTTCTAATACTTTTTTGTACCCATCATAAATAAGCGAGTCCATTAACTTCCATTTATCTTTAACTGGTTCGATACCCAATTTTTCCATTATATTATTAATAGTTCTTGTCTCTTCATCTGTTAGTTTTATCACTAAGTACTCCTATTGATGCTTGCTGTTAGTCTTATCACTAAGTACTCCTATTGATGCTTGCTAATAATTTTTTCAACTATAATTTTTTATAATTTATGTAAATTCATCTAGTAAAATTCATGAGTACAGATATTAATAATTAATAATTAATTATCACTTCCAAATTTTCAAATAATTTTTTTAATATAATTTAATCATACTAAATCACATTTATATCTAAGTTGGTCTATAAGATATTTGATTTCATACTGTTACATTTAGCTATATTATTTTGTTCCTTATAAGGAAAATTATTTATCTTTTGATTTAGTTAAGATTAATGTTTTTTTAGATACTAAAGATTCATCCTAAATTTTCTATCATTGTTCCTCTTAAAATTATAAAGTAAAACATGTAGTAGAATGCTCTAAATTAAACTAAATGTTCTTTTTTTGTTCTATTAATTTTATCAATGATAATCTAAATACATTTTTCAGAAGCATATAATTAAATTAATCATGTAAAAATAAAGATATTGGGATGAAATTATCTTAATGAGAATGATAATGATTTGCATTATCAATAAAATTATATATTATCTCTCTATAGTTTCAGGATAATTTGGCTTCTGATTCTTAAGTTTATAGTATTTATTAATTAATCTGGATTTAATTACTATGTTAAATTGGATAAAAAACATAGTTAATATTTTTAAAAAACGTATATTTCTGGTTTATCACGCTAACTCGGGTTCCATACTAAGAACAGTAATATATACAGTTGGCCACTTCATTATTGCCGCAACGTGTGTATGGTATTTTACTGGTGCTAGTTTTTTTATAGCAATTACTGATGCAATTGTAGAGCCTATTATAAATGGAATATGGTATTACATGCTTGATCGGTACTGGGCCAGTAAAGATAACCTCGGACTATCAAAAGAAGCTTAAAAATTTCCTCCTAGTCTATTTAAATTAAGAAATTTCTATTACTGCTTATTGTTCTTTATTCATTGATAATTAATTATAAAATACTTTTTATGACCAAAGTAACAAATTATTATCAGGCAATCTTCCAATGAAAGAACCAATTTGTAATCTCTCATTATCATTTAAATTTCCCGGCGATACCTCATGTGGGTTTCTACTATTAAAAATAACAACATCTCCAGAAATTGGTTTGTAAGAAAATTTTTCTGATCCTAAAATATGTTCGTCAGAAAGACCATAACTCATAGGTGGATCTTCACCTTTAGTAATATTTACATTCCATGGCCGGTTGTAAATTGTTGTTATACCTCCCTCTTCCGGTGAATCAACAAAAAGATTCCAACCTAACTGGGAATTTATATGCGCTATATCATATTCTGGTGAGTTCATTGGTGCAAAATCCACATGACGACCTATTCCATTTGATGCTTTACGGATAATTCCTGCAAATAAATCTCCGTAGTTCGTCTCTTGAGCAATTTTAGCATCAAAGCCAGATATACTACTTAATAGATTTATAAACTTTTCAAGTGGATTCCAGGAATGACCTATAACCTTTTTCCAATCTCGCCAAGCTTCCCTGACAGAATTAAAGTAATTTGATTTTTTATGACCCCATCTATATTCTACTTGAGCAGTACCAATATAACCTACCTTAGGTTTAACAGAATAATATTTCATTATGTTATTTTCTTCTGCCCAGTTAATCGCATTTTTAAAAGAATTACATTCATTTAAATCTGCAAATTTTTTAACCCTTATAGCTGGTATCAAATTATTAAAAAGTAGTTCTAAATTTTTTTTTGTTAAACTGTATTCTTTTTGTGAAATCCAAACCTTTTTTTCCATTAATTTCTTCCTTCAGACAGATAAAATTTATCAGGTGCTAATTGATTTACAAAACCAGTCTCTTTTTCGAATGCTCTAGCAAGGTTCAAAACCGTATTATCACAACCATAATTTCCTATAATCTGTAATCCAACAGGTAATCCACTTTTTGAAAAACCACAAGGAATACTTATAGCAGGGTTTCCTGTTATATTAAATGGAGCAGTAAAACAAACTGTAGTATTCCAATTATCATTATTTTCTGGAATTGGTTCTCTGGTCCCGTGGGGATACGCGGTAGTTGGGTTTGTAGGTAAAATTAACAAATCATATTTAGAAAAGAATTCTGAAAAAACCCTCATAAATTTTTTTCTTTCACCAAAAGCTATTCTAAGATCAAGTGCTGTTAATTTTTTTCCTCTTTCTACCGCAGCGGCAAATGTGGGGTCAAAATTTTCTTTTTGTTGTTCATTAAATTGATGTGCAATGTATATCCAAGCACTATCTAATAAAACTCTATAGGTTTTCATTGGATTTTTTATTTGAGGACAAATATTTACTAACCTTACACCTATTTTTCGAAAAATATTTAAATTATTTTCAATGATATCACATACTTCAGTTCGGGGCTGTGACTCAGCAAGTGAGAGTGAAAAGGCAATTTTTAAACCTTGTACTGTGTTATCAATTTGAGAGAAAGTATTTAAATTTGTATTAAAAGTCTCTGGATCTCGAATATCATTTTGAGAAATAATATCCAATAAATATGCCGTATCACTAACGCATCTAGCCATAGGGCCAGCACTTGATAAGGGCCATAAATATGATGATGGCCAGCTTGCCACTCTCCCCTGTGATGGTTTCATTCCAATAACTCCGCAATAATTAGCTGGTTTTCTGCAAGAACCACCCCCATCTGTTCCAATTGCAAGAGGACCTAAACCTGACGCCAGAGCAGAACCTGCCCCTCCAGAGGAACCTCCTGCATTCATTTTTGTGTTCCATGGATTACTTGTAATACCATTTAATAAATTTTCTGTTACACCTTTATGACCAAACTCAGGAGTATTGGTTTTACCCAATATTATTGCACCTGAATTTCTTAAATTTGTTACAGATGGTGCATCTATATCCCATTTTTGATTTATATCTACAGCTTTAGAACCATGGAAAGTTGGCCAACCTTCAACATGAATTAAATCTTTTATTGATACAGGAACTCCGTCAATTAAACTTTTTGGTTTATTTTTGATCCATCTAGATTCTGATCTCTTTGCTTGAGAAAGGACATCATCTTCATTAAGAAAACAGAAAGCATTTAAGTTTTCATGACTGTCTCTAATTCTTTTTAAAATTATTTTACTAACTTCCAATGGAGAGGTGGTTCTAGATTTGAAAAATGAAGATAATTCTAATGCTGAAAGTTCATGAATTTCCTTATTCATCATTGAAACCATTTATAATTTTTACAACCTCACCTAATCCATCAGTTAAACAAGCAGGACCTGGCTGAAGTATAATTGAAGATTTTATTTCATATATTCTTTTTTTTGCTACAGCAGGTATTTTATCCCATCCTTTTCTTGAAATAATTTTTTCCTTATTCACTTTTTTCCCACACCACGAGGCTATAATTATATCAGGTTTTTTCTCAATTACCATTTTCGAATTAATTGATCTTTCTTTTGCACTTTTCTTAATACTAAGGTCTGAAAAAATATCAACTCCACCTGCAATCTCTATCAACTCAGAAACCCAACCAATTCCAGAAATCAAGGGATCATCCCATTCTTCAAAATAAACCCGAGGGGCAAAAAAATTTTTTCTTTGCTTTAGTTTACTAATTTTAACTTTGTAACTTTCAATTAAAATCTCCGCTTGTTCGTACTTACCTACTATAGCACCCAATAAAAGAATCATTTCAAAAATTTCTTTAATGCTCCTTTGGTTGAAACAAAGTACTTGAATACCTCTTTTAATTAAGTCAGACGCTATACTAGCTTGAACATCTGAAAAACCAATAACTAAGTCAGGATCTAATTCTATTATTTTTTCTATATTTGCGGAGACAAATGAACTAATTCTAGGTTTTTCTTTTCTTGCAATGGACGGTCGTACTGTATATCCAGAAATACCAACTATTCTATGGCTTTCTCCTAAAGCATAGATAGTTTCGGTGGTTTCCTCGGTTAAACAAACTATTCTCTGTGGAAGTTTCATGAATAATTTCCCTTATAGTTTATATATTATATACTATTAACTTATAAGATTAATTTTTTTAATTAACTAAAGCACTATAAGAAATATAAATTTTAAATGAAAATAAAAAATAAGTATTATAATACTATTTGGTTTAATTATGAAAAAAAAGTTGTAGAGATAATAGATCAAAATCAACTACCTTTTTCATTTAAGATAAAACCATTGTCAACTTTTGAAGAAGCATTTAATTCAATTAAAAACATGAATGTTAGAGGGGCTCCTTTGATTGGAGCCACTGCAGCATTTGCATTATACCTTTCATATAAAAATAATAAAAATTTAGATAAGTTAATAAATGACTCGAAAAAATTAATTTCTGCTAGGCCAACTGCTATTAATCTTGCTTGGGCTGTAAATAGGGTAATCAATAAAATTAAAATTAATCAAGATAAAATTAGCGAAAATTTTTTTCTTAATGAAGCCCTCTTAATATGTAGGGAAGATATAGAAGCATGTAAAAATATTGGCGTTCACGGTTTTAAATTAATTAAAGAAATTGCATTAACTAAAAAGAATAAGCCAATAAATATTTTGACACATTGCAATGCAGGGTGGTTAGCAACAATAGACTGGGGAACAGCATTATCACCAATTTATTTGGCAAATCAAAATGGTATTGATGTCCATGTTTGGGTAGATGAAACTCGCCCTAGGAATCAAGGCGCCTCTTTAACAAGTTTTGAACTGAATGAGGAGCGAATAGAAAACACAATAATTACTGATAATGCAGGCGGATACCTTATGCAAAAAGGTATGGTAGATCTTTGCATAACAGGCGCAGATAGAATTACAAAGTATGGATATGTTATAAATAAAATTGGAACCTATTTAAAAGCTTTAGCTGCAAAAGAAAATAATATTCCTTTTTATGTAGCAGCACCCATATCGACCATTGACTGGTGTACAAACGACTTTACAAAGATTAAAATTGAAAACAGAGACTCAAAAGAATTAAGCAGTATTGAAGGTATTGATAATTTAGGTAAGAAAGTTACTGTAAATATTTATCCGGAAAAAAGTAAATCTTTTAATCCTGCTTTTGATATAACTCCAAATTATCTTATTGATAATCTAATCACAGAAAAAGGGATAATTATACCTACAGAAAGTGAAGTGATAAAACTAAAATGAATGAAATAGATAAAAAAAAATTAATCGTAACATACGCGCAATCATTTAACTCATTGAATTTATCTCCACTTAGATCAGGCAATATTTCAATAAGACATAAACAAAAGAGCAAGGATGGTTTGCTGATAACACCTTCAGGAAAAAGGTATGAGTCAATTCGTGAAAAAGATATTGTTTTTGTTGATATGTCGGGTAAAAATTACCATAAATCAAATTTTCCCTCATCTGAATTTAACTTTCACTTAGATCTATATAAAGAGAAACATTGTAATGCAATAATTCACTGTCACTCTAAATATTCCTTAATTTTATCATGTTTTAGAAAAAACATCCCATCTTTCCATTACATGATTGCTCTCGCAGGTGGTAATGATATCGCATGCGCAAAATACGAATTGTTTGGAACAAAAGACTTATCTAACTCTATTATTAAAGCTATGATAAATAGAAAAGCATGTTTATTATCTAATCATGGCCAAATAACAATAGGTAACAATATTCATGAAGCGTTCGAATTAGCTCAAGAAGTTGAGTTTCTTTGCGAATGTTATTATAAATGTATACTTATTGGTCAGCCCGAAGTAATTTCTAAAAACGAAATGCAAAAAGTTCTAGATAAAATCAATAATTATAAAAAAAACTAATTTAAACCTCAACTTGAAAAACCATATTTTTCTTCAAGGATTTTTTTATTTTTTATTTCTTTAAAATAATTATTCATAGCTTTAAATTTTGAAAACACTCCCATTTTATCAACAGCAGGGTTTTCAAGAATTTTTTTCTCCGGATAAAAAACTGATATTGGAACATCACCTAACCCATCACATTTCTCGATCCTTTCATCTACCTTACCTAAATAATTAAAATTACATATCTTTTTCACACTATCAGTAAACAAAATATATTCATCAGCATCAATTGAGTTTTTCATAAGTCTGTGGGCAAGAATAACATTCTCACCGGCAATCTCCTCAAATCTACTTACTTTTTTAATTAAAAAATCACCGTAATGAACAAAAGATTTTAACCTAAGGTTTCCCATCTGATGACATGCATCACAAGGACAGGTCTCACAAAAAATAATATCATTAAGACGTTTTATAAAAACTTCGAAACATCCATTTATTTTATCAATCAATAATTTCGGATACTCATCAAGGTTCTCAGGATTCGAATAAAATAATACGGCATCACCTTGCAATTTATTAACAGTTAGAGTGCCCTCGAGTTCCTCAATTACTTTCTCGAGGAGGTCACTAATTATGTGCTCCGCATGAGATTCGCTAGTTTTAGTAACTTGTTTTCCGATAAATGGTATCTTTTTCATATTGTGGGACCTGACAAATTTAGTATAACCACTGATATCTGCCAACACTATAAAACCTGTAATATTATCCATTTTTATTTATTCCATAAAATATCTAGTTTAAATTATAAATATATAATTTTTAATTAAATAAAAAAAGTAAAACATTAATTTATTAATAAATAAATTAAAATCATCAAGTATCTTAGCGATCTAGGTAATTAAGAGAAAACTCAGCTTCAAGAAATTCTGCTGTAAAGTCAACCATTCCATTTTCTATTCTCCAATTGAAACACCTTTCGTCATCATTTTTTAAGTCAAATTTTTCATATAAATAAATAGTTTTTTATCTTCTGAATCTAAAAATTCTATATTATTAGATCCTTTATGAGAACGGGTCATAGAACGCCCGTCCTTAATTGGTTCCTTAAGTGCCCTCAAGAGTTTTATAATTTTTAATTACTATGAACGCCACTATGAACTACTATGAAACCAAAAATACAAAAATGCGCCTCAATGAGTAATTAATGTAAAACAATGGCGGGTGAATTTTTTTTCTAGGATACTTACCTTTAATAGTTTTTAGAAAAACAAGAAAATATCTTATTTATAGAAGATAATGTTATAGTCGCATTTGCAAGTATAACAATTTTTAATTACTTTTTATCATTAAAAATGGGCATAATTTCCTCAAAAGAATTTGGTGTTATTCCTAAAACGTCCCATTCCTCTTGCTTAACATAAAATAATGAACTTGCTAAAAAAATACTAAAAAGAGGTAAATATATAAATTGTAGTTAATTGTGTGAAGTGCTTATATTATCAGAAAAAAGAAGAATAAAAAAAAATACAAGTAATAAAATCGATCCTAGAAAAAATAGAAATAACATTTCTAATATTCTTATATGATTTCAAAAAATTTTTTGTTATTTTTTTTCATAAAATTAATTTAATTTACATTTATCAAGAAAAAATAATATTTTAAATGTTCCTTGAGTATATTTTACTATTTCCTTTTTTTCCAATAACTTTAGTTACATTAGCCTTGCATAAGCAATAAGCAAGTTTTTGGGTAAAGCTTAATGGTTTTTTCATAATAATTGACAACTGCGTTGTGTCAAAGGAAGAAGGCAAATCTATCGAAATAATATCTAGCAAGTCTTGAGTAGAATGGATATGTTTTGTATCTATTATACTTAATAATTCTCGATTTATTGTTCTCCAGCCTCCTCTATTTCTTCGAATATTTTTATCATAAATTTTATTTACTCGCTCTTCAATCAGCACAACCTCTATTGAAAACCTAGGGTGATTAATTAATTTTGGAATATAAATTAATTCGTTTATAATATTTAAAAAATCACCTTTTTTTGGAGATTTTCGTAAAATAGTTTCTTTTTTATTATTTTTACTAATTTGTTTAGCAATGATTGAACAAGCAGCAATGGGATAAACAAGCACTAATGAATATTCTTCTATTAAAGATTGAATCTTATTTGATAAACCACTAAATGAACCTGTTTGAATTTCGTAAATTGTCCCATTTGAAATTATATCAACAACATATTTTCCTACCGAAACTTCTACCTTTGAATTTTCGGAAGAATAATAATCTTTCAAAAATGAGTGAAGAGATCCCTCATTAAGAGTTCCTATAACCATTTTTATTTTATTTACATAATTTGTTATATAAATCAGCTAAAGCAACAATAAATTTGCCTTTATTCTCAAACTCTACCCAGTCATTATTTTTTGCATATATTTTTTGCTCTTTATATTGATATTCTATTATCGCTACTATGTCTATACAATATTCTTTTAAAAACTTATCAGCATCTTTTTTAGAATTTATTTCTGCCAAAGAAAACGAAGTAAATAAAAAAGTAATAATCATTCCTATAAGTATTGATTTTAATTTCATTTTGAATTTCCTGATATTAATTTAAAATATTTTTTTATTATCCTAAGGTTAATTTATATTTTTTATTTTAGCTAGTATAATTGATATTAAACTAAGTTAAACTGTATATCTTTTACCATTTATTTAATTAAAGTAAAAAAAATAACAATAATTTTTTTAATTAAAATTACTGTCAGCTAAGATTTTCAAACATGAAAAGAAATGATTTATTAAGCTTCAGACTTTATTTTTTAGAGTCGAGGAAATACCCATTTTTTTCTTATTTTTTCAATAAAGTATGCAAAATTTATTAGAGCTTGATCGTCACCCTTCTTCCCTAATATTTGGATAGATGTTGGTAAACCATCTGCTATACTCCATGGAAGAACAATAGATGGCACTCCTACAACATTTGCTACCGTTGTAGGAAGAGGGTTATTTAAAAATAAAAATGGATCTTTTGATTTTATACTTGGTGAGAGTGTCATTGCAGATGGTAAGATTATAAAGTCATAATTTTCCATAATTTTGCCATACTTATCAATACATTTCTCTCTCGCAGTTAAAGCATCTTGATAATTTTCTTTAGTAACGAATGCACCCAAACATAATCTGGACCTGGTATAAAAACCTATTTGCCTACTGCTATTGAGATATTTTTTATATTTTTTATATGCCTCTGAAACTGTAATAATTGACTGAACCGATGCATAATTTTTTATATCAAATTCACTTATTTTTTTTAAAATAAAACCATTTTTTTCTAATTGATGATAAATATCATCGTATATAAAAGTAATTCTATCTTCAGCATTTTTAAATAAATTATAAGCTATACCAATTTTTTTTCCATACTGCACCTCTGGTAAAGACAATAAGTTATTTTTTTTAGAAATTGTATTTGTTAAAATTGTTGCATCAAAAATAGATTTTGTTAGCACTCCAACTGCGTCTAATGAATTAGATAGTTCAAAAACCCCAGTTCGTGAGATACTTCCTGGTGTAGGCATAAAGCCTACTATTCCACACCATGCAGCAGGTAAACGAACTGAACCTCCGGTATCAGTTCCAATAGACCCAAAGCATAATTGGGAAGCAACAGCAGCGGCTCCTCCTCCTGAAGATCCACCAGTCCATCTATTTAAATCCCAAGGGTTTTTGGCTGGTAAAAAAGCAGAATCTGAAGATGGTCCACCAAAACAAAACTCAGTTGTTTCATTTTTTCCTAAAATAATTGACCCAGCATTTAATAACTTTTTAACTACGTTCGAATTTTTGGAAGGATATGAGTCTAAAAAAACTTTTGATCCAACGGTAGTTGGCACACCAAGCATGTCAAAAGCATCTTTAATCGATATAGGGACTCCATGAAGTAATCCTCTATATTTTCCAATATTAATTTCATAGTCTAAGAGTTTAGCTCTTTTCAGAACTTCCTTTTCATTAATATATATAAAACTGTTTAAATATTTATCATACAAAAGAATTCTTTTTAATAATAATTTTGATAATTCTAATGAACTTGCTTTTTTACTTTCAATAAGAGTACTGATTTCATGTATATTTAATTGATGCAAGTTTCTCATTTAAAAAGCACTAGTTTATTAATCATATTCAATAAAAATATTTATATTATTATTTATTTTGTAAATTAAAGCTACTCCTACAAGAATAATTTCTATTTCATCCTCAGAAATGAAAATTTTTTCTTCTATTATTTTACGAATAATAAAATCTTTATCTAATTTATTTTTCAATTTTAACCCAATACAAAATCAAAAATTACTTGTGCATATCGTTCTGGATTAGTCCAACAATATTGCGGCAACGAATCAGGAATTATAAGTTCCTCTGAATGCTTTACAAATGATGCAGCTTTCCTGTTAGAAATTGCAAGTTTGTCATTTTCCAAGGTAAGAAAAAGAACTTTTTGATTTAACAATTTTAATTCTTCTTTAATATCTGCATTTAATACTGCCTCTAAACCAGATTGTATTTTACCTGTAGCTGATAAAGACTCTTCCAATACCATTTGAAGTTGATCTATTCCCCCTTCAGAACCATAAGAATTAATCCTATTCTTCCAAATATGATTTAAATGAGAACCATCTAGCCTAGGCTTTATACATGGTAAATTTTTTGAATAAAAATCTATCTCTGATTTTGTAAGAACAGGAGTTCCAGACAAAATAAGATGAGTTACTCTATTACCTAACTTATTAGCTAACTTAATTGCTAATGCTGATCCGGTTGCAAAACTGGCTAAAGCAAACTTATTAAAACCTAAGCTATCAATAGCATAATTAATTCTATTTGCATAATTATTAAGACTTATTTTATTATTAAGAGGTGAAGATTGTCCATAACCTGGAGTATCAAAAGCAATAGCCTGCATTTGCTTACCAATATAAGGAAGCGTAAGCTCAAACATTCTAGAAGATAAAGGAGTTTGATGAAGTAAAATCAAAGGAAATCCAGAATCACCAGACTTTCGCAAGTGGATTTGATATTCAGAGAAAGTTAAATACTGTTTAATTATTTTCATTACAATATAAATATATTTGGAATACTTAATAATATATTACTAGCAACACTTACATGTTTTTACAAAATTAGACTTTTGTTTTTTTTTATTTTTTTTTTTTAGATTTAAATCTTTAAGATTATTTTCTTTAGTTTTGATTTCTGTTTGCTCTTTGATAATTTTGTCTTCAAAATAATCATATAAAGAACTAAAACCTAATTTAGAGGCTTTCTTTTCCTCATAATTTTTTCTCCCTTTAAGACTTGCAATTCTCTCTAATACCTGCAGATTTTCCATAAATTATTGATTCCATATTTTGTGTTTAACTCAAACTGTATATTAACCTAATTAAATCAAAATTGCATGTCAAAAAAAATATAGAAATATGGTGCTTGTAATAAGAAATTATTAGAAAGTTTTGATTCAAAGAATTTTTTATAATTTTTCAGGTACCTTGGATGAATGATGATGCAATATTGGTTTTTCTCTAGAAAGGTCAAAAAGATAACTAAATCGTGCTTCAAATTTACGCAACATCCCATTTATTTTAAAGTGCCAATTATAAATCCCACTAAGGGAAGATATATGGTTTTCAAAATCTTCAATAATTAACGTCTCTTCATCTACCGTGATACTTAAATCATCACGTGCTCCCAAATTTTCGAAATATTCTCTTAATTTATCAGGTGTATTAAGGATGCTATTTGAAAAAGTTGGTATCAATATTGCCTTAAAATCGTATAGATTAAGTAGACTCTCAACATCACTATTATTGATATATTCCAACCAATCATTAAAAATTTTTCTTGCATCTCTCATCAATATATTCCTAATGTATCACGATCATTCCAAAAAAATTAAAGTAATTCCTAGTTCAGCGTCAAGTTAAAAGAGTGATATATTCTTATAAAAAAGTTAAGTCTATTTAGAGGCTCAATGATAATTTTTTAAAAGGGTAGCATTAAACCAAGCCATAAGGATCCGCCCTTACCCAATCTTGATTT
>PTLN01000035.1 GCA_002938125.1 Alphaproteobacteria bacterium MarineAlpha2_Bin1
ATCTGCTGTTTCCATAGACTAATCTATATAAATTAGTACTAATTTTTTTTTCTATATGAACATCGATAATTTTTTTATTGAAAGCAATTTCAAAAGAATCTTTCAATTTTTCTTCATCTTGACCTTCGATAATTATTAACCATTCATCTCTTATAGTGAGATTAGGGCTTCCGCCAATATTTTCAGCTTTTTTTCCAGTTAATGTTGATATTTTTGAATCATTCTCGACCAAACAAATACCATTTATTAAATCCAATTTAATGATTTCATTTAATTCATTTTTAAATATCTCTCGCAAATTATTTCTTTCTTCGTCATTTTCTATCGGTAAAAATCTATAAACGAGAATATACCCACCAAAACCACGCATATTATTTATCGTAATCTTACCTGTTAATCTATCAAGAATTGTTAGTTTTGGAATTATTTCTTTTGACCATTCAGTTTGGTTTGATACTTTATTCATATAATTTTCTGATTTAAGCACCTCAAAACTATTTGTTTCGTATGTTGCAAAAAATT
Source organism: Alphaproteobacteria bacterium MarineAlpha2_Bin1 (assembly GCA_002938125.1). Classification (GTDB taxonomy): domain Bacteria; phylum Pseudomonadota; class Alphaproteobacteria; order SHVP01; family SHVP01. The sequence goes on from PTLN01000035.1 coordinate 523, forward strand.
TAGGCCCACTACCAAGGCATTCATAAAATCTAGATCTGAAAAAGCCGTCGGTATTTATTGCTCTTTCATCTATATGCTCGTTAACAAACCACGATTTAAGTTCATCTTCATTTTCTTTTTTTGTTTCAGTAAAAGATACAAGCATTCCATTATACATATTTTATTTCCTTGTTATTTGACCCATATAAGAATTGTGAATTTCTTTACTAATATTTCCACCTGATGCAATAATAACTATATTTTTATATTTTTCATTAAATTTTTTTTTTAATAAAACTGCAAGTCCAACAGCTCCTCCAGGCTCTAATATTAAATTGAAATATTTATAACCTATTTGCATAGCTTGAATAACATCATCATCGGAAACTGTGATGCCGTTACTTAAAAGTTTCTGATTAATTTTAAAAGTAATATTACCAGGTTTTGGTACAAGCAAAGCATCGCAAATAGAGCTCTTAGTAAGATTTTTATTTGATAATATTTTACTTGCTTGAAGCGATCTTGTCGTATCATCATAATTTTCTGGTTCAACAGGGTGTATTTTAGCCATCGGAAAAACCTCCTTTACTGCAAGAGCTATTCCTGCTGCAAGGCCTCCACCGGAACAAGGAATAAGAACTGCGTCAAGATTTAATTTTTTTTCTTTAAACTCTCTACATATTTCTATTCCTATTGTTCCTTGGCCAGCAATAATATCCTTATCATCAAATGGTCTAATTAAATTTGAATTATTTTTTTTAGCATATTCTATCGCTCTTTTTTCCATGCTAGCTCTTGTGCCACTGTGTAGAATTACATTGCTATTATATTTTTTAGTATTTAAAATTTTATATTTTGGAGCAGTTTCAGGCATAAAGATTGTTGAATTTAAATTAAACTTTCTTGCTACAGCAGCTACAGCTTTTCCATGATTTCCAGATGAGAAACAAACAAGATCAGGCATTTTGCTTTTATGTAATAATTTTGAAACATAATTATAAGCCCCTCTATATTTGAATGACCCTGTCCTTTGTTTACACTCTGGTTTAACAAATATTCTAATTCCAAATTTCTGATTGATTTCGTTTGTTTCTAAAAGTTTAGTAGTATACATCTCTTTTTCAATTCTTGTAAAAGCATCTTTTATGTCAATTTTTTCATGAACCATTGGCTTAACTTTTATCAATTAATGAAAAAAAAAATTCTAATTTGCTTACAACTTCTGGCTCATCTAATTGGGGGTTGTGCCCACAATCCTTCACTGTTAATTGTATTAAATCTTCCTTTTCTAGTTTCATCTTATTAAAAGTACTTTCAATGAGAATATCTGAAAGTTCCCCTCTAAGGCAAACTGTGGGAATTTTTTTTATAGCTTTAAATAACTGCCATAAGTTACTAGATTGAGATGTATTGACTGCCTCACTAAGTATGCGTATATCATAATCACTAATAATTAAATTATTTTTTTCTATATAAGTATTTTTGGTTTGATCTAACCACTGCTCAGAAGAAAAATTTGGATGATGTGATTTATATTTATTTTCATAAAAAGCTTTTGCTTCGTTCCAATTATTAAATTCAAGGTTTTTGCTTAAGTTTTTATGAATTGCCATTACTCCTTTTACAGGTAGATCAGGCCCAATATCATTTAAAATTATTCCTGAAACTGATGAAGGTCTAATTAGAGCGACTTGCATTGCCATTAACCCTCCTAATGATGTTCCTAAGTAAATTCCTTTATGAATATTCAATGAAGAAGTTACAGAGAAAATATCTGCCATATATATATCAGGTTTCCAGTAATTTTTAGTTTCATTATCGTAATCAGATTTCCCTCTTCCTCGCATATCTATGCTTATAACTCTTCTTGAGCCACAAAATATTTTAGCAAAATTATGAAAATCCTTACTATTCCTGGTTAATCCAGGCAGACATATTATTGGTATATTGTTGACATTATATTTGTTATAATCTCTTAAATATATTCTTAATCCATCTTGGCTTCTAATATGCTTTTCCTGATACATTACTTTCATAACAATTTTATATTATATAAAGAAATATTGTTGATACAAATTATTACAAACATTACAATACTGATTATGTTTATGATATTTAATATAGTAGAGGTGTGCAATGCTTAAGGGGTCAATTGTAGCACTTGCCACTCCTTTTTTAAATGGTACTGTTGATGAAAAAGCTTTTCAAGAATTGGTTGAATGGCAGATAAATCAGGGTACAAACGGTTTGTTGCCTGTTGGTACTACTGGAGAATCTCCTACTCTTAGTCACGATGAACATAAAAGAGTGGTGGAAATGTGCATTGAAGTTTCATCAAATAAAATTCCTGTATTGGCTGGTGCTGGATCTAATTCAACAGATGAAGCTGTGGCTTTAGCTAAGCATGCAAAACTTGCTGGTGCTGATGCTGTTCTAGTTGTGACTCCTTACTATAACAAACCAACACAGGGTGGTTTATATGCTCATTTTAAAGCTATTCATGATGAAGTTGATATTCCAATAATCCTATACAATATCCCCGGTAGAAGTGTTGTTGATATAAATCAAAGTACTCTTGCAAAATTAGCTGAATTACCAAATATAATTGGAATTAAAGATGCTACATCAAATATATCGAGAGTTTCCTCTACGCGGCTTATATTAGGTTCTAATTTTTGTCAGCTATCTGGAGAAGATGCTACGGCACTTGCATTTATGGCTCATGGTGGTCATGGTTGTATATCTGTAACAGCTAATGTTGCGCCGAAATTATGCGCAGAATTTTATGATGCCTGGTTTAGTAATGATCCTGTAACGGCATTATCTATTACAGATAAGCTTATGCCTCTGCATATTTCTCTTTTTTTGGAAACAAGCCCTACTCCAGTAAAATTTGCTTTAAGCCTACTAGGAAAATGTTCATCCGAGGTAAGATTACCACTTGTGCCTTTGAATGAAAAAACAGAGAAAAAAATTGAAGCTGCTATGAAAAGTGCTGGTTTAATCTAGAGTCCATGGGTAATGCAAAAGATAGTTCAAATAAAGTTATTTCTATAAACAGAAAAGCTAGGCATACTTATCACATAAGCGATACTTTTGAAGCTGGAATTATTTTGTTAGGTTCAGAAGTCAAATCATTAAGACTTGGTCAGGGAAATCTTGTTGATTCATATGCTTCAGATGAAAATGGAGAAATTTGGTTAAGAAATTTCCATATCTCAGATTATCAGCCAGCAACAATATTTAAACATGATCCTATGAGACCACGAAAGTTATTATTAAAAAAAAAAGAAATAGGTAAGATAGTTGGATCAATAAGAAAACAAGGTATGACTATTGTTCCTCTAAGTATTTATTTTAATTATCGTGGAATTGCAAAGTTAAAAATTGGAATAGCTAGGGGGAAAAAAATTCATGATAAAAGGCAAGATATTAAATCTAGAGATTGGCAAAGAAGTAAAGCTAGAATATTAAGATCAAAGAATAATTAATTACATATAAGAAATAATTTTTTTAAAGTTTTCTTCAAACATTTTTTTACTTAACCTTTTTGTGTTGGTGTTATATCTAGAGCAATGGTAACTATTAATTAATTTAATTTTTTTATTAATTATATGGTATTTCCCATGACTAAACTTATAATCCTTTAATTTTAGATCAAAGCAATTTATTATCGAATTGTGAGCTACTGTTCCAAGTGAAAGAATTATTTTGAGATTTTTCATGCAGTAAATTTCTTTTTTTAAATACATTCTGCAGTTTTTTATTTCTTTCATTTCTGGTTTGTTTTTTGGAGGTACACATTTAACTGCATTAGTAATCCTACAATTTTTTAAATTTAAATTATCTGATGACTCAGGTAAATAGTTTCCCGTTGCAAATTTAAATTTAATTAAAGTATTATACAAAAGGATTCCTGCATAATCTCCAGTAAATGGCCTTCCTGTTTTATTTGCTCCATGAATCCCGGGAGCTAAACCTACTATTAATAGTTCTGATGATATGGAACCAAATGACGAAACAGGGTTGTTAAAGTAACTAGGATACTTTAGAATATTTTCTTTTCTAAAATTAGAAAGTCTTATGCATTTGATACAATTTTTATTAGGTTCTAAATTCTTCATTTTTATATAACATAATTAAATACTAATTTTTTTACACGAAACGATGATTATTTCAAATGATTTATATAGGTCTTGGTGCAAATATAAAATATAAAGATAACTTAAGTTTAGTTGACTCATTGAATTTAGCTATGGAAAAAATGAGTTTCTTATCAATAAAGATTATACAAAAATCAAGTTTCTTTTTATCCGCTCCAGTCCCTTTAACGGATCAACCTTGGTTTGTAAATAGTGTGATTTCCATTGAAACTACTCTCACCCCCTCAAAACTTCTTAAAAATTTACATTGCTTAGAAAAAAATTTTGGGAGGAAAAGAGAAAAGAAATGGGGTCCTAGATCCCTTGATTTAGATATTATCTCCTATAATGAAATTGAATCTAATGAACAAATTTATCTTCCACATCCAAGAATGCATGAAAGAGCTTTTGTCTTATACCCTTTACAGGAATTAAATAAAAATTGGTTCCATCCTGTTTTAGGTAAATCTGTGTGTCAGCTTATTAAAGAATTACCTTCAGGGCAGGTAATAAGAAAAATATCCTAAAAAGTTGGTTTTTTTAATATTATTTTATTCCTGTAGTTGATAATAGTTTTTATATGTTCTATCATACTTTTAATTTATTATTTAATTTTGAGATTAACATGGCTAGAGTAACAGTAGAAGATTGTGTAGAAATTCATCCTAATCGTTTTGACCTAGTTGTTCTTGCAGCCCAAAGGTCAAGAGAAATATCATCTGGGTCCCAAATAACTGTTGAAAGAGATAATGATAAAAACCCTGTTGTAGCTCTTAGAGAGGTTGCGGCACAAAAATTTACGCCTGATCAATTAAAAGAATCTCTTATTCATAGTTTACAGAAACAAGTTGATGTTGATGAGCCTGAGGAAGATGATATGGCAGTTTTAATGCCAAGTGATTGGGTTCCAGAGCCAGAACCAAAAAGGCCTGTCGAGAAATATGAAGATAATGAATCTAATTATTCCTCAGGTATCTATGATAAAAATTTTACTAAATAAATAACTGTTTAATCTTTTTCACTGTTTCTTAAGTAATCTCTGTATTTATGTGGTGATTTGACTTTTTATGAAGCATGCTCAACTAATAGATAAGATTAAGCTTTATGAGCCAAACTTTGATGAGAAGTTAATACAAAAGGCTTATAAGTTCTCTATGAGTGCTCATGAATCACAAGTAAGAGAGTCTGGAGATCCTTACTTTATTCATCCACTAGAGGTAGCAGGAATTATTGTTGATATGAAATTAGACTCAGCAACAATAGCTACTGCATTACTTCATGATACAGTGGAAGATACGTTGGCTACAATCGTTCAAATAGAAGAAAATTTTGGAAAAGAAGTAGCGCGGCTAGTTGATGGTGTTACTAAATTATCTCAATTAAAGCTTGGCTCTGTTAACGAGAAAAATAAAGAGGCTGAGAACTTTAGGAAATTACTTTTGGCAATGTCAAATGATTTGAGAGTTCTTTTAGTCAAGCTAGCAGATAGGTTACATAATATGAGGACTCTTAGTTTTATTTCCAGTGAAAAAAAACGTAGAAGAATAGCAACAGAAACAATGGAAATATATGCACCTTTAGCTGGAAGAATAGGTATGCATGAAATCAAGGAAGAATTGGAGGATTTAGCATTCTGTGAGTTAAATTCTAAAGCACATTCCTCAATAATAAGAAGGCTAAGTTTTCTAAAAGAAGAGTATGATAATGTTACATCCCAGATTACAAGAAATTTAAAAAAAATATTGGATCAAGCCTCGATTAATTCTGACATTATTGGAAGAGAGAAAAAACCTTTCTCTATCTGGAGGAAGATGCAAAGAAAAAATATAAGTTTTGAAAATCTTTCTGATGTTGTAGCTTTCCGGATTATTGTAAGTGATATTGAAGAATGTTATAAGTCACTTGGGAAAATACATCAAAACTATTCTCTTGTTCCAGATAGGTTTAAAGATTATATATCTACCCCAAAACAAAATGGTTATAAATCTATACATACTACTGTTATTGAGTCTACTGGAAGAAGTATAGAAATTCAAATACGTACTAGGGAAATGCATGAAATTGCAGAATATGGTTTTGCTGCACATTGGAAGTATAAAGATGAACTTAACAATAATAAGTCTCTTGATGGAGTTCAATACAGGTGGATTAGAGAGTTACTCGAAATACTCGAACATGGAGGTAATCCAGAGGAGTTTTTAGAAAATACTAAGTTAGAAATGTTCCAAGATCAGGTTTTCTGTTTTTCACCTAAGGGTGAATTATATAGTCTTCCAACTGGCTCTTCACCTGTTGATTTTGCTTATGCAGTTCATACCCAGATTGGTGATAACTGTGTTGGTGCTAAAGTCAATGGAAGAATTACCCCCCTTAGATCTGTATTAAAAAATGGAGATCAAGTAGAAATAATGATTTCTACTGCTCAAACTCCCTCACCAATATGGCTTAATTTTGTTGCCACTGGTAAAGCCCGTTCAGCAATTCGCAGATTCATTAGAGATCAGCAACTGAGTGAATATGTTGACTTGGGTAAGGCAATCCTAGAAAGAGCTTTTTCAAATAGCAATTTAGACAATAATAAAAAAAATATTTTTCGAGCAAGAAAAATTTTTAAATTTAAAACAGATGATGAACTTTTTGCAAGTATTGGTGAAGGTTTAATTTCAGGTAAACATGTTATTGAAGCTATTAACCCGCAAAATTTAGAACAAAAAAGTTTTGTAAGGTCTCTTGCTCCAAATTTCGTAAGAAATGCTATTAATAAAGTCAGAAATGGTCAGGCTAAAGGTGGTGATCATTCAATTCCTATAAAGGGACTTATACCTGGTATGGCAGTTCATTTAGCAACCTGTTGTCATCCTCTAATAGGTGATAGAATAGTTGGGATCCAAACCCCTGGAAGAGGAATTACTGTTCATACAATTGATTGCGCGAGTTTAGAAAATTTTGGAAGTGTTCCTGAAAATTGGCTTGATGTTTCGTGGGATAAGAGTAGTGATGAGACAAATTATTTAGTTGGGAGAATTAAACTTACCCTTACAAATGAACCTGGTGCTTTACATGTTGTTACAGGAATAGTCTCTTCAAATCTAGGAAATATAAATAATATTTTAATTGCAAATAGATCTGAGGATTATTTTGATTTTAGATTTGACATAGAGGTAAGAGATGTTAAACATCTAACAGAAATAATTGCAGCTTTAAGGGCTGAGCCAATGGTTCATAATGTTGATAGGCTTCGTGAATGAATAATGAGGATATTTTAAAATATTTTAAAGAGTCTGGTGCTCTTTTAGAAGGACACTTTATTCTAAGTTCAGGTAATCATAGTGCAATGTATTTACAATGTGCAAAAATATTTATGGATCCAAAAAAATCTGAGTATTTATGCGAGATTTTAGCAAATAAAATAAAGGAAAATATAAACTTAGATGAAGTTGATCTGATTTTGTCTCCTGCAATAGGAGGAATAATTATTGGTTATGAGATTTCAAGAAAAATCAAAAAAAAATCAATGTTTTTAGAAAGAGTCGAAGGAGATTTTAACTTAAGAAGGGGTTTTGAAATATCGCCTGGTGCTAGAGTACTTATAATTGAAGATGTTATAACCACCGGAAAAAGTTCTAATGAGTGTATAAGTTATGTTCAAAAACATAGTGGAAAAGTCAAAGGACTTGCTTGTTTAGTAGATAGAACTAACGACATTGCATTTTCTAAATTAGATGTTATTTCTTTATTGAAGCTAAATATTCCCATTTATGCGCCCGACGAAATTCCCAATGACCTAATGGAAATAAAACCCTTAAAGCCAGGAAGTAGAGGGTTAAAATAATTGTTGTTTGGAAGTCGTAAACCTAAAAACTATTTTAAAATTATAATTAATTTTTTTTGGCCCAAAACTGGAATAAAAAGAGCTGTAAAGTATAGTAGATATCGTTTTGTTAGGTTGCCTGGATCATCCTATTCTATTGCAGCAGGATTTGCATGCGGTGTTGCTGTATCATTTACTCCTCTTATAGGTTTCCATTTTGTTGGAGCAGCTTTCTTAGCATGGATAATAGGAGGCAATTTAATTGCATCCGCAATAGGAACAGCAATAGGAAACCCTTGGACATTTCCATTAATCTGGTTTTGGATACTCAATTTAGGTAGATGGGTTTTAGGAGATTTTGCAAATAATATAGATACAGATCTTGAGATAACAAATAGCTCAATAACAAGTAATGTAAATGAAGTTTTGATACCTATGCTTATTGGTGGTTTAATTATGGCTCCAGTAACTTGGGTTACTTCATATTATCCAACAAAATATCTAATTGTATCATATCGTGCAGCAAGGAAGATGAGAATAGAAAAAAAATTACAAAAAAATAGATAAGAAAATAAAAAATAAGATGGAAAATATAATAAAAAATAAGATAAAAAAATTTATAAGGTTAGGAGTAAATATTGATCATGTTGCAACTATTAGAAATGCAAGAGGTGGCTTAAATCCTGACCCTTTTAGAGCCGCAAAATTAGCAGTAGATGCAGGAGCTGATGTAATAACCGTTCATCTAAGAGAAGATAGAAGACATGTTACAGATCAAGATGTGATAGAATTAATCCAAAACATTAATGTTCCAATTAATTTAGAGATTGCATGCACAAATGAAATGATAAATTTTGCATGTAATCAAAAGCCTAACTCAGTTTGTTTGGTTCCTGAAAGACGAGAAGAAAGAACAACTGAGGGTGGCTTAGATGTTGTTAAATTCTATAAAAGGTTAACTTCAGCAATAAATAAATTAAAGGAAAATGATATAAAAGTTGCCTTATTCATTGAGCCAGAATACTCTCAAATTGAGGCTGCTGCTTCCTTAGGGGTTCCTGTGGTTGAGCTTCATACAGGTATATATAGCAACTTAAAAAGCAATTTAATGCTAGGTGAATTAGAAAAAATTAAAAACATTGCCAAAGAAGTTGTTAAAATGGGAATGGAATGCCATGCAGGTCATGGTCTTACTTTTGACAATGTGTTTGAAATAGCGAAAATAGATGAGATCATAGAACTAAATATTGGACATTTTTTGATTGGTGAGGCTATCTTTACAGGTCTTGACAATGCAATAAGAGAAATGAAATCAATTTTGTTATCTTCAAGAAATTAGATAAAGAAAAAATTTGCGATGATTGTAGGAATAGGTAGTGATATTATAGATATTAATAGAATAGAGTCTGTAATTAACAGATATGGTCATAAGTTTATTAAAAGGGTTTATAGTCCTATTGAAATTAAAAAATCTGAATCTAGAATAAATAGAGTAGCCTCTTACGCTAAAAGATTTGCTGCAAAAGAAGCTTGTTCAAAAGCATTAGGAACTGGATTCAGACAAGGAGTTTTTATGAAAGACTTATCCGTTGTGAATTTAAGTTCAGGAAAACCTACTATGCAACTTTCAGGAGGCGCTTTAGATAGATTAATAAAAATTACTCCAGATACATCAAGATTTCAAATTGATTTATCAATCACTGACGAGCCACCCTATGCATTTGCAACAGTAATTATATCTACCAATTGAAAAAATATAAAAGTATTAAGATTTATTTTGAAAGAAAAAGATTGAATAAAAAAATAAAAAAACAAAAAGGGAGTATTTTTGAAACTATTAAGACCCTTATTTATGCAATTATTATTGCAATGCTTATAAGAACTGTAGGTTACGAGCCATTTAATATTCCTTCAGGATCAATGAAACCCTCATTATTGGTTGGAGATTACCTTTTTGTTTCTAAATTTTCATATGGATATAGTAGGTATTCGATTCCATTGGGATTACCAATTTTTAAAGGGAGGATTTTATCTAAGTACCCTGAAAGAGGGGATGTGGCAGTTTTTAAATTGCCTAGCGATAATTCTACAGATTATATAAAAAGAGTAATAGGTTTACCAGGAGATGAAATTCAAATTAGAAATGGCGTTCTTTTTATTAATAACAAAGAAGTGATTAGAGAAAAAGTTAAAGACTTTTATGAAAAAGATCGGTTTGGTAATACAATAAGGGTTGAGCAATACAGGGAAACACTTCCAAATGGTATTGAATATTTAACTTTAGATACGAATAACGAATCCATAGCCGATAATACTAGAGTATACAAAATTAAACCAGGTCATATTTTTATGATGGGTGACAATAGAGATGACTCTGCAGACAGTCGATTTTCACAAGTTGGCCAGGTCCCACTTATAAATTTTGTAGGTAAAGCTGAAATATTATTTTTCTCATTTAATAATTGGAAAATAAAGTTTAACAGAATTTTGATGACAATTCGTTAATTTACAATGGTTACCAATATTCCAAAATTAAATTTAAAAATTGGATATAAATTCAAAGATTTAAAACTTTTAGAGAGGGCATTAACTCATTCCTCAACTGTAAATAAATCAGAAGATAATGATAGGCTTGAATTTTTAGGTGACAGAGTTTTGGGCTTAGTTATTGCAAAAAAGTTATATTTAGAATTTCCAGATTCAAAGACAGGAGATCTTGCTCAAAGATTCAATTACTTAGTTAAAAGTGAAACGTTAGCCAAAATAGCAGAAACAATATCACTAGGAAATTTTATTTTAATATCTCAAAGCGAAGAAAAAACTGGAGGAAGATATAAATCAGCAATATTAGCAGATGCTTGTGAAGCATTAATTGCTGCAATTTACCTAGATGGTGGAATTTCAAATGCGGAAAAATTTATAAATAGTTTTTGGGCTGATTTAATTTTTGAAAAAGAATTATCAATAAAAGACTCAAAAAGTGCTTTGCAAGAATGGTCTCATGCAAACCTTGGTATTACACCAGAATATTCTGAAATTTCTTCAAGTGGACCTTCTCATAATCCAAAGTTTTTAATGGAGGTAATCTTACCAGGTTTTGACAAATTTACCGGTAGTGGAGATACCAAAAGAAAAGCCCAACAGATGGCAGCAAAGAAATTACTAGATTATTTAAAAAAAAATAGAATATGCAGAAAGAAAAAAAAATAAAAAATTTGATCAATTCTAAAACCTATGCTGGTTTTATAACCTTAATTGGTGCGCCTAACTCTGGTAAGTCAACCTTTATAAATAGAATCATAGGTCAAAAAGTTGCTATAGTTTCACCTAAGGTTCAGACAACTAGAACCCGAATTTTAGGTATAGTTAATTATAACCAATCTCAATTAATCTTTGTTGATATTCCCGGCATTATTAAACCAAAGGGTAATTTAAATGTATCTATGATGGATATTGCTTGGTCTAGTATAAAAGAGTCAGATATACATATTTTTTTAATAGACGGTTCCAGAATGCCTGAGAAGTTATTTATTGAGAACAAATTAATTATAGATTCAATGGGTTCAAAAATTAAAAACACAATATTAGTAATAAATAAAATTGATAAATTAAAAAAAAATAAGTTACTTAAAGTTATTGAAAGTTTTGAAAATAAAGATGAATATATGTCAATTTTTTTTATTTCTTCTCTTAATGGGGACGGAGTTGCTGATTTAATAAAATTTATTTCTTTGAAATTACCAAAGTCCAATTGGTTATATCCTGAAGACCAAATAAGTGATATCCCAATTTGGGAGCTAGCGTCAGAAATAACAAGGGAGAAACTTTTTTTGTATCTAAGTGAAGAGCTACCTTACTCTTTATCTGTTAAAACTACTGACTGGAAGGAAACAAAAAAAAACTATGTAGTTATTTCACAAACTATATTTGTGAAAAAACAAAGTCAAAAAATTATTATTATTGGTAAAGAAGGTAAAAAAATAAAAGAAATAGGTACCTCAGCAAGAATAGATATTGAAAAATCAATAAATATGAAAGTTTTTCTAAAATTATTTGTTAAAGTTGATAAAAACTGGGATTTAAATATTTAAAAAAGTTGAATTTTCATTGATTGGAAGTGATTATATTTCTCGTTTATTTTATATAACTTTTTCAAGGGTATATTATATGAATTGGACAGATGATGCTTTTGTTTTATCATCTAAAAGGTATGGTGAGTCAGCTCTTATTTTAAGTTTACTAACTAAAAAAAGAGGGAAACATTCTGGTTTTTTAAGAAGTATAAGTAGAAAAAATATGAGATCGATTGTGCAGCCAGGCAACTTAGTAAGGGTTAATTGGCGTTCTAGGATTGAAGAGAGTCTTGGTACATATAATTTAGAATTAATTGAATCTTCATCATCCAATTTTTTGTATAATCCTATATATTTATTAACTCTTTCTTCTATTTGTTCAATATGCAATGAAACTTTACCCGAAAGAGAGTCTTTTCCAACAATTTATAGTGATGTATATAGTTTATTTACTTTGTTTAATAATTATAAAGAGGTATTAATTTCAAAATATATTTTTTTTGAATTAGAGATGCTATCAGCGCTTGGTTTTGGATTAGATATATCTTCTTGTGTAGTAACGGGTAAAAAAGAAAATCTATTTTGGGTTTCACCAAAAACAGGTAAAGCTGTCTCTTATGATATAGGAATTGATTACAGTAATAAACTTTTAGAATTACCATCTTTTTTAATTGAAAAAAATTACTCAAGTGATATGAGTGAAATATACAAAGGACTTGTTTTGACTGGTTATTTCTTAAAAAAATTTCTTTATAACGAATTAGGAAAGGATTTACCCATTAATCGTCTGAGACTCCTAGAGAAAATAGAAAAATTAAATAATTATGATAAAAGAAACTGAAGCAAATAATACTGAAGATAGAAAATATGAAGATGCTGAGTTTTCTAAGATACTTGGTGATAAATATCTAGCATATGCTCTTTCTACAATAACATCTCGTTCTCTACCTGATGTTAGAGATGGTTTAAAACCAGTTCATAGAAGACTGCTGTTTGCTATGAGAGAACTTAATCTAGATCCAAAGTCAGGTTTCAAGAAATGTGCAAGAGTTGTAGGTGATGTTATTGGTAAATTTCATCCCCACGGTGATCAATCAGTCTATGATGCACTTGTTCGATTAGCTCAAAGTTTTTCTGTACGTTACCCACTAGTTGATGGTCAAGGCAATTTTGGAAATATAGATGGCGATAATCCAGCAGCGATGAGATATACAGAAGCAAGGTTGACTTCCATTGCTGAAAGATTAATGGAGGGAATTGATGAAGATGCAATAGATTTTATGGAAACCTACGATGGAAGTCAAAATGAACCCGTAGTTATGCCAGCAAAATTTCCAAATCTATTAGCTAACGGCTCTACAGGTATTGCAGTAGGAATGGCAACAAGTATTCCCCCACATAATGTGGAAGAGATTTGTGACGCATTATTACATATAATTGATTTTCCAAAGGCAAATATTTCAAAAATTTGTGATTATATTTCTGGTCCTGATTTCCCAACAGGAGGGACACTTGTCGAATTAAAAAAAACAATTAAAGAAATTTATTCCCTTGGTAAAGGTAGTATGAGGGTTCGAGCTAAGTGGTCAGTAGAAAAACTTGGTGGTAGAAAATGGAATATAGTAATTCATGAGTTACCATTTCAAGTTCAAAAAAGTAGACTAATTGAGAAATTAGCTGATCTAATTTTACAAAAAAAATTGCCAGTACTTGAAAATATCAGAGATGAATCCACCGAGGATATACGCGTGGTAATTGAGCCAAAATCATATGATTTGGATCCATCTGAATTTATGGAATTGTTATTTAAAAACTCAGAACTTGAAACTAAATTTAATTTAAATATGAATGTTTTGGAGTACGGAAAAATTCCAAGATTGATGGATTTGAAGTCCGTACTAAACTCATTTCTTGAGCACAGACTAGAAGTACTAACCCGAACTTTGAAATATAGACTAAGCAAAATCGAAAATAAAATGGAAATTTTGTCAGGGTATCTAATTGTTTTTTTAAATTTAGATAAATTAATTAAAATAATTAGAGGCAATGATAACCCCAAACCAATAATTATAATTAAATTTAAATTAAGTGATATTCAGGCAGAAGCTATCTTAAATATGAAACTAAGATCTTTAAGAAAACTTGAAGAAAAGCAAATAAAAAAAGAATATAATGATCTAAAAAAACAAAAATCTGAAATAATTTCTCTTTTAAAGAACAAACAAAAAAGGTGGGGAAAAATTAAAGAAGAAATTACTGAAATAAAAAATATGTA
>PTLN01000036.1 GCA_002938125.1 Alphaproteobacteria bacterium MarineAlpha2_Bin1
TTCTTAAAAGTTCAGAGGCTACACTATTTTCACTAGTCCAGTGAAGCCCCTGAAACAAAATAACTGGTGTCTTTTTTGATTTTTTCATCATTAAACCTGATGCAGCTGCAATTTCATCAGCATAAGCTGGCTCGGTAACCATTAATCTTCTACCATGATTATCTATATTTCCTTGTTCTTTTAGAGTAGCAGGTACTCCTGACAAACCAATAGCAACATTTACCTGACCAATTCTCCATGGTCTCCCAAAAGTGTCTGTAATTATTACTCCAAGCCTAGCACCAAAAAGACTCTCCAGCTTTTTTCGTAAATTATTTGCACTTTCATCAGGGTTACTAGGAAGTGTAATAACTTTATCATCTCCTTCAATATTTGATTCATCAACACCTGCATTTGCAGAAATAAAACCAAGCTTATGTTCACAAATAATTACCCCTTCATTACTCCCTTCGTGTTTAAATGATCTAATCACACTCTTACTTTGATTTAGTATAACTTGAATTTTTCGCGGATCTTTATTCAATTTTTCAGAATAATCGATAGCTTTATCAGAAGGTTTAATTTGATTTAAATCTACTATACATCCCTCAGATTTTGAGATAATTTTTTGCGCTATACAAAAAATGTCACCATCATTAATTTTGTAATCAGATTTTTTAATTGAATTATAAATAGCTTGATCTATTGGGTCGCCCTCAAATATTTCTGGAATTCCATAAATTATTTTAATTGTTATTGAGTCATTCATGGGAATATCCTTCAATGAATCTAGGATATTCAACAAATAATTTATCTACATCTTCCATATTGTCTACATCATATTTAAAACTATCGAGATTTAATATTACTGGTTTTAAACCAGCGTTACTAGCTAATTCAATATGAGATAAAAATGATTTATAACCAAAGTTAAATTTAATAGCATTCGGTGGAGATAATAAAAGAGCATTAGTACCAAGGTCATATGAAGGACAAAGTACTGCGGACCTCCGATTTATAGAATATAGTAGAAAGGTTTCAATATCCTCTTTTTTTAAATATGCAATATCTGCAGGAAAAATACATATACTTAAATATTTTTTTTTTACAGCCCAGTCTGCTGCAGACTGCAATGAATATGATAGATTACCATTAATTTTATCGTTAATAATTTGAATATTTTTTTTTCTTGTTAATTCTGATATTTTCTTACAACTTGTTAAAACTGCTAGATTAAAGTCACCTTCAATAAATTGTATGACTTCTTTTATTTTCATAATAGTATCACAAAATAATTTCAAAACTATTTTATTTTTGATTTTTTTTGGGAGAAATTTTTCTAATCTAGACTTTGAATCACCCAAGTTTTTCATGGGTACAACTATTAAGCAATTCTTATTAACCATTGATGAATATTCCTAAATAAAACTATACTAATTCACTTATTTTTTTTGCTAAGTTATATTTTATTGAATTATTATTTAAAATAATATTATGAGTTAAAACTTTAATACCTAATGACTCAATAGATTTAGTAAATTTTTTGTCAGATTGATCAATTACAAGCACATCTATTAAATTCTTATAAAACTGAGCTACACCCAGAACATTAGGACGGTAACCTGCATGGACTAACATTTCTCTAGCCGGCCCCTTAACAGCCCTACCTTTTATTATAGGACTCACAGCAACTTTTAGTGATTTAGATTTCTGAAGAAATTTTCTTATACCTCTAATTTTTATGATGGGAGATATACTAACTATTGGATTTGAAGGGGCAAAGATAATCATATCAGAAATTTTTAAAAATCTAATAGCTTCTTTCGTTGCTTCAGCTTTATTTATACCTTCAAACTTTATTCTTTTTATTTTAGTATTACATTTTTCTCTAACAAAGAATTCTTGAAAAGAAAGCCATCCGTCTTCTGTCAGAATCTTTGTTCTAACTTTATTGTTAGTTGGAACAGTAATATTACACTTAACATTAAATGCTTGAGAAATCTTTTTTGTTATTTCTGATAGCGTAATATTTTTTTTAAGTTGTTCTGTCCTGTAGATGTGCAAACCAAGATCATAATCTCCTAAGTTCATCCATGTTTTATTACCCAATTTATTAAGTATATCTAGGGCTTTATAAGTATCATTCCTTACACCCCACCCCTTACTTCTATCTATATTTTCAGATAAAGTATAAATTAGAGTATCAACATCAGGAGAAACATGAAGACCATGAAAATTATCATCATCTGCAATATTACTAATCACGTTCAAAGAAATTTTTTCTAATAAACAGAGAGACTCTGCCATTCTTGCTCCGCCTACCCCACCAGCAAATAAAGTAATCTCTACCATTTTTTATTAATAAAGCTTATACATTAAAATTAATTTAAGAACTCCATTGGGTCAAACGAATTTCTTTTAACCAAAGGCTCATAAAATTTAGGGTCATGAGTATTAAAAATTTCTTTTTTCATATACAAAGTGTCTCTTTGAGCTGGAATTTTATTTTTTGATCTGATAATTCTAGCCATTTCAAATCCAGTCAACTCTTGGCCAAACTGTGAGCCAGCAGATCTTGAAATACTCTCATTCATGAGTGTCCCTCCAAGATCATTAACACCACAATCAAGAAGTATCTGCACTTTCTTTGGTCCTAGTTTTGTCCAAGAAACCTGTATATTATCAATTAATTTATGAAAAAAAATTCTTGAAACAGCATGCATTTTCATTATTTCTATATCAGTCGGGCCTGCTTTTACATTAAGTTTTTTTTCATGAAAAAGCGGTGAATTTTTGTAAACAAAACTAAGTGGAATAAATTCTGTAAAACCATTTGTCTCTTTTTGTATTTCTCTTATTTTAAACAAATGATTAGACCAATTTTTTATCTCATCAACATGACCATACATAATAGTTGAGGTAGTTTTTAATCCGACTTTATGAGCTGTTTTGATAATTTTTACCCACTCATCAGAACTTAATTTATTTTTTGTCAAAATATTTCTTACTTTCACATCCAAAATTTCTGCAGCAGTGCCAGGCATTGATCCTAAACCGCATTCTTTCAAATCAGTAAGATAGTCAAAATAACTCATTTTATTTTTAGCTGCACCATACCAAATCTCAAATGGAGAAAATGCATGTATATGAATTGATGGAATTTCTTTTTTTATACTAAGAAGGATATCTCTATAAAATTTACCTGGTAACTTTGGATGCAAGCCTCCCTGAATACAAACCTCAGTTGCTCCTCTATCCCAGGCTTCTCTTGCCCTCCTAACTATTTCATTTAGATTTAACCATTCCGCATCTGGGTCATTTATTTTTTTTGCAAAATTGCAAAATCTACAACCCATATGACACACGTTTGTAAAATTAATATTTCTATTTATTACATAAGTAACAATATTTCCATTAACCTCTTTTCTAAAGTAATTAGCTACTTTTAAAAGCGCAAAAAAATCATCATTTTCTGAAGAAAAAAGAGCTTCTGCTTCTTTTTTATTAATTTCATCACCAGATAGTGATTTTTCTAAAATTCTATAAATATTTGAATTTAGTTTTTTTAAAGTATCATTTTCAATTAAATCTCTAAGAGAATTGATCATAATGATTCCTCTGAATTTTGATTAATAGCTAAACCTTCTTTGTCAGCAATATTTAAAATTCTTTTTACCATATTATCTGCCATAAAATTTTTGTTAATTTTTTGAAACTTTGGATATATTGTAAGTCTCTCTTTAAGTTTATAACCCTTATCCTTCATTAATTTATTTAATTTGTCAATCTGAGGCCATTCTCTCTCAGGGTTTATATGATCAATTGTTACTGGAGAAATTCCTCCCCAATCATTAATACCAGCATCAAGATATTTTAAGAAATCATTACTCAGGTTTGGAGGAGCTTGAATACTTATATTTGGGTCTAAAATTAATCGCGATATTGCTATGGTCCTTAACATTTCATTCAAGGTTGGTTCAGGAGAACTTTGCATAGGTATACCTATCTTTGCACGAAAATTTTGAATAATTACTTCTTGAATGTGGCCATGCTTTTTATACATATTATTTATCTCTAAGATTGAGTCAATTCTATCATCCCATGTTTCTCCTATGCCAATAAGAATTCCTGTTGTAAAAGGAACCTTTAACTTCCCCGCCAACTCAATTGTATGGATTCTTCTTGATGGAACCTTATCAGGACATTTGTGATGAGCACCACCTTTTTTAAAAATTTTTTCACTCGTTGTTTCAAGCATCATACCCATAGAAGCAGTTACGGGTTTTAAAGTTTCTATTTCATTATTGTTTAATGTACCAATATTTGTATGGGGCAATAAATTAGTTTCTTTAATCACTAGTTGACACATACTTGATAGATATTTAACCAATGTCCCATGACCAAAAGATTTTAACTTATCTAAAACACTTGAATACTTTAACTCCGGTTTCTCCCCTAAACTAAAAAGAACTTCTTTACAACCATACTTTTCTCCTTTAAATACAATTTCCATCACTTCATCTGGACTTAGGATCTTTGCCGACGGAGAACCTGGTTCCTGGACAAAAGTGCAATAACCACATTGATTTCTGCAAATATTTGTTAGAGGAACAAATACTTTTCTCGAGTAAGTTATTTTATTACCGTATAATTTATTTCTTATTTTTTTAGCTTCATTCATTAATGAAAATAAATCACTATTAATTAAATAAGCCCTATCTAAATTATTAAAATTTTTTATATTATTCATAATTTTTTATACATACATTTATTGGTCATTTAAAGTAACTAACCTTTCTGGGTTACTATTTTCTAAAAAAGATTTTACATTTTCTGCAGCCTGGTATCCTGCTTTTTTAAATGCCCCCTTGGTTATAGCTGAATTATGTGGAGAACCAAAAAAATTTGGTAAATCCAAAAATGGATATTCAGTATTAAAATCCCCATGAGTTATGGGCTCTCTCCACCAAGAATCAATACAAGCCCTTGCCTCTGAATTTGCTTTTAACCAGTTATATAATGCTTTTTGATTAATAATACTCCCTCTTGCTACATTTATAATGAGAGAATTTTTTTTTAAAACATTAATATTATTTTCATTTATTAACATTCTTGTTGATTGGTTTAAACCAATACTTAAAATAACAATGTCAGATAAACTTAAAACTTTATCTAATTCAGATAATTTTCCGATAAAGTTCACTTTATCCTTGGTATAGCCTGACCTATTAATTGCCATAATATTCATTCCAAAAACTCGTAAATACTGAGCAGTTTTTTTCCCAATACCTCCATAACCAATAATACCGCAAGTCATTCCGTAGATAGATTTAGTTGGGGAAAATTGGTCCCACTCGCCATTTTTTAGCTTTAAGTAACGAGAGTTTAACTCTCTAAAAGAGTTAAGTATGATTCCTACAATGTATTCCGCAATGGGTTCAGCAAAAGCTCCACCATTATGAGAAATCAAAACATCTTTGGGAAATTTATTTAGTTGAAATGAGTCTATACCAGATATAAATGATTGTATAAATTTTCCACTAAATAATGAAATTTCTTCATCATTAAATTCTTTATTTGGCCTTGTTACAATTATAGCATGAGATTCTTTGATTACTTTAAATCTATCTTTAGATTCTATATTGTCAAGCAGATAGATATCAGCAATATCTCCAAGCACTTTATTAATCTCATCATTAGCATCTTTTGATATTTTAAAACTTATTAATACTTTTTTTCGATGAAAAGTCATATTTATATCAATTTTGCTAACTTAGAATGATTCCGCAATGACCTAGAAAACCAATCTAATCCTGGAAAATGAAAAGACACATGACCAATTGCATTTATTGCCTTTGCAAAACCACACAAATAACTTAATTCTTTACCTAACAAAAAAACGTCAAAAGATTTAATTTCATCTTTGTTTAATGTTCTAACTGAGTCATAGCCTGACAAAAAAGAATCCCAAATTTTGTCAGATAATGAATTTTTTTCAATTGACCATCTATAACTCATAATCTCTTGAGCAAAAAAATCAACACCACATGCATCAAAGTCCATTATAGTAATTTCTTTTTTTCCTAAAATGAATGCATTGTGTATATGAAAATCACCATGCGTCATTCCAATTCTTAAATTATCATTTTTATAAGATAGTTGATAAATGGAATTTAATTCTGATGCTAATTCTTTATAAAAAATTAAATCATCATTTCTATGACCAACAAGATTCTCTAAATAAGGCATAGAACTAAGTATATTTATTTCTCTTTTAATCTGTTTATCTTTGGCATTTATAGTGAATGATTCTGATAAATTATGCAATTTACCAAAAATCATACCCATACTCTTGGAAACACTTTCTGTTGGGTTTTTTGAAAAAACCTCTCCACTAACAAAATTAAATACGCATGCAAATCTATTGCCTTCCATACCCTGAAAAGAAAAGATCCATTCGTTTGAAATATTTTTCTGAGGAATTGGAACTCTAATACCACCACTATGCAAATAAGTTAGAAATTCCATTTGTCTGTTGAGATCATACATTTTTTTGGTATTTGGTCTCCATACTTGAGCAACAAAAAGTTTTTCCTCTGTACGAAGTAAATAAAAATCATTCATACCTCTATGTAATAACTCACATACTAGATTTTTTTTAAAACCATACAATTTGATAATTAATTGGCCCAAAGAATCAGCATCTATAGTTGAGTGAGCTGTTGATATAATATTTTCTTTAATCATAAATTAACTTTTATTTTTATAAATTATCTTTTTATTATTATAATTTAAATAGAAAAAAAACAAAATCAAAAGAACTGTTACTAGAGTCATAAAAATCAGACTTAAATCAAAATTTCCTGTAATATCAAATATCTTCCCCATCGAAAGAGGGCCTAAAACCCCACCTATCTCTGCGAAAGTAAAGAAAAGACCACCAGCCGCGCCCATGTGATCTGATTTAACGCCAGGCGACTCCATTAAGATTAATATCGCAATAGTCATCAGTGTAGCCCTAGATATACCTTGTAATATAAGACCAGTTGATAACAGTGGCAACCAATCAAATAACAGAAGCAAAGTTGAAACAATTGCACTTAAAATTAAAATAAAAAAAATGAACATTCTTCTATCTCTTGTAGCAATTCGCGGTATTAAAAGGGAGCCAATAATTCCTGCTAATGTAGGTAATGAAGCCCAGTAACCAGCCTGAGATAATGTCATATTTTTCATTCTTAATATTTCTGGCAACCAATTAAATAAACCATGACTATAAAAAAATATACATACACTCATAAGTAACAAAATTTGAACATTTTTTAATTTAATTAAGTTCAAATAAATAGTTAACTGTTTAAAAATATTAAAATTGATCTGTTCAGAGTTCTTAATTTGTATCCCTCTACTAAGATAAAGCCAAATACCACTTGAAAGAAAAACAAAAAAAGAAAATACTAAAATTACCTCTCTCCAATTATTTTCGAAAATTGGCATAAATATACTGTTAGTTGTGGATAATGCAAAGATACTTCCAAACGCTGGTCCTGTTATATAAATACCCATTGCAAGACCTCTTTCTTTGCCAATAAAGTAATCAGCAATTAATTTTGGAGCACCTATAGAAATTAGAGGACCTCCAATTCCAAAAAGAGAAACAGAAAAAAACATAGTGAGATAATCAAATGATATAGCGCGTAATAAACCTGATAGGGCCATAATTAATGCAGCAAGAAAAAGAGCAAGCTTTAACCCTGCACGATCAACAAAAGCTCCGCAAGGGATTGCCATAATTATGTATATTAATGGCCAAGCTCCTAAAATTGAACCCATTTGAGTTGATGTAATAGATAGATCGTCAATAATAATTGAAACAATAGGAGCTAGTGAAAACATCATCAAACCAAAAACAAAATATATTAGCCATACACCGGACAAATATAACCATCGAGATTTATCTGGTATTATTTTTATCGAATCAACATTAGTCAAACTAAACCTGCTTTTTGAAAATTTGATCTAGTTTTTTTATAAAACCAATCGAGGTTTGGACTTAGCAAAGGAGTGTGACCAACTGAATTTACATTTGCAGCAAAACCACAAAGGAAAGATAGTTCTTTAAGTGCATAAAAAAAATTAAATAAACTTGACTCTTCATCATTTAGACTTCTAATTGTTTTATAACCTTTTAAGAATGACTTGCTAATTTCTTTATCAATACCAACATAATCATTAGCCCAAATAAAACTACAAATATCAAACATTAAATAAAAATTACCACAATTATCAAAATCCATAACGTTAATTATATCATTTTTAAAAAAAGCATTGTATAAATGAAAATCACCATGCACTACACCAGACGGAATTGATTTAGAATTTAGTTCAACTAATTTATTTATCATTACAGTAGTTGCAGTACGATACCATTTTAGATCATCCGTTCTATGTGTATTCATTTTAAACAAAAAACTCTTTTCAATATCAAATTTCATTTTCATATCAATCTCTCTTGAGACACTTGGTATAAAACCTTTGAGTGCTTGATGAATTTTAGCTAGCTGAACACCTAATTTGAATGCATTATTAACATCTGGTTTTGAACCAAACAGAAGGCCATCAACCCATTTAAAAATAGAAAAAAAACGAATTCCTTCAGGTGCTTTTATAGTCATATATAAAGAGTTATTACTCGACTCTATAGGGTATGGAACATTTATATTATTTCTATCCAAAAATGATAATAATTCTGTTTCAAATTTGATATCATCTTCTGACCTGAATCCTGATCTCCAAACTCGGCACGCATAATAGTTATTTTTACTATCCCTTATGAGATAAACATCATTCATACCTCTATTTAAAAGCTCACAATGCACAGGATTTGGAAAATCCCAATTACTCTCAATTATTTTTGAGAGACTGTTGGAATTAACAATAGAATGAGTGATTGGAAGAAAATTTGACATTATAAACCTTATTTCTATCTATGTTAAACTATAGTGTAGAATAAAAATAGAAAATTATATAATCTAAAGGAAAATTAACTAGCATTTAAATAAAAATGACAAAAATACAACCTAATTCAAACGAAGCTCTAATAATTATTGATGTTCAAAATGATTTTTGCATAGGAGGAACTTTAGAAGTACCAGACGCAGATCTGATCATTGATAAAGCAAATAGAGTAATTAATAAATTTGATGAAGTAATTTTGACCCAAGATTGGCATCCATATGATCATATATCATTTGCATCACAGCATAAAGACAAACAACCGTTTGATATTATTGAATTAGGTTACGGCAAGCAAACTCTTTGGCCAGAACACTGTATTCAAGGTACATCTGGAGCAGATTTTCATAGCGATTTAAACACACAGTCAGCAAAACTAATTATTAGAAAAGGTTACAATAGAAATATTGACTCCTACTCAGCATTTTTTGAGAATGATAAAAATACTTCTACAGGTCTCAAAGGTTATATTAATGAAAAAAAAATAGAAAAAGTTTATTTTATTGGATTAGCTTTAGATGTATGTGTAAAGGATTCTGCAATGGACTCAATAACTTTAGGAATACAAACATTTGTTTTAGAAGATTTGTGTAAAGGGTTAAGCAAACAAACCACAGATGATGCCCTTAATATAATGAATAAATCAAAGATAGACATTATTGATTCTAGTAAATTTATTTAAGAAAATTATACTATGGTACTAATACAAGATAACAAAGAATTTGATATTCAATTCCCTATTATAATTATTGGCGCGGGCGCTTGCGGTTTATGTGCAGCATTATCTGCTAATGAGCATGGTATTAAACCATTAATTTTAGAAAGAGATAAGGAACCGTCTGGATCTTCTGCATTGTCTACATGTTTAATACCTGCCGCAGGCACTAAACTTCAAAAAAAAGCTGGGATTGAAGATACGCCAGAAATCTTCTCAAGTGATATTATAAATAAGGCAAGAAATGAAAATGATCAAAATATGGTTAGATTTATTGCAAAAGAATCCGCTCCAACTGTAGACTGGCTAATTGATAACAATGTTCCACTTGATTTAGTAACAGGTTTTTTTTACCCAGGTCACTCACAGTATAGAATGCATGGCTCACCTAACAGAACTGGGACTGAACTTATGGATGCCCTTATAAAAAAAATCAGTCAGAAGAAAATTGACCTAATGACTTCAGCTTTAGTTTCTAATATTTATTTTAATAGCGACAAAATAATTACAGGTGTTGAAATAACAAGACCAAATGGAAATAGAGAAAACGTAGGATGCAAATCATTAATTCTTGCGTGTAATGGTTTTGGTGGTAACTCTGAAATGGTAAAGAAATATATTCCTGAAATGGCAAACGCGCTATATTTTGGTCATACTGGTAATAGAGGAGATGCAATTAAGTGGGGGATTGAAATCGGTGCATCAATTTCTGATATAGGAAGTTATCAAGGTCATGGGGCAGTTACTCACCCTCATGGAACTCTATTATTCTGGGGTCTAATGACCCAAGGAGGATTTCAGGTAAATATTAAAGGTAAAAGATTTTCGAATGAAGTGAGAGGTTATTCAGAACAGGCTGTAGATGTAATTTCACAAGAAAATTCTTATGTTTGGGAAATTTGGGATTCTAATGGTCATGAATTAGGTATGGATTTTGTTGACTATAGAAATGGATCTGATTTAAAAGCACATAAAACTGCAAAAGATATTAATGAAATATCGTTTTTAACTAAAATTCCATTAAAATCACTAGAAAAAACATTTGAATACATCAATCATTGTATTAAACATAAAACAAAAGATAACTTTGGTAGAGATTGGTCAAATATTAAAAAAATGACTAAGCCTTTCTATTTTGCTAAAGTAACGGGTGCACTTTTTCATACCCAAGGAGGTTTAGACATAAACTCTTTAGCTCAAGTACTAGATAAAAATGGCAAACCTTTCCCAAATTTATTTGCTGGTGGAGGAGCAGCTAGAGGTTTATCAGGTCCATCAAGATGGGGTTACTTGTCTGGAAATGGGCTATTAACAGCAGTAGTTCTAGGAAAAGTAGCAGGCCGAAGTGCTGCAAAAAAGATTATTAATAATGACTATTAAATTAGATAAATCAATTAAATTTGATATTTCCTACCCAGTTGTAATAGTAGGTGGTGGTGCTGCTGGATTAACAGCGGCTTTAGCAGCGAGAGATGAAGGAATTGAAGTTCTTGTTTTAGAGAGAGATAGTGAGCCTAGAGGAACAACTTCAATGTCTCAAGGCAATATAGCTGGTGCAGGCACAAAAAGCCAAAAAATTAATGGGATAGAAGACTCAGGTGACATTTTTGCTAAGGATATAATAAATTTAACTAAAGGTGAAACTGATCACTCTCTTGCTAAGTTTTATGCAAATGAATCGGGTAAAACAATAGATTGGCTTGTTGAAAAACATAGAATACCTTTGGAATTAGATCTTGATTGGGGAGCCAAACTCGGTCATTCAAAACCAAGAATTCATTGCACACCTTCCAAAACTGGCATTGAACTTATGACACTCCTTACAAATGCATGCTCCTCCTCAGGAGTAGATATATTAACAAACGCACATGTTACAGAACTATATAAAGATGAGAATAATGCTGTTATTGGTCTTAAATATAAGAGACCAGATGGAAGTAGTGAAAATGTAGGTTGCAATTCATTAATAATTGCAACAAGTGGTTTTGGTGCAAATAAAGAAATGATTAAAAAATTTATTCCTGATATGTCAGACGCAATTTATCATGGGCATGAAGGAAATGACGGCGCTGGAATAAACTGGGGTATAGAGCTAGGAGCAGCAACAAAGGATATGAGCTCTTTTCAAGGGCTTGGCGCACTTTCGGAACCCTCAAGAATATTAATTCATTATAATACGATTTTAAGAGGTGGTATAATTATAAATACTGAAGGGAAAAGGTTTACTGACGAGAGTAAGGATATTTCTGGAATGGGAAGAAAAGTATCATCCCAACCTAATGGATTTGTATGGTTTGTTTTTGACGAGGAAATTCATAAATTCTCAAAGAAATATGAAGAGCATAAAGATGCTATTGAAAGTGGAGCAATTAAAAAAGCTAAAAATCTAGAAGATCTATCTAAGATTACAAAAATCTCAATAACGAATTTAAAACAAACTTTTTCAGATATAATGAAAATACAAGCGGGTACTTTTAAAGATCCCTTTGGAAGAGTATATGATCCAAATTTGTTTCTTAAAGGTCCTCCATGGTATACTACAAAATGTGTAGGCGCACTATTTCATACCCAGGGAGGCCTAGTAATTAATGAACATGCTGAAGTAATTAAAAATGACGGTTCAAAACTTCCTAATTTGTATGCTGCTGGAGGAACTGCAAGATCAATTTCTGGACCATCGGATTGGGGATATATTCCCGCTGCAGGTTTATTTACAGCAACAACGCAAGGAAGAATTGCAGGAAAAAATGCAGGCGTAAAAAATAAATATAAATAAAATTTTAAAAATATTTTTATTTTTGTTTTACTTCTTCAGTATCTCCACCATTTTTTTTCCATTCATCAAAACCTCCTGATAAATGGGCAACAGGTCCAAAACCCATATCCTGTAATGTTTTCGTTGCTAAAGCTGATCTCCAACCAGATTTACAATAAAGAATGAATTTATTGCCTGAAGAAAAAAAATCTTTATGATAAGGACTTTCGGGGTCCACCCAAAACTCGAGCATACCTCTAGGTACATGAACTGATCCTTGAATCTTTCCCTCCTTCCATAATTCTCTAATATCCCGTATATCAATTAGAGTTATCTGTTCTAAATTTTTTATCTGATCTAACTGTTTACAGGATACAACTTCAATAACTTTTTCAGCCTGATCTATTAACTCTTTTATACCTTTGGTTAATTTCATTTTGAAACCCCAGAGAAAAATATGTTTAGGATATAATAAATTATATTAAAAATTAAATTATAATATATGATAAATTATCAATAAAAATTAAAATTTATATTTTTTGGAGGAAAAATGAGACTTAAAGATAAAGTGGCAATTGTAACAGGCTCTGGTGCCGGAATTGGGAGAGCTACTGCAAAATTATTTGCACATGAAGGTGCGAAGGTAATTTGCGCTGATATTGATGACAGTAAAGCTAATGAAATAGCAGAAGAAATAGCTAAAGACGGAAGAAAAGCAAAAAGCTTAAAATTAGATGTAACTGATGAAAAAGAAATTAGTAAAGTTCTACCTCATATTATAGAAAGTGAAGTTAAAATTGATATTCTTGTTAATAATGCTGGAATAACAGTTACTGGATCGGTTGAGGACTTGACAACTAAAGAATGGGATAGACAAATGGATACAAACCTCAGATCAATTTATCTCATGTCAAATAAGATATGGAAGCACTTTAAAAATAATAATGGAGGAATTATTCTAAATACAGCTTCTATAGCTTCAAAAATTGGTATAGCAAATGATGCTGCCTATTGCGCTTCCAAAGCTGGAGTTGAAATGTTAACAAGGTGCATGGCAAAAGATGGAGCTTCTCACAAAATAAGAGTAAATTGTATTTGCCCTGGATTTGTTGAAACACCTAATATTCAAGGATATTTTGATGCACAACCTGATCCGCAGGCTGCACGTGAGTTTGCTATAAGTCTTCACCCAATAGGTCGAATGGGGAGGCCCGACGATATAGCAAAAGGTTTTGTTTTCCTTGCATCTGATGACGCTGAATGGATTACAGGTTCATCTTTGGTAATTGATGGAGGGTTACTTACAGCCTTACCATGATGGACTGAAAATTTATTTAATGCTAAGATTATAAGAAAATCTATTTTTTCATGTCGTGGTCTATAAAAAAGGGAAGAAAATGAAAGTTAAAGCAGCAATTGCAACCGAACCAGGTAAACCTCTAATCATTGAAAATGTTGATCTTGAAGGGCCCAAAGAAAAAGAAGTACTTGTAGAAATCAAAGCAACTGGAGTCTGCCATACTGATGCATTTACTCTTTCTGGGGATGACCCTGAGGGTATATTTCCGTCTATTCTAGGCCACGAAGGAGCAGGAATAGTAGTTGATATTGGTAGCCAAGTAACAAGTGTAAAAAAGGGTGATCAGGTCATACCATTATACACACCAGAATGTAGACAATGTAAATTTTGCCTTTCAGGTAAAACAAATCTATGTCAAGCGATTCGTGAAACTCAAGGAAAAGGCTTAATGCCAGATGGTACTTCACGTTTCTCACTTAATGGTAAACCAATATATCATTATATGGGAACTTCTACTTTTTCAAACTTCACAGTTCTGCCTGAGATAGCATTAGCTAAAGTAAGAAATGATGCTCCTTCTGAGGTGATATGTTATATAGGTTGCGGAGTAACAACTGGAATAGGCGCAGTAATAAATACTGCTAAAGTCACTCCTGGTTCAAATGTGATTGTATTTGGTTTGGGAGGTATAGGTCTTAATGTAATTCAAGGTTCAAGGCTAGTGGGTGCTAACAAAATTATTGGCGTCGATATTAATGAAAAGAAAAAAGAACTAGCAACTAAATATGGCATGACAGAATTTGTTAACCCTAATAATTACAAAGAAAAACTTATTGAATATCTTATTGATATCACTGATGGAGGTGCTGACTACTCTTTTGAGTGCATTGGAAGCACAAAAACTATGCGCCAAGCTTTGGAATGCTGCCACAAGGGATGGGGTGAAAGCACAATTATCGGAGTTGCTGGTGCAGGT
>PTLN01000037.1 GCA_002938125.1 Alphaproteobacteria bacterium MarineAlpha2_Bin1
TAAATCTATTCGACTAATATGTGAATCCAGATTAACTCTTATACATGGCCAGTTTAATCTTGCTGCTACTTGTTCAATATGAGTAGATTTTCCAGTACCATGATAACCTTGAATTAGAACTTTTCTATTGTACTTAAAACCTATTAGTATAGCTAATGTGGTTTCATAATCAAAATAGTACGTATTATCAATTTTTGGAACATATTCCGATTTTTTTGAAAAAGCAGGTACTTTTATTTTTGAGTTAATTCCAAAAATTTCTTTGGCAGATATCTCTGTATCTGGATTATTTAAATCATTCTTTGATTTTTCTATCTTATTTTTATCATACATCCTTAAGTTCCAATTTTATTCAAACATAGCCTGATGATACAAGAAGTGAGTAAGCTTCGTTAACTCTTTTAAGTCTTTCCTCAGCATCTTTAGATCCAGAATTAAGATCTGGATGAAATTTTTTTGCCAATTGTTTGTATCTATTCTTTACTTCTGATGGACTTGCAGAAGGTTTAAGTGACATCACGTTTAAAGCTTTTGCTACAGGAGCGGTTGTAGTAGTTCTTTTAGTATTAGATTTATTAGAGTTATTATCTGTATGATCGTTAAAAAGTCCATAAGGTTCTTTTATTTTGAATTGAGGATTATTGTTTTTATTTCCTAAGTCCCATGTAGGTCTATGCCAGGTTGCACTATTATGCCTATACGTTGAGATTTGTTCTTCTGACATATCTTCAAAATAATTCCAAGATTTATTGTATTCACGTACATGATCTATACAGAACCAATAATATTCTCTTAAATTATCCCTTGATTTTGGAGCTCTATGTTCTGCAATTTCTTCGCAGTTAACATGGTCACACAATTGAGATTTCTCATTATTTTTTAACGTTTTTCTTGGATCATAAACCATTAATTATTTTCTTAAACATTAATATATAATATAATATTGACATAAAAAAGATTTTATACATCAAATATATTTTAGCAAGGATGCTACTTTGTCAACTTCTACTGATTTATTTTTTAACCGGCCCTTGGCAGAAATTATCAATAAAAAGTTGTCTGAGGCTCTTAATCCTTCTGAATTAGATATACAAGACCAATCTCACCTTCATAAAGGTCATTCCGAAGCACCTGAAACAGGTGAATCGCATTTTTATATTTTAATAGTATCATCCGTATTTGATGGAATGACAAGGGTTTCTAGGCAAAAAAAAGTTTTTGATATTCTTAAAAATGAATTAAAAGAAAAAATTCATGCTCTTTCATTAAAAACATTAACACCAGAAGAATATGATAGCATGAAATCTTAGAAAAAAAATAAGTCAATATTT
Source organism: Alphaproteobacteria bacterium MarineAlpha2_Bin1 (assembly GCA_002938125.1). Taxonomy (GTDB): domain Bacteria; phylum Pseudomonadota; class Alphaproteobacteria; order SHVP01; family SHVP01. The sequence continues at coordinate 1,332 of PTLN01000037.1, forward strand.
CATTTCTACCGGACAGAATTATTCACTTTTTCATGAGGAAAAACTTTTAATAACGTAATTTGATTCCTATGTCTCTTAAGTATTTCAAATCTAGTATCAAAGAAATTAAATATTTGCCCTATTTCAGGTATTGATCTCGACTCATGAACTACCAATCCAGCTACTGTTACAGCTTCGTTATGAGGAAGATTCCATCCTAGGTCTCTATTTAAATCCCTGATTGTGACTGTACCATCAACAAGAAAAGATCCATCTTGATTTCTTCTAATTCCCTTTTTTGCTATATCGTATTCATCAGTAATTGGTCCTACTATTTCTTCAATAATATCCTCAAGTGTTATTAGCCCCATCAATGCCCCATATTCATCTACAACTAATGCAAAGTGTTGATGTTTATCTCTAAAAGCTGTCATTTGTTCTAAGAGAGTAGTAGACTCTGGTACAAACCAAGCTTTTAACATAATTTTTTCTAGATCAATATCATTTATATTTTTTGTATTATTAGCAATTTCTCTTAAAAGATCTTTTGCATGAAGAACACCAGTAATATTTTCTTTTTCCTCAAACCAAATAGGAATTCGTGTAAATTGACTATTTAATACTTGTTCTATAATTTTTTGATTATCTTGATTTCCATCAATCATGACCATATTTTTTCTATGAATCATAGCATCTGTTACCCATCTTTCAGATAGATCAAATACTCCTCGAAGCATGTCACTTTCATCTTTGACTATACCTCCTTCTTGAGCATGAAGTTTTATAGCGCTTACAATTTCTTCTTGGGGAGATACTAATTTAGCAACAGCTTGTTTGTCAGCGCCAAATATTCTAAGTGCTAAACCTACTATTGCTTCAATACTGATCACAATTGGCGATAAAACTATAACAATAAATTTTAAAATGGGAGCTACTCTTAGTGCAGATCTTGTTGGGTGCCTTAGGGCATAAGTTTTAGGAAGAACTTCTGCAAAGATTAGTATTAATGCCGTCATTACAATTGTAGCGTAGGCAACACCTGCATCTCCCGTCCAGGTTATAAATAAGCTGGTAGCAAGAGATGAGGCAAAAATATTTACAAGGTTGTTACCAAGTAATATAGAACCTATAAGTCTTTCTCTCAAATTTAGTAGTTGCAGAACTATTGTAGCTTTTTTGTTACCTCCTGCTTCTAAATGAGTAAGTCTAGGTCTGGAAGCTGCAGTTAAAGCAGTCTCTGAACCGCTAAAAAAGGCAGAGAATATAATTAAAATCAATACAAAAATAATTGTTAAAATAATATAAGTTTCCATAACGTATTCTATATAAGTTTAGCTAAAACTTCTTTTACCTCTTCCTCTGTAACATTATAATCTGGTAAGGCTTTCCCAATCCTTTTTGCCAGGATAAAAACAGTTTTTCCGTCTTTATTTTTCTTATCTTGAAGCATAGGTAAATATAAATCGTCAATTGATAAAGTATTATTAATATGATCTAAATTGATAGGTAGCCCAACATTTAAAAGGTGATTTTTTACCCTACAAAGATCTTCTTTAGTGCACAAACCCTTATTTAAAGAGAGTTCATATGCCAACCTTATTCCTATTGCAACAGCTTCGCCATGTTTTAATTTATCATCATATTTTAAAGCATTTTCAATTGCATGTCCAAAGGTATGTCCTAAATTAAGTAATATCCTTTTTCCACTTAATTCTGTCTCATCTTCTGAAACAATATTTGCTTTAGAAAGGCAGCATTTTTTTATTGCAAATTCTAACTCCTTTTTTTGGCAAGAAATAATATTTTTATAGTTATTTTCTAACCATTCAAAAAAATTAATATCATTTATCAAAGCGTATTTTAATATTTCGGCATACCCAGATAAAAAATCTCTTTTTGAGAGAGTTATTAGATATTTTGTATTTACTAAAACCATTTTAGGTTGGTGGAAAATTCCTAACAAATTTTTACCGTGACTGGTATCAATTCCTGTTTTGCCACCTATTGAACTGTCAACTTGCGCTATAAGTGTTGTTGGGATATGAATAATATTTACTCCCCTTCTTATTACTCCTGCGGCAAATCCAGCTATATCTCCGACAACTCCACCTCCTAAAGATAATATAACATCATCTCTTTGGATTTTATTTTCTAATAAACTATCAGTAATCAATTTGAAATATTTGTAAGATTTCGAATTTTCTCCAGCAGGAATTATTATTTTAAAATTAATGAATTTATTTGTTGAGAGTGCATTCAAAAGACTCTCTAAATATAATTTAGCCACATTATCATCAGTAATTATAGCTATTTTAGAATTTGTATAATTTTTAATCAAAAAATCGATTAAATCATTTAAGTTTTCATATCCTATAATTATTTGGTATGACCTATTATTATCAAGATATACTTTAACTTTATTATCCATTTTTCCTTATTTTTTTATAAATATTCATTTAAATTTAAAATTATTTTATCAATTATCTGGGTTTGATTCAAATTATTGGTCTCAACAACTAAATTTGCTTTAGAATAAATCGGATCTCTAATTTTAGATAACTCTTTCATTTTAATAAATTTGTTTGGGCCTTTAAGAAGCGGCCTTTTTTTTGATTTTTCAACTCTTTTAGCAATAGTAGTAATATCAATTTTTAACCATAATGAGGTTGATTTATTTAATATTAATTCTCTTGTTTTATCATAAATAAATGCACCACCTCCAGCAGAAATGATGCATTTTTTTCTTGATAGAAGTTCACTCATAATTTTTAGTTCGTGCTTTCTAAAAACTTCTTCTCCTTCAGATTGAAATATTTCATGGATCATTTTATTCAGTGATTTCTCTATTTCTCTATCAGAATCATAAAATAAGATCCCCAGTTTTAAGCTTAAAAGCTTTCCAATAGTTGATTTTCCTGACCCCATATGACCAATAAGAACAATAGGTTTTTGAATATCTTTATCTAAAATACTTTTGTCTATCATATTATTGCCATTTATTTAATCATTTTTAGAATAAATTGAAAGTATTAATTTGATTGACTAGTATGACGAATAATTGCCATATTTCTATAGTAAACTATAATTAGATTGTTAAATTTAATAAATGAAGGTTTCCAATGTCTCATCGTAGCAAGATATTAATATTATTTATTTTAATTATATTTGCAGCTGGGTTTTTGGCTTTAGTGGCCTGGGATATCTCTCCCGAGATGAATGAAATAGAGAAAGCTATCCCATTCAATAAATAGTAGGGGCTTTGTTGTAATTGATAATGTTAAAAATTCTTAGATATATAAATAGAATTAAATTCTTCTTTATGGTCTTGTTTCTATGTACTACTGGAGTTTCTTATGCTGAACCTGTTGACTTGATCGTTCCATCCAAGGTTAAAAAAAATAATAGTAATTTTGGTCAAAAACTTTTTGATAATGACTTAAAGGCAGAAAAGGATCCTAAGGATAAAGAAATTAGTATTACAACCTTAAAACCAATTGATCCCTCCTCTGTAGGTATTTATAAAGAAGGTGGTCTAGGTTTTAGTTCAAATATATGGGAAAATTCTAATAGGGAAGTAATTGAGGCTTTAGTTTCAATTATTCCAAATAGTTATTATTCTCCAAGTTTAAGAAATTTATACAAACGTATTATGCTTTCCGAAGCTAAAATTTCAGATTTATCTAATGATCCCATAAAATTACTAGAATTAAGAATAAAAAAACTTGCTAGTTCAGGTTTTGTCTCTTTAGCCACTGAGCTTGCAAATCTTGCGCCCAAAAATGACTCTTTGGGTAGGTTTGATAATTTATTTATAGAAGAGAAGTTATTAGATGGTGATAACTTATCAGCATGTGATAGGGTTGAAGAGATGTTTAGCAAAGGTAAAAGTAGTTCCTTTTTACTAAAACATTTAAGCTTATGTAAAATATTTATCGGTGACGTAGATTCTTCTAGATTAGTTATTGATCTTCTACATGAATTGGACCCTGGAGATAATAATTTTTTCTCTTTAGCATCTATATTAATTGATGGTGAACAAACTGACTTATCAGTATTTGATGTTTTATCGCCTCTTCATTTAGCAATGATAAAAGCTGCAAAAATAAAAATACCTGATGGTATTGTAACAAATGTTGATCCAGTAGTTTTGAAAGCTCTAGCAGAATCTCCAAACACTTCACTAAGTACAAGAATTTATGCAGCTGAGAAAGCTGTTAGTCTAGGAATAATTGGTGCAGAAAAATTGTCAGCTATTTACTCAAATATTGTTTTTGATAAAGATAGAGTGAATTACATATTTGAGGGAGAAATATTTGACCAGATAGACTCAAAAGCTTTACTCTATCAAATTGCAAAGACTCAAGTTGTGCCTGAGGCAAAGGCTGAAGTGCTTCATAAATCTTCACTTTTAGCATATAAAGAAAACCTACCAATTACTAATTATTCAGTAAATATCGAGTCTTATCTAGAAATATACCCAAACAATAGTCTTGCATGGTTTGCTGGTGATGCAATTGCTGCACTTTTATACCTAGATAAAGAATTTGAGGCAATGAAGTGGTTTAAATTAATAAATAGCTCAGGAAACCTTTTTGATCCAAATATTCAAAGAGCAAATTTAAATCTGTGGCCAATATTTTTTATTTTAGATCCAAGCATATCTAGCATGAATATAAACAATTGGGTTGATGAGATGATTAAAATAAATGGAGGTAAAAGTATTCAGCAGATTGAAATTACACTTGGTTTATTGCAAAATTTTAATCTAGAAATACCCCATAAGGTTTGGATAAAACTTCTAAAAAATAATGATAGAGCTAACTCTTATGCTGCTCCTTCAATGTATATTGTTAATTTCGAAAATGCTATTGATGGAGATAAAGTTGGAGAATCAATTTTATATAGTCTTTTGATGCTTGGCAACTCTGGAAAAGAACTTAATCCGTCAATAGGTCTGTCTGTAGTAAAAGGGCTATCAAAACTTAATTTATATGATGAATCAAAAAAAATAGCCATTGAAATTCTTTTATCTTATTATAATCCATTATTAGAAAGTGATTTAGACTACCAAAAAAGAAAATCAAGTATTCAATCTTCACCTAACAGTGCTAACGATAAAAGCAAAACTCTAAAAGTAGAGAGTAATTTGAATGAATAAATATACAAATTTTCATATTGAATCATTTCTAGAGATGATTAATGTTGAAAGAGGACTCTCTGAAAAAACTCTCGAAGCATATAAAAATGATATAAATGATTTTTTGCATTTTCTCAAAAAAAAAGTAGATATAATTGAAGTTAATGAGAAATTATTAAAAAAATATGTTAAAAAACTCTCTAATAGAAAATTGACTAAATCATCAATTGCCAGAAAAATTTCTTCGCTCAAGCAGTTTTATGGTTTTTTATATAATGAAAAAATTATAAGTGATAATCCAACAATTTCATTAGAGTCTCCAAAAAAAGAGATGAAATTGCCTAAAAATCTGTCAGAAAAAGAGGTAGAATTACTATTTTTAGAAGCTGAAAAATTGAAGGGACCAGAAGGGTCAAGAATGAGAGCAATGTTAGAAATAATTTATGCTACAGGCTTACGTGTATCTGAGTTAATTTCGATACCTATTTCATCTGTAAAAGGTGATAGAAAATTTTTAGTCATTCAAGGTAAAGGAAATAAAGTTAGATCTATTCCACTTACCCAGAAATCAATTGAATCTATTCAATCCTATCTTAAGGATAGGAATTATTTTCTTAAGAATAGAGATGAGTCCGATTACTTATTTCCTTCATCAAGTCGTAGCGGTCATCTTACTAGACAAAGATTTAGCCAAATGTTAGATAATTTAGCAATAAATGCAGGTTTTTCAAAAAAATATATTTCTCCCCACGTTCTAAGGCATGCATTTGCAACACATCTACTATCAAATGGTGCAGATTTAATTGCTGTTCAAAAAATGTTGGGTCACTCTGATATAAACACAACTCAAATTTATACTCACGTTGTAGATACTCACAAACGAGACCTCATTTATTCGAAGCATCCTTTATCAGAAAAGTAAACAATAAAAATTATGAATATAATATTAGAATTTGAGAAGCCAATAGTTGAGTTAGAGGGTAAACTAAAAGAATTAAAACATCTTGTTGATAGTGGGGATAATAAGGCTAAATTAGAATCAACTAAATTAGAAAAAAAAATAGAGATAACCCTTAAAGAGATATACAAGAAATTAACACCTTGGGAAAAAGTCCAAGTTGCAAGGCATCCTGCTAGACCACATTTCTTAGATTATGTAAACGGATTTATAGAAGATTACATTCCTCTTTCTGGGGATAGATTTTTTGGTGAAGATAGAGCATTAATTGGCGGTATAGGGTTATTTAGAGGTTATTCTGTAATTTTAATTGGTAACGAAAAGGGTCATGATACAAAAACTAGACTTGAAAGAAATTTTGGTATGGCGCACCCTGAAGGGTATCGAAAAGCTACAAGACTAATGACCTTAGCTAATAAGTTTAATCTGCCAGTTTTAACTTTTGTAGATACCGCGGGAGCCTATCCAGGGATTGAAGCAGAGGAGAGAGGTCAGGCTGAAGCAATAGCTAGGTGTATTGAGTCTTGTATTAATTTAGAGACACCTTTAATTTCGAGTATTGTGGGGGAAGGTGGTTCAGGAGGTGCAATGGCTTTAGCAGCAGGAAATAAAGTAATCATGTTGGAACACTCAATTTATTCTGTTATTTCTCCAGAAGGATGTGCTTCCATTTTATGGAGAAATCCTGAGAAAAGTAAGGATGCAGCAGAAGCTTTAAAGCTTACCTCAGACGACATGTTGGCCCTGAAAGTTGTTGATAAAGTTGTCAAAGAGCCAATTGGAGGAGCTCATAGAAGTCCAAATGAAATTATTAATGAATTAGCAGGTGTTATAGAAGAGCAATTAATAGAGCTCAATTTTTCTGAAAATAAACAATATACTGATGATAGGAAAGAAAAGTTCTTAGCTATTGGAAGAATTACAGGTCGGTAATAAATTATATTTTTCCACAGCAATGTTTATATTTTTTCCCAGAATCGCATGGACAAGGTGCATTACGCCCTACTTTACCCCAAGTTTTATTTTCAATTTTTTCCTTAGGATTTTTTTGTTCAGAATATGTTTTTTCTGTTTTAAGCTGAGATGAGTTAGTTTGTTCAGAAATTGTTTCTAGATTTATTTCAATATTTGATAGAAACATAATTAAACTTTCTCTAAGTGAAGAGAGCATGTTTTCAAACATTCCGAAGGCCTCGGACTTGTATTCATTTAAAGGGTCCTTTTGACCGTAAGCTCTTAATCCAATACCCTGTCTAAGGTGATCAAGTCCCAGCAAGTGGTCTTTCCAATGCTGATCTAAAACCTGTAAAGTTAGGTTTTTTTCGACCATATTCCAAACTTCTTTACCGTAATTGGTTATTTTTTTTGACATATAGTTTTCTGCTTCAACTCTAACTCTATCTTTAATTTCTTTTTCTGCAATTCCTTCTTCTTTTGCCCAATCTGTAATTGGTAAATCGACTCCAAAAATTTTTTTTATTTCAGTTGACAATTCTGATATTTTCCATTCCTCCGCAAAAGCTTTCTCAGGTATATGTTTATCTATGACATTATCCAAAACTTCTTCACGCATATCTCCTACAATTTCTGATACATTATCTGCCTTCATTATTTCCCTTCTTTGTTCATAAATAACCTTTCTTTGATCATTCATTACATCATCAAATTTTAGTAGATTTTTTCTAATATCATAATTTCTTGCTTCAACCTTTTGTTGAGCTTTTTGAATTGCTTTATTTACCCAAGGATGAACGATAGCCTCATTTTCTTTTAGTCCTAGTTTCTTCAGCATTCCATCCATACGTTCTGATCCAAAAATTCTCATAAGGTCATCTTCTAAAGACAAATAAAAATTTGATTTCCCAGGATCACCTTGTCTACCAGCTCTTCCTCTTAACTGATTATCAATTCTTCTACTTTCATGCCTTTCGGTTGCTATTATTGCAAGGCCTCCAAGATCAATGACTTTACCCTTTTCTATTTCAAAATCCTCTTTAATTTTAGTTCTATTCAGGGATTGATTTTTTTTATTATTTTTTATTTCTTCCTCAATAATCATATCTGCATTTCCACCAAGTTTTATGTCAGTACCTCTTCCAGCCATATTAGTTGCAATTGTTACAGCTTCAATCCTTCCTGCTTGAGCAATAATTTGTGCTTCTTGAGCATGATATCTAGCATTGAGAACTCTATGACTAATTTTATTTTTCTTAAGTATTTTTGAAAGTTCTTCTGATTTTTCAATAGAAACAGTGCCAACTAAAACTGGTTGTCCACTATGGATACATTTTTTTATATTTTCTACTATTGCCTTAATTTTTTCATTATTTGTGCGATATATTTCATCATCTTCATCTACTCTTATTATTGGTTTATTTGTTGGCATTTCGACAACATTTAAATTGTATATATCGTTGAATTCTTCTGCCTCGGTAATCGCTGTTCCAGTCATTCCTGCTAACTTTGGGTACATTCTAAAATAATTTTGAAATGTAATTGAGGCTAGTGTTTGATTTTCCTGCTGAATAGTAACTTTTTCCTTTGACTCTAATGCTTGATGCAAACCCTCGGAGTACCTCCTTCCATCTAAGGCTCTACCAGTAAATTCATCGATTATTACCACATTATCATTTTTTACAATATAGTCCCTATCCTTTTGAAACATCTGATGAGCCCTTAGAGCTTGGTTAGCATGGTGAACAATTGAAACATTATCTATGTCATATAAACTGTCACCTTTTAAGAGACCAGATTCCGCAAGTAGTTTTTCTAGTTTTTCAACTCCCGAATCGGTTAGGTTTATACTTTTAGTTTTTTCATCCTTCTCATAGTCTTGATCATTTAATTCAGGAATTAATTTATTTAGAGATTTGTACAAGTCAGAACTTTGTTCACCTGGTCCAGAAATAATCAATGGAGTTCTGGCTTCATCAATTAAAATAGAATCAACTTCGTCAATAATTGCAAAATTAAAAGGTCTTTGTACCATCGATTCAAGGTCATATTTCATATTGTCCCTAAGATAGTCGAAGCCTAATTCATTATTCGTTGAATAGGTTACATCACATGCATACTGGTCTCTTCTCAGATTATCTTCAATTCCAGGAGTAATACAGCCAACAGTAAGACCCAGAAAATTATAAATTTCCCCCATCCACTCTGAGTCCCTTTTTGCTAGATAGTCATTAACTGTAACCACATGAACTCCTTTACCGCTCAATGAATTAAGGTATACGGCTAGGGTTGAAACAAGTGTTTTCCCTTCTCCAGTTTTCATCTCAGCAATATTACCCTTATGTAAAACTATTCCACCTAATAATTGAACGTCATAGTGTCTTTCATTGAGGGTTCTTCTTGATGCTTCTCTTACCACACCGAATGCTTCAACTAATAAATCATCAAGCTTACATCCATTGTTCAATCTCTTTCTAAACTCAAGAGTTTTATTTTTAATTTCTTGATCGCTAAGCTTTCGTATCTCTGGTTCAATCTTATTTATATTGCTAACAATTCCTTGTATGTCTCTTATTATTCTATCGTTAGAAGTACCAAATATTTTCTTTGCAAAATTAGTTATCATAGAAATATCCCAAAAAGTCATTCAGTCTAGATTTCAAAGTAAGGTAATTATTTAAACATTACTTTCTTAATCAATATATTGTTATATAATAATAAAAATAGATATTTAATATAGATAATATAATTAAGAAAGAAAAAAAACAATGCCATTAACAAGTATTGCTAATTCATGCAAATATTTAAGAAAGTTTACCTTATATTATTCTCTAATTGTATGTATCTTATGCTATTTTTCATCAGAATCATTTAGTAATGAAAAAGTTATTGCAATTGTTGGTGAAGAAGAGATTAAAATAACTGAGGTCAATGTTTTAATAAAAAATTTATCTGGTCAGGTTTTATTCCTTCCAAAAGAACAATTACGTAAAATGGTATTGAAACAAATAATAAATAATAAGCTTATAGCGAATTTAGCTAAAAGTAACGATTTAGATAAGTCATCTGAGTTTCAAATATTAAAGAGTATCTCTGAAGAAAGAATGCTGCATGATATATATATTCGAGAGGAAATAAATAAAAGACATAACAAACAGTTATTAAAACAAAAGTATAGAGAATACATTAATGAATTTACAGATAAAGTTGAGATTAGAGTAAAACATATACTCTTAAGTTCAAAAGAAGATGCCGAAAAAATACTTAAATATTTAGATAATGGTAACAATTTTTCAGATTTGGCCAAGAAGTATTCTATTGGGCCATCAGCAAATTTAGGTGGTGATCTGGGTTACTTTTCTAAAGATATCATGGTTAGAGAATTCTCTGAGGTTGCATTTAGTTTAAAGATTGATGAAATTTCCAAGCCGGTAGAGACAAAATTTGGTTGGCACGTAATTAAATTGTTAGACCGGAGACAAATTGATCCACCTAAATTTGAACAGGTGCAAGAAAAGCTAATTGAGAATTTAAAAAAAGAAATACACCAAGAAATAATACTATTAGGAAAAAAGAAATATAAAGTTATAATAATTGACAAGGACAATTTTACATATGAATAAAAAAAATTTAACCTCTCCTTTTGCTCCATTAAATGTCCCAAATTTACCGCAAGTAAATGGCGTTAAGCATGCAACGATGTGTTCTGATATTAAAGAATCTGGGTTAGATTTAGCTATAATTGTTTTTGATAAATTAGCAAATGTAGCGGGAGTCTTTACAAATTCAGAGACATCATCAGCCCCAGTATCTTGGTGCAAAAGCATAATTAAAAATGGATTAGCAAAGGCATTAATCATTAATTCAGGTAATGCAAATGCATTTACAGGTTATCCTGGAGGAAAAAATGTAACTGTAAAAACAGCTTTAATTTCAAGTATAATAAATTGTAGAGCTGATCAGGTTTTTGTCGCATCAACTGGTGTTATTGGAGAGCAATTACCAATTGAAAAAATCTTGAATTCTATACCTTTATTAATTAAGAATATTGGTAAGGACAATTGGAGCAATTTAGCACAAGCTATTAGAACAACAGACACTTATCCTAAATTAATTTCAAAAAAATTTAAAATTGAAGATAAAGATTATGTATTGAATGGTATAGCCAAGGGATCTGGTATGATTAGTCCAAATATGGGAACTTTGTTAGGGTTTTTTTTTACAGATGCAGATATTCCATCAAGAATTTTAGACTTTTATTTAAAGAAAATTAATGAAGTAACTTTCAACGCAATAACTGTTGATGGAGACTCTTCTACATCTGATACATTACTATTATTTTCAACAGGTGAAGGGCCTTCCCATGGTGTAATTGATGATGTATCAGACCCAAGACTTAATGGCTTTATCAATGCGTTAAAAGATCTAATGCTCAATTTATCACACCAGGTTATAAAAGACGGGGAAGGAGCTAGCAAATTTATTACTATAGAAGTTATAAATGCACTTACTAATGATTCTGCAAAAATTATTGGAAACTGTATAGCTAAATCTCCTTTAGTTAAAACTGCAATTGCAGGAGAAGATCCAAATTGGGGAAGAATTATTATGGCTATCGGTAACGCACAACAAAAAATAGATAAGAATAAATTAAAAGTATATTTTGGTAATATATTAGTCGCAAAAGATGGGGGTGTTTGTGAGGATTATATTGAAGAACTGGCGGCTAATTACTTAAAGAACAGTGAAGTTTCAATAAAGGTTGATATTGGAGAGGGTAATGGTTCATTTACTGTATGGACATGTGATTTTACTGAAGAATACATAAAAATTAATTCTGATTACCGTTCATGAAACTTCTAAGAGGAGGTTGAATTATTTTGCTAAACAGAACAGATGTTGTCGTATTAGCTCTTTTAGATTCAGAAAATAGGATATTAATTTCAAAAAGATTAATAGATAAGCCGATGGGGGGAATGTGGGAATTTCCAGGAGGAAAAATAGAAGCTGATGAGAGCCCTGAAAGTGCCTTAATAAGAGAAATTAAAGAAGAGCTATCAATAAGTATAAGTAAAAGTTGCCTAGCTCCATTGACATTCTCAACAGTAACATATGGAACAAGAAATTTTCTCATTCTTATGTATGTCTGTAGAGTTTGGGAGGGAAAAGTAAATGCAAGTGTTTCAGCTGAAATTAAATGGGTAGAAAAACGTGATCTAGGAAAATATAATATGCCTTCAGGTAATGAGAGTCTTATTGGTATGGTTATTGATTATCTTTAGTAAAAAATTTATTAGAGTATTTGTGAAAGTGAAGCTTTGGCTGATCCTGGTTTAAGTGGTTTTTGCTGTGAATCATGATATTTCCATCCTGAAAGATATATTATATCAAAGGTAGCAGTAATTTTTTTGTCATTATCAGAAAAATTTTTAACGTAGATTTCCATTGTTTTTTTTAGCACATCTTTTCTTAGGAAACTCTTTTGTCTATCTAACATAAGATTTGTCTCGCCCATAGATCTTAACTCATAGAATAAGTCTATTGGGTTATTATATTTAATTTCAATTTTATCTAAGTCTGAAACACATAGGTTGAAGCCTGTTCTTTGTAGCAGGTCACCTGATGTTTTGATGTCAATAAAGGGAGATACTCTATTATATGATTTTCCAATTATTTCATTTTCAGCTAATCTAAAAGAATCTTTTAATTCAAAAAGAGTATTTTCTCCAAATAAAGAGGCCAGAAAGAATCCATCCGGTTTTAACACCTGATTTATTTGGTATAAAACCCCGATTAGGTCATTAGCCCAATGAAATGTTAGATTACTTATTGCCAAATTGATGGAATTGTGAGCAACAGGAATATACTCTTGATTTATTTCAATATCACCATCAACACCTAATGTAACTAAATTTTTAATTTTACCCGATGAAAAATAATTATTTT
>PTLN01000038.1 GCA_002938125.1 Alphaproteobacteria bacterium MarineAlpha2_Bin1
GGATAATTGAATTTGCTACAATCAAATTAGGGTGAAGTACATTTTTTTTATTATATTTTATTTCTTCTCCATTTTTCATTGTTACTTTCCCCCCTGCTTCAACAACAATTAGATTACCTGCAGCTATGTCCCAATCTGATTTATTTGAAAGAGTAATTGTTCCATCATATTCACCTTTAGCAACAAGGGCCATTCTATATGCAATTGAATTAATAAATGAAAATTTTGCTTTGCTAAAAATTTTTTCTTTACTTGTGAGAAGTTTTTTCCCACCTAAAAAATTTCCTCTACTAAGAGATATATTATTTGATACTTTAATTTTTTTTCCATTTAGGTAAGCTCCATTCCCAATTTCTGCTTCAAAAAGTTCTTCAGTAATCGGATTGTAAATTAATCCTAAGATTGGTTTAGAAATATGAACTAAGGCAATAGAAATTGTGAATTCAGGTTTTTTTTGAATGAAGGCTTTAGTACCGTCAATAGGGTCGACTGTCCAAATATAATTTTTATTTAATCTTTTTTTATCATCTTCAGATTCTTCAGATAGCCATCCGTAAGAATTCCTGTTATTACGAAGACACATAGCAAGACTGTCGTTTACTGCATAATCAACCTCAGTAACGGGGTTATTTGGAGTTTTATCCCATTTTTTAATATCTTTTGAAAAGTATTTTCTTGCAATTTTTCCTGCTTCCAGGATTGCCTCTCGTGCTAAATTTCTATCTTCCTTGATATTAAATTTATCCAATTTAATTTCCTGCAACTGTCATCTTATTAATTAATAGTGAGGGGGAGTTTGTTCTATTTTTAAATTTTAGATCATTCGCAGGAGTTAAATTACTAAATATAGAATTTAAATTACCTGCTATTGTTATTTCGCTAATAGGATATGTAATTTTTCCATTTTCAACCAAGAAACCAGCTGCACCCCTACTATAGTCACCAGTTACACCATTAACACCCATTCCTATTAATTCAGTTACATATATTCCCCTTTTTAAGCCTCCTATAATATCTTCAAGTGAATTTTTTCCTGGCTCAAGGTATAAATTTGTTGTGCTTGGAAAAGGAATACTTGAGGTCCCTCTTGAGGCATGGCCAGTAGTTGTTAGGCCCAACTGACGTGATGAAGATAGATCCAAAATCCAACTTTTCAATACTCCGTCTGAGACAAGATTTATTTTTCTTGTCTCTGACGCTTCCCCATCAAATGGCCTAGAACCTAAACCATCAACAATATGTGGGTCATCTATAATATTTATTTCTTTATTAAATATCTGTTTATCCATTTTTTCGTTAAGGAAGCTAGTTTTTTTTGCAATTGATTGGCCATTTATTGCACTAGAAAAGTGTCCGAGTATACTAGAGGCTACTCTCCAATCAAAAATAACTGGTAATTCGCATGAGTCGATCTTTATTGGATTAAGTCTTTTTACTGCTCTCTCAGCAGCATTAATTCCTATAGATTTTGGGTTTTCTAAATTAGCTCTGTGTCTTGATACAGAATAATCATAATCTCTTTCCATGGTTGAACCATCTCCCGCAATTACAGCAGCCGATAGAGAGAATGTAGAACCAGAGTATGTTTCAAAAAATCCATTGGTGTTTGCTAAAGCAATAGTTGATTTACTCCAAGAAGAATCAGCCCCTTCTGAATTTGTTATTCCTTTAACAGAAAGAGCGGCTTCTTCAGCAATGCTTATATTTTCATATAGATCCTCAATTGATGGTTCAAATTTATCAAGTAAATTCAGATTAGGAAATGATCGATCTTTTATATTTTTTTCACTTATTCCAGCATAAGGATCATCAGGAGCTACTTTAGCCATTTCTATTGCTCTTCCTATTAGTTCATCTATGCCGTAGTCTGAATTATTTGATGAGGAGACAATCGATTGCTTTTTACCAATGAAAATTCTTAGTCCGTAACCACTTGACTCTGATCTTTCTAAATCTTCTCTTTTGCCAAGTCTTTGAGAAACGGATATGGATTCATTAACTAAACTTATAGCATCAGCGGAATCTGCGCCTCTTGCTTTTGCTTTATCAATTAATTTTGTAAGTATATTTTCTGACTTATTTTTTTTACTTAAATTTTTTTCCATTTTTTTCCTAAAAAATTTACATGGTTAAACTTAGTTTATTTCCAAATTGACTTACCTATTCCGGGTAGGCCAAGTTTATCCCATTTTGTATCTATCAATTCAATTATATTTTGTTCCATTTTGATTTTTGACCCCCAAATCCTATTAGTTTCTGGAGCAATTTTATTGGTTGCGTCCAAACCTATCTTTGATCCAAGACCATCATCGGTTGAAGCGAAGTCAAGGTAATCTATTGGTGTATTTTCTATTATAGTAATGTCTCTAGATGGGTCCATGCGAGTTGAGATTGCCCAAACCACATCTTTCCATTCTCTGACATTTATATCTTGGTCAACAACTATAATCCACTTAGTATACATAAATTGTTTTAAATATGACCAAATACCCATCATAATTCTTTTTGCTTGTCCAGGGAAATCTTTATTGATTGATACTACTGCAATTCGATAGCTACATGCCTCCGGAGGTAACCAAAAATCAGTTATTTCTGGGAACTGTTGCTGAATAAGAGGAATAAATACTTCATTCAGGGCTTCACCTAAAATAGAGGGCTCATCTGGAGGCCGTCCAGTAAAAGTTGAGAGGTAAATTGGTTTTTCTTTCATTGTAATTGTGTTTACTTTGAATATAGGAAATTTCTCTACACTATTATAATAGCCCGTATGGTCTCCATAGGGACCTTCATCTGCTAGTTCGTTAGGAAGTATATGGCCTTCCAAGACAATTTCAGAGTTTGCTGGAATAAATAAAGGGATATTTTTAGCTTTAACTAATTCAAGTTTTTTATTTCTTAAAAAACCAGCAAATTGATATTCACTCAGACTTTCAGGTGTTGGTGTTACCGCGGCAACTAGTGTTGCCGGGTCTGTGCCGATTGAAACAGCAATTGGCATGGGTTCGTTTGGGTTTTTTTTCTTCCAATTTAAAAAGTTTTGTGCTCCGCCCCTATGCCTTAACCATCTCATGATAACTGTATTTTTATTCAATAATTGCATTCGATATATACCTAAATTATATTTTTCATTCTCATCCTTTGTGATAACCAAAGGCCAAGTGAATAAAGGGGCAGGTTCGTTAGGCCAGCAAGTTTGAATTGGTAGTTTAGTAAGATCGACATCGTCTCCCTCAAAAACTATATTTTGACATTTCGCATTTTTTACTTTGGACGGCTTCATATTTAAAACTGTTTTTAATAAGGGAAACATATTTATAGTTTCCTTCCATCCCTCAGGAGGTTGAGGTTGCCTCAGAAATGCAAGTGTTCTTCCAAGTTCACTTAGCTCATCAGATTTTTTATTTATTCCCATTGCCACTCTTTCAATAGTTCCAAAAAGGTTAATTAAAACTGGAATGTCAACCTGTTTACCTGATGAATTTATTGGTTTTTCAAATAAAACAGCTGGTCCTTTTTGGGATAAAAGGCGTGTATGAATTTCAGTCATTTCTAGAACGGTAGAAACAGGTTTCTTTACACGAATTAATTCTCCCTTATTTTCTAAATATTTGATAAAGTCCTGTAAGTCTGAAAAAGCCATATGTTTAAATTCCTCTTTTTTAAATGTATATTTATGTTGGTTGTTATTTAATCTTAACTTGTAAGAAAGAATAAAATGAATAAAAAAAGCAACACAGAACTTCTAGAAAGAGCTAAAAATTATCCATATGAAAGACCAAAGGGCTCTTTTCTGCTTGAAAATGACAGAATAGTAGAACTCAAAGGCAGAGTTCTCGATGGAGATTTAAAAAAATTTATACCAGTGCTAGCATATGGCTCAAATGCATCACCGGAGCAGCTTAGGAGAAAGCTTAGCCCTATAAAAGAGCCAATAGCTGTGTTATCTGCAACAATAAAAAATTTAGATGTAATATTTTCTGGGCAGTTTTCTCGATATGGTTGTATTCCTGCTACAATCACTAATTCAGATGGTACTATGTTATATACCCATGTAGTTTTACTTACCAAAAAACAACTTTCGATTATACATAAAACAGAACTTCCTGAATATAGATATGGTGAATTAAAAATTCCGATAATTATTGATAGACTAGGATTCAGAGAAAGTATTTTTGCTTACGTTTTTGATTTAGGGTTTGAGAAACATAGAAAGTTTATTGCTTTTGACGAAGTATATGCAGAGAAAAGAAATTTCTTAACATTGAAACATAAGGAATGCCTTTCTTTTGTATTTGATCAGATTATTGGTGATATTAGAGATTTTGATGATTTAATAATATCAATTGTAAATGATAGAAAAAAATTAGATGAATATAGAAGTCGTATTAAAAAAATGTCAAAAAAAATTATCCTTAAAAACTTTGTTCAGATTTTACCTAAATAAAAATTTACAAGCACTAGTTACCTGCAACAAAACAGAAGAAAATAGCGAAACCAAAAATACTATTTGATTTAAATTTTTTTAAACAATCATCACTTGCTTCAGGTTTTAATGTAATTATTTGCCAAGCTAGCTGTGAAGAAGATATCAAAAAAATAGGCCAAAAAAACCACTCAACGTCAATAAGTAACGAAGAGTAAAATAGTAAACCAAATGTGAAAGTATAAAAAATAGAGAGATATAATTTTATTTTTCTCTCTCCAATATATATAGCAGATGATTTAATTCCAACTAACCTATCGTCTTTTATGTCCATGAGAGCATAAATAGTATCATACCCAAGCGTCCAAAATATTCCTGCTAAATAAACAATTATACAGATAGGAGATATCTGATTGTTAATTTCCACCCAAGCTAAGATTACTCCAAAATTAAATGCCAAACCTAAAAAAAATTGTGGCCACCATGTTATTCTTTTCATAAAAGGATATATAGCTACAAGCAATAAAGAAAATAATCCGAAGAAAATAGTTTGCGAATTAAACTGAATTAATATTAAAAAACCAACAAGACTTTGGAAAATCAACCAAAGCAAAGCTTGAAAAATAGTAACTTCTCCTGATGGAAGAGGTCTATTGGATGTTCGTTTAACTTCTGAATCTAATTTCATATCAATTAAATCATTAAAAGTACATCCAGCTCCCCGCATTACTAACGCACCCAGGAAAAAATATACATATAAAATAATTCCTTTGGTCTCGTTCTCAAATGAAAGAGAAATGCTTATACTCCACCAAGCTGGTAACATTAAAAGCCAAATACCTATAGGTCGGTCAAATCTGGATAATTTGATATATGGAATAATTTCTGCAGGAAGGTACTTAAAAATTATATTAAATGAGCTATCAGCCAGTTTTCTACTATTCAAATCTTTTTTTTTATTGATCATTGTAATAATCTTATTTATGGCTTGTTTAAAAAAAATTAGAATTTTTACTGAACAAGATATTTACCAAAATGTAAATGTCAATTTAGTTGATCGAAATATTAATTATCTTAAAAATGTAATGCGATGTAAAATTGGCGATTATATTAGGTTATTTAATGGTCGAGATGGCGAATGGTTATGTCAAATAATGGAATTAGAAAGTAAGGCTTATGTTATCCCTCGAGAAATCTATTTGTCTCAAAATTCGCAAAAAAATAATGATATTTGGATAGTTTTTTCTCTAATAAAAAGCTCAAGGTCTAAATTTTTAATTGAAAAAGCAACCGAATTAGGAGTGTCAAAAATTATTGCTGTAAAAGCAGCTAGATCAAATTTAAAGTCAATAAATTTACCCAAAGCAAAACTAACAGCTATTGAATCTGCTGAACAATGTGGTAGAATAACTATACCTCAATTAAAATATTATCAATCATTTGGTGCTCTTTTTCAAAAGTGGCCTCGTGGGAGGCCTTTTATTTGGGGTGATAAAAACCTAAATGACACTGATGCTAAGATATTTTTAGATGTTGGTGGTTTGATAATTGGTCCTGAGGGTGGGTTTGTTGAGGAGGAGGTTAAGTTGTTTTTGAGTTTTTCTAATTCAAATCCTTTTTCATTAGGTCAGTTAACTTTGAGGTCAGAAACTGCAGCCGTAGTAATGCTATCAATTTGGAAATCAATTAATAAACTTTAAAAGATATTATTTAAAATGTCTGACAGAACTATAGAAAACTATTTTCAATTAGCGGATTATTTCCAGGACGGTTGTAAACCAGTTTCTGAATGGAGAATAGGAACTGAACATGAGAAATTTGGTTTTATAAAAGAAAACCACGCCCCTATAAATTATAAAGGGGATCAAGGTATTTTGAGAATTCTAAATGGCCTAATTGATCTAGGTTGGGAACCCAAATATGAAAAAGAAAATATTATTGCTCTCTATTCTGGCAAGCAATCAATAACATTAGAACCAGGAGGTCAATTAGAATTATCTGGTGCCCCCTTAGCTAATATTCATGAGACATGTGTAGAAGTTAATTCTCATTTGGCCCAATTAAGGTCAGTATCTGAAAAAATTGGAATAGGATTTATTAGTATGGGATTCCATCCTAATCTAAAATTAGATGAAGTGCCGTTAATGCCAAAGAGTAGATATAAAATCATGAAAAACTATATGCCCAAAAAAGGTTCACATGGGCTTGATATGATGTTTAGAACTTGTACTGTTCAAACAAATCTAGACTACTCTTCGGAGTTTGATATGGTAAAAAAATTACGAGTTTCACTAGCCCTACAACCATTATCAGTTGCTCTATTTGCTAATTCACCTTTTTTGGAGGGTGGTTTGTCTGGTTTTAAGTCTTTAAGATCTTATGTATGGATGCATACAGATGATGAAAGATGTGGCATGCTTCCTTTTGTTTTTGAGGAAGGAATGGGCTTTCAATCTTATGTAGATTATGCTTTGGATGTGCCTATGTATTTTGTGATTAGAGGAGAAGATTTTCTGAATGCTAACGGTCAAACATTTAGAGATTTCATGGAAGGTTCATTAAGCTGTTTACCAAGAGAGAAACCTTTAATAAGTGATTGGGAAAATCATTTAAGTACCTTATTTCCAGAAGTAAGGTTAAAAAAATTTATAGAAATGCGTGGTGCAGATGCTGGTAACTGGTCAGATTTGTGTGCTAATCCTGCATTTTGGGTTGGTCTTTTGTATGATAATGATTCTCTAAATACTGCATATGAATTAATTTCAGATTTTACAATTGATGAGATATTAAGTATGAGAGAGAATGTTCCGACTTATGGTTTGAAAACAGAGATAAGTTCAAAATTTACAATGAACGATTTGGCTGAAATAGTTTTAGAAATTTCAAAAAAAGGTTTGAAAAATAGAAAAATTTTTGACTCTTCTGGTAATGATGAGAGTATATTTCTTGAAGCAATTGTTCAAAGGCAAAAAAAGTGTGAATCACCTGCTGATAAGTTGATTGATTTATTTGAGAATGAGTGGTCTGGGTCAGTTACAAAAATATTCGAAGAGAATATGGCCTAGTTAGTATTCGTTCCACCTACTGTCAAACCATCAATCTTTAGGGAGGGCTGTCCTACACCTACTGGAACTCCTTGTCCATTTTTACCGCACGTGCCTACTCCAGGATCTAGTTGCATATCATCACCAATTCCTGATATTTTTGTAAGAATATCTGGGCCATTGCCAATCAATGTTGCTCCCTTGACTGGTCTTTCAATCTTACCGTTTTTTATTTCATAAGCCTCAGTACATGAAAAAACAAACTTTCCTGATGTTATATCGACTTGTCCGCCCCCAAAGTTGACTGCATAAAGTCCATTTTTTACACCAGATAATAAATCCTCTCTTTTGTGTGTCCCATTAAGCATATAAGTATTTGTCATTCTTGGCATAGGAACATGAGCAAAGGACTCTCTCCTTCCATTACCTGTAGGTCGCATTCCCATGAGTCTTGCATTTAATCTATCGTGAATGTATCCAGTTAAGATGCCATCTTCAATCAGAGTAGTACACTGAGTTGGTGTTCCTTCATCATCTATTGTTAAAGATCCTCTCCTGTCTTTGATTGTGCCATCATCTACGACTGTTACTCCTTTAGCCGCTATTCTTTTTCCCATTAAGTCATAAAATGCAGATGTTTTTTTTCTATTAAAATCACCTTCAAGTCCATGTCCTATAGCTTCATGTAAAAGAATTCCAGGCCAACCTGGGCCTAAAATAACCGTCATCTCCCCTGCAGGTGCGCCAATTGAATTCATATTAACTTTTGCTTGCCGAATTGCTTCGTTTACACTTTTTTTCCACAACTCAGGTTTTATCCATTCAGCTAATTCAGTTCTACCTCCTATACCATACGAACCAACCTCCTGTTTTTTCCCATCACCAACAATTATTTGAATATTCAGTCTAACTAATGGCCGTATATCATTATAATATTCTCCGTCTGCTCTAAAGATTTTTATAGCTTGCCATGAACTGGTTAACGACGCTGATACTTGTCTAATTAAGTCATCACTAGATCTGGCGTAGGAGTTAATATTTTCAAGAACTTTTATTTTTTCACTAAATTCAATCTCATTTACTGGGTTAATATTGCTATATAATTTTCTATTGGTTTTTTCAGGAGAAATTTCAACTTTACCTGAATGTCCTGCTTTGACGTTAGCAATTGTATCTAAAGCTTTTTTAATTGAATTCTCACTCATTTGAGAAGAATGAGCATAAGCTGTTGATTCCCCTACGACACCTCTTAAACCAAATCCTTTTTCTATATCATAATTAGCAGATTTGATTCTATTATCGTCTAAAACTAGGGCTTCAGATTGTTTGTATTCCAAGTATAGTTCACCATCATCTAGGTGATTTAAGGCTAAATTTGTATAATTAGTTAATTTTCCATCATTCAAATCTGTGTTTGAAAAAAAGAGTTTTTCAGGAAGATAATTGCTCATTTTATGCTCTAAATATCGGTTATTTATAGATTTTTTATAAAATTATACATAATTTTATGTTAAAATAACCTCTGAAAGTTACTAAATAATATAAATTATATTATATTTTTTTTTTTTGATCTAGGTGTTGAGTTATAAAAAAAATTATTTAAATCTATAACATAAGTCTTTAATAAATTTTTTTCTTAACTGGACTGGTTTTATTGTTGTTTCTTATGTAAAAGTTATAGTTATAGATTTTAGATGGCAGGAAAAAGTATGATTATTAGGAAAGTTTTAACATTATTTTATACTTTATTTTTTACACTCTTAGCTGTGCAAGCTTTAGCTGAAGAGGCTATAGGTGTTTCTAAGCCCTGGCAAATGGGTTTTCGTGAAGCTGCCTCGCCTGTCATGGAAAGAATTGTTGATTTTCATAATTTCTTAATGATTATATCTGTTGCAATAGCACTATTTGTCACAATCCTTTTGGGCTATGTGATGTTTAGATTTAGGGCTAGCAAGAATCCTAATCCCAGCAAGAGAACCCATAATACATTTATTGAAGTTTTATGGACTGTTATTCCTATTATCATTTTGGTTGTTATGGTTGTTCCTTCGTTTCGTCTTCTATATTACATGGATAAAACTGATGAGCCAGAAATGACACTTAAAGCAATCGGTCATCAATGGTACTGGTCTTATGAATACCCAGATCACGGCGATTTTGTTTTTGATGCTATAATGATTGAAGAATCAGATCTTAAACCTGGTCAGGAGAGGTTACTTCATACTGACAATGAAGTAGTTCTTCCAATAAATACAAATATCAAAATACTAGTTACTGCTAATGATGTTATTCATAATTGGGCTCTCCCTAGTTTTGGTATAAAAATGGATGCTGTGCCAGGCCAATTAAATGAAACTTGGGTAAATATAACTAAACCAGGAATATACTATGGTATGTGTTCCGAACTTTGTGGTGTAAGGCACTCATTTATGCCTATTACCATTCGAGCAGTTACAAAAGAGAATTTTTCTGAGTGGGTAGAAAAGGCAAAAGTTGAATTTGCAAAGAGCAGCCCACAGCCATCTGATATACACCCAAAATTTTCATCAGAATTTGTATCACTAACATCTAATATAAAAAATAAGGTTTTAACAAAATGACGCATACTACAGCAGAAGCACTTCACGACCATAAGCCGAGTTTTGCCCGTAGGTGGCTCATGTCAACTAATCACAAAGATATTGGCACACTATACATAATTTTCGCAATTTGTGCTGGCGTGGTAGGTGGCATATTTTCTATTCTCATGAGAATGGAATTACAATCTCCTGGAATGCAATTTTTTGGAGAAAATTATCAATTTTACAATGTTTTGGTCACAGGTCATGGCCTTGTTATGGTTTTCTTTATGATTATGCCAGCATTCATTGGTGGTTTTGGGAATTGGTTTGTTCCTTTAATGATAGGAGCCCCAGATATGGCCTTTCCTAGACTAAATAATATATCTTTTTGGTTATTAATTCCAGCTGCTGCTTTACTTATTGGTTCGACTTTTGTTGATGGTGGTGCTGGCACAGGTTGGACTGTATATGCTCCATTGTCTACTTCTGGTCACCCTGGTATGGCGGTTGATTTAGCAATTTTCTCTCTTCACTTAGCAGGTGCATCATCAATTTTAGGAGCAATAAATTTTATTACTACAATATTTAATATGCGTGCTCCTGGTATGACATTGCATAAGATGCCTCTATTTGTATGGTCCATACTAGTTACTGTATTTCTTTTGCTTCTCTCTCTTCCTGTTCTGGCTGGCGCAATTACCATGTTACTTACAGACAGAAACTTTGGCACAACTTTTTTTGATGCCGCTGGTCAAGGTGACCCAATATTATATCAGCATTTATTTTGGTTTTTTGGTCACCCTGAAGTATATATTTTAATACTTCCTGGTTTTGGCATAATAAGCCATATAATTTCAACATTTTCTAAAAAGCCAGTTTTTGGTTATCTGCCAATGGTATATGCCATGGTAGCAATTGGCGTAGTAGGTTTTGTGGTTTGGGCTCATCACATGTACACAGTTGGTATGGATGTAGATACAAGAGCTTATTTTATGGCAGCCACGATGGTTATAGCTGTGCCAACTGGTATAAAAATATTTTCATGGATTGCTACTATGTGGGGTGGTTCTTTGGAGTTTAAAACACCAATGCTTTTTGCTATTGGACTAATATTTCTTTTCACTATTGGTGGAGTTACTGGTATAATTTTAGCAAATGCTGGTGTAGATATGGCTATGCATGATACCTACTATGTGGTTGCTCATTTTCATTATACTATGTCATTAGGAGCATTGTTTGGTATTTTTGCAGGTTTCTATTATTGGGCTCCAAAAATGTGGGGGTGGAAATATAATGAAACTCTCGGTAAAATCCATTTCTGGTTAACATTTTTTTCAGTAAACCTAACATTCTTCCCTATGCATTTTTCTGGTCTAGCAGGTATGCCTAGGCGTTATGTAGACTATCCAGATGCGTTTGCTCCTTGGAACTTTGTCTCTTCGATTGGTTCATATATCTCCGGCTTTGCTGTCTTAGTTTTTCTTTATCTTGTTTTAGAAATGTTTGTTAGCAAACGTAAAGCTGAAGATAATTATTGGGGAGAAGGCGCTACAACCTTGGAGTGGACTCTTACTTCTCCTCCCCCCTGGCATACATATGATCAATTGCCAAGGATAAAATGATTATGATTGGTAATGGCTGATTCACTTTTAAGACAAACTCAAAATTTAAAGGACCATTCTTCGGTAGTCAAATCGGAATGGTTTGATTACTTTAGACTTTTAAAGCCAAGAGTAATGTCTCTTGTGGTTTTTAGTGGTCTAATAGGTATGTCTATTGCTCCAGGTGATATTCACTTTGTTACAGGTCTTATTGCAATAATTTCTATAGCTCTTGGCGCTGGTGCTGCGGGAGCTATAAACATGTGGTATGAATCCGATATTGACGCAATTATGCAGAGAACAAAAAATAGACCGATTCCATCTGGAAAAGTCGTGCGAGAAGAAGCCTTGTCACTTGGTATTATTGTTGCTGGTGCAGCAATAATAGTAATGGGTTTATTGGTTAATCATATATCTGCAATTCTATTATCCTTCACAATTGCATTTTATGTATTTATTTACACAATGTTTTTAAAAAGAAGGACGCCTCAGAATATTGTTATTGGTGGTGCGTCCGGTTCTCTTCCTCCAGTTATTGGCTGGGCAGCTGTTACAGGTTCTATAGATTTATTTCCCATATTAATATTTACCATCATTTTCTTTTGGACCCCACCTCATTTTTGGGCATTATCATTATACAACCATTCGGATTATAGGAAAGCTGGTATTCCTATGCTGCCTGTTGTTGTAGGCTTAAGAAAAACAGCAATATATATTTTTATTTATGTGTTATTACTTTTACCAATAAGTATCTTGCCGTGGTTTCTTGGATATTTAGGAAACATTTACTTATTTACTGCTTTATCGCTTGGATTAATATTTTTATTTAGAGTTATTCAGGTTTTAAATAAAATAAATTTAGACGAAACTTCAATAAATAAAAAAGCTAAAAAATTATTCAACTACTCTATTATTTATCTATTTGTATTGTTGTTGTCTGTTTATTTTGACTTTAATTTAATTTAATTTAACTTAACCTAGGTTCTTTATGCCATTAAGTGAGAGACATAAGAAAAATAGAAAAAAAAATATAGTTGTTGCTTTATGTTTAATTGCTTTTGTTATTTTGATTTATTTAGGTTCAGTAGTTAAATCTGGTGGTGGATAATAATGAAAAAAGTAAATAGAATGAGAATTACTGCTTTATCATCCTTTTTGGTAGTTTTTATCATGGTTGGAGCAGCATATGCAGCTGTGCCACTATATAAATTATTTTGTCAAGTTACTGGTTTTGCAGGTACTACACAAAAAGCAAATTCATTACCTACAGATATATCGGATAGGGTTATTAGGGTTCAGTTTGATGCTAACGTAGGGAAGAATCTTCCTTGGGACTTCTCTCCGCTTCAACGAGAAGTCAGTATCAAAATAGGAGAAGAGGGTATAGCTTTTTATACAGCAAAAAATCTAACCAATAAGCATATTAAAGGTTCAGCTGTTTTTAATGTTACTCCTCCGAAGGCGGGCTACTATTTCAATAAGATTGATTGTTTTTGTTTTCAAGAACAAACATTGGCACCTGGTGAAGAGATTAAAATGCCAGTAACTTTTTTTATCAACCCTGAGATAATAGAAGAGCCGGGTATGGATGATATAAAAATCATTACACTTTCTTATACCTTCTTTGAACAAAATGATGATAATCAAGACTTAAAGAGAGATTCTTCTATTGATTTATTTAATAACATGCTATTAAAGTCTTATGCTTTGAGAAAAAAGGAACCAAATAATGGCTGAAGGTCACCCAAGAGATCATAGTTACCATCTAGTTGACCCGAGTCCATGGCCTATAGTTGGAGCCTTCGCGGCTTTTATACTAACTTTAGGAATGGTTCTTTGGTTTCATGATGTCACCATCTGGGTATTTATTATAGGAGCTGTTATTACCGCCTATGTGTTTCTTGTTTGGTTCAGAGATATCATTAAAGAAGGTGAGCACTTAGGCTTTCATACACCAGTTGTTCAACTTGGTCTGAGGTATGGTATGGTCCTTTTCATTGCTTCAGAAGTAATGTTTTTTGCTGCTTGGTTTTGGGCATACTATAATGCAGCCCTTTTCCCAACTGAAACTATGGGTGGAACTTGGCCACCAGAGGGTATACTGACATTTAATCCATGGGATTTACCTTTTCTTAATACTTTAATTCTACTTCTCTCCTCTACTACAGTTACTATAGCTCATCACGCTTTAAGAAATGGTAACTATGGAGGGCTTAAAATCTGGCTTTGGGCTACTATACTTTTGGGTATAAGTTTTA
>PTLN01000039.1 GCA_002938125.1 Alphaproteobacteria bacterium MarineAlpha2_Bin1
TTTTTAGTTCCGACTCAAGGAAGATCTTCTCAACTAGGAGGTACAATATCTATACCTTTCTTTATAAACTTTACTCCTAATTTTGATATAACTTTAGAATCTAAGTTTACCTCAAAGGAAGGAACTATAATTGGTGCTGAGTTAAGACATAAGACAAAAAAAGGATATTACCAATTTGATGGATCATTAACAAACCCAGATAAAAGAGATGAAAACAATCAGAAAACAGGTCAAAAAAAAGAAAGAAGTCATCTATTTGCATCAGGTAATTTTAAATGGGATAATATATGGAATTGGGGTTTTTCCGGAGCAATATCAAGTGATGACACTTATCTGAGAAAATATAATATTAATAGCTCTGATACACTTCAAAATAATATATTTATTGAGGGTATAAATGGAAAAAATTATGCTAGTTTTAACGCATTTTTCTTTCAAGGTTTAAGAATCGAAGATGATCCAGGGGAAACACCAATAATTTTCCCTTTTTTAGAGCATAGATTTATAAGTCAACCTAATGATATAGGTTTATTATTTAAGATGAATAGTAATTTTATTCATTTAAATAGAAAAGAAGGTATAGATAGCACTCGGTTATCTCTAAGAGGGGGATGGCACTTACCTAGTACTAGCAAACTAGGTGATTTATTGACGTTATCTCTCGAGTTTAAAGCTGATAGTTATATTACAAATGATATACCATTAGATAATGACCCATCAATTGTTAACAATAATGAATTTGTATATAGATTAATACCTCAATTATCAGGCGAATGGAGTTGGCCCATAATTAAAAGAGAGAAAGATTCATATCAACTTGTTGAGCCAATAGTAAGTTTTGCTGTAAGCCCCTATGGAGGAAACCCGAGTAAAATACCAAATGAAGATAGTAGAAGTTTTGAATTTGACGACACAAATGTTTTTAGTATAAATAGATTTCCAGGTATAGATAGGATTGAAGGTGGACCAAGAATCAATCTAGGTTTAAAGTATGGTATTTACGGTAAAAACTCGGGATCGATGAATATACTTATAGGGCAAGTATTCAGGTTGAAATCTGATGACACATTCGCAGAGAGATCAGGTCTGGAAAATAAAACTTCGGATTATGTAGGAAGAGTAGCATTTTCTCCTCAAAAGGATATAAAATATTATCAAAGACTTCGATTGGATAAAAGAAAACTATCATTAAGAAGAAATGAAATAGGATTAGATCTTGGCCCGCAAAAACATAAATTTAACTTAACTTATATATCACTTAATAGAGAATTAACTGCTGACGAACTGGTTGACCGGGAGGAGATTTCAGCAACAGGTAGAACAGAAATTTTAAATAATTGGTATCTTGAAGGAACCACAAGAAGGGATTTAACCAGTGATGGTGGAATGATAAATTCTGGCGCAAGTATTGAATATTCTGATGATTGTTTTATTTTTATTATTAATTTTGATAGAAGTTTTACTAGAGATAGGGATCTTCAACCAAGCTCCTCTGTAACATTTAGACTAAAACTTAAAAATCTGGGGTAGCAAATTTGAATAATACTTTAAAGAAAATAATTCTTATTATCTTTTTAATATTTACATTTATAAAAATAGGTTTTTCCGATATTCTAAAAATTGCCGTTGTGGTAAATGATGAGATAATATCTGAATACGATATAAATGAAAGAATAAAGCTAATTACATTTTCATCTGAAATAAAAAATAATAATCTTAAAAATAAAGTCTTAAATTTATTAATTGATGAAAAGATTAAAATTCAAGAATCTAGGAGAATTGGTTTTAATATAACTGAAAAGGATATTGAACGCGGAATAAATATCATTGAAAAACAGAATAATATGAAAAAAGGTGATCTTAAAATTAAACTGAATGAAAAAAAAATAAGCCTGCATACTTTAATTGATCAACTAACAGGTGAAATATTATGGCAAAAAGTATTATCAAAAAAGATTTTACCACAGGTTGCTGTTACTGAAAATGAATTAGAAGAAGCATTGAAAATTGAGTCAAACAATTTAAAGATTAAAAACTCAATTTTTAATATAAGTCAGATTATTTTTGATAAAAAAACTAAGATAAACTCAAAAGAAATCTATGAAAATTTAAAAAATATAAAAAAATGTGAAGATTTTGAAAAAAAAGGAAAAATTATTGGCGCTAAAACTTCAACTAATTTAGGTTACATCAATGTCAATGACACACCGCAAAACATTAAATCTGCATTGAATAAATTAGATGTAGGTGATAAATCTAATTTCATTAAAACTTCTACAGGAATTCAGATATTTATGGTTTGTGATATTAAATTAGCTGATATAAGTAAACAAAAAAATAAAGTTAGACAACAAATTGCTAGAAAAAAAATATTTAACTTATCAAAAAAATATTTAGATGATTTAAAAAGAAATTCAGTAATCGATATAAGACAATGAAGAAAAATTTAACCTCCCCTATTGCAATTACTATGGGTGAGCCGTCAGGGATAGGGCCAGAAATAATAATTAAAACTTGGCTAAAAAAATTAGATCCAAAATATAAATTTTTTGTTATTGGAAATTATAATTTTTTTTTAAAATGGAAAAAAATTCTTAATTTAGATATACCTATAAAGAAAATAATAGAACCAGATGAAACTGATAACCTTTTTTCTGAATTTCTCCCCATAATCGACATACCTTTTTCCGAAGATTTTACTATTGGAAAACCAAGTAAAGCTAACAAGGATTCCATTTTAAATTCAATTAAATATGGTGTTAATTATATTAAAAATAAAAAATGCTCATCTATAATAACTTGCCCAGTTCAAAAAAATATATTCTACGGAAATTCTTTTAACTTCCCTGGAATGACAGAATTTTTAGGTTCTTTAGTAACTGAGAAATGTACACCAACAATGATGCTTCACTCTTCTGAATTGAAGATTGTACTCATGACAACTCACATTCCACTAAGGGAAATAAACAGTACTTTAAATACCAAAGATATTTATAATAAAATCAGAATAGCAATAAGTTATCTTAGTAATTATTTCTGTATAAAAAAACCAAATATCGCAGTTACAGGCCTTAACCCACATTTAGGAGAGATGATTGAAGAAAATAGTGAGGAAAATAATATAATTGTTCCCGCAATTAAACAACTTATTTCAGAGGGCTATAATGTTAAAGGACCCATAGCCTCTGATAGTTTATTTTACAAAGAAAATAGAAAAAAATTTGATTTAGTAGTTTGTATGTATCATGACCAGGGTTTGATACCTATAAAAACAATTGATTTTTGGAATACCGTTAATATAACTCTTGGTCTTCCGTTTCTGAGAATATCGCCTGATCATGGTACTGCTCTTGATATAGCAGGTAGAGGAATAGGAAATCCAAGTAGTTTATTGCAATCAATAAAAATTACTAAACAAATCTTAGAAAATAAAAATAGTATTCATGTATAAAGAAGAAATAAATTTAAAATACTTATTAAATAAATATAATTTAATTTCAAAAAAATCACTTGGACAACATTTCCTATTTGAAAAAAATATTATATATAAAATTTTAGAAGCAGCTAATATACAAAAAAATTCTCATGTATATGAAGTTGGTCCTGGCCCTGGAAGCCTCACAATTGAATTAGCTAAGATGCAACCAAAATCAATAACAGTTATTGAAAAAGATGAACGATGCCTTAATGCTCTTAATGAAATTAAGAGCTTAACAAAAACACAGATAAATATTATCTCTGGGGATGCTGTGAAATTTAATGAAATTTCACTTGGAAAGGAAAATATGATAAATATTTCCAATTTGCCTTACAACATATCAACAAAATTATTAGTAAAATGGATCGAAAACAGAACACCCTTTACAAAATATATTCTTATGTTTCAAAGAGAGGTAGCGGAAAGATTAGTTTCAAAAAAAAATGAGAAAACCTATAGTCGAATATCAGTCTTGACACAGTGGTTTTATGAAATTGAGAAACTTTTTAATGTTCCTAATACTGCATTCACACCAAAACCAAAAGTTGATTCAACTGTAATTATGCTTAAACCAAGACCCAAACCACTCTATCCAGCTAATATAATATACCTACAAAAAGTGCTGAGAGTTTGTTTTGGGCATCGTAGAAAAATGCTAAAAACAAGTTTATCCTTTTTACACTCCAATCCAGAAGAAATTTTAAATAAAGCAGGTATAAATAAAAGCTTAAGACCTGAAGATTTATCAATTAAAGAATTTTGCTTTATCTCTAATGAATTAGAAAATAGCTCTTAGTTAGATCCTATACTAGGTTGAAAATTTTGTGAATTTTTCAAGACTTATTTGTCTAAATTTTTTTAATTTCTCAGCTCGGATAATGGAATGTAAATCATTAAAACATTTTTCAAAATCGTCATTTATAATTACATAGTCATAATCAACCCAATGACTTATCTCTTTTTCAGCTTCAAACATTCTTTTCTTGAGAGTTTGCTCGCTATCAAGCGCTCTATTTTTTAATCTACGATTTAACTCAAATAATGAAGGTGGTAATATGAATACTGTAACTAATTGATTAGAAATTTTTATATTATCTTTTAGCTGTTTCGTGCCTTGCCAATCTATATCAAACAGCACATTCTTTCCATTTTTTAAAGATTTTTTTACTAAATCTTTCTTTGTTCCATATTTATGTGAAAAAACATTAGCAAATTCTAGCAACTCATTATTTTCTACCATTTTCTCAAATTCTTTTTCATTAACAAAAAAATAGTCTTTTCCGTTTATTTCTCCATTTCTTGGTGTTCTAGTTGTTACTGAAATAGATAAATTAAAAGAATTATCTGACTTTAATAGTTTTTTAGCGAGAGCTGTCTTACCTGCACCTGATGGTGAAGATAATACAAGCATAAAACACTCTATATTATTTCCTTTATTATTCATAATTTAGATTTACCCTCTAATAGGACAGCTAAATGTTATATAAAATTTTTAATAACAACAACACTTACATTACCGTAATTTATTTTCAAATATTTATTATGTATAAAAGTTTCCTATATGATGTCTAAAGTACTAATTTTATTTGTTTTTTTTCCTTCTTGAATTAATTTTTTTTTTCCATTGCTTGATATTTAAAAGATGCTCAGAGAAGGTTGTAGCAAAATTATGACCTCCCATACCATTTGCTACAAAATATAAATAATCTGTATTTTTAGGGTTTAGAGCAGCATTAATAGAATCCAAACCAGGATTGGATATAGGACCTGGTGGTAGACCATCAATTAGGTAAGTATTGTATTCTGTAAAAATTTTAATATCTTTGGACTTAAGTTTTCTAACTTTTTTATTTTTTTGCACCATCATTCCATAGACTACAGTTGGATCGGATTGAAGTCTCATTCCTATTCTTAATCTATTATGAAAAACTGATGAAACTATTCTCTTTTCATCATTTAAACTTGTTTCCTTTTCAATGATGGATGCAAGAATAATTGCCTCTCGCTTATTTTTTAAAGAAATACCTGGTGAACGTTTTGACCATTCTTGATCTAATTTTTTTGTCATAGAATTTTTCATTAAATTTATAATTTTTTGCCTACTGTCACCCCATGAAAAATGGTATGTTTCAGGTAAAACTTCTCCTTCTTTGGGGACTTTTGTTATTTTACCAGTTAAACCATCAATAATTCGAATTTTCATTAAAATTTCATTGATTGTTTCACCTTCAATAATTGTTATAGATCTTAAAAAAGTATCACCCTCCGATAATATTTCGTATATTTCTTTTGGAGATACATTTGCTGGAAATTTATACTCTCCAGCTTTCAAATTATTTTCTAATCTATTAATTGCAAGTAGGTAAGTAAAAATTTTTGGCTTTATTAAAATACCATTTTGACTAAGTACATCAGAAATTTCTCTTAGACCTAGTCCTTTTTCAATTACTACTATGTGAGGTATTTTATTTGGACCATTTTGTAAATAGTAAGATAAAGAAAAATTAAGTAGAAAAATTATGCAAATTAAAATTATTGTAGAAAATATGATTATCAAACGTAAAGCTTGCAAGCTTTAAAACCTATTTAACAAATTTAGAAAATACCAATGAAGCATTAGTGCCACCAAAACCAAAAGAATTTGACAGAGCAGCATTTACTTTTCTCTCTTTACATTTATGAGGAACCAAGTCTATATCACAACCATCTTCTGGATCATCTAAGTTTAAAGTTGGAGGAACAACTCCATCTTTTATAGCAAGGACTGAAAAAATTGCCTCAACACTTCCGGCAGCACCTAAAAGATGTCCTATTGCTGATTTTGTAGAGGACATTGATAAATCATAGGCTGAAGAACCAAAAAGCTTTTTAACTGAATTTAATTCTATTTCATCGCCAAGTGGGGTAGATGTTCCGTGAGCATTTACATAATCTATTTCTTCAGGATTCAAGTTCGCACTTTTGAGTGCAGCTCTCATTGCTCTGTAGGCTCCATCACCATCTTCTGCTGGAGCTGTAATATGATGTGCGTCACCTGATAGACCATAACCTTTTATTTCGGCGTAAATTTCAGCACCACGCAATTTTGCATGTTCTAGTTCTTCTAAAACAACAATTCCTGCTCCTTCACCCATTACAAAACCATCTCTATTTTTATCCCATGGCCTAGATGCTATTTCAGGTGTTTCATTAAAGTTCGTTGATAGAGCTCGACAAGAGCAAAACCCAGCGATACCTAGTCGACAAACAGCCGCTTCACTGCCACCAGCGATCATTACATCTGCATCTCCAAGTGCAATCAGTCTTGATGCATCACCAATTGCGTGAGCACCGGTTGAACAAGCTGTAACCACTGAGTGATTTGGCCCTTTAAAACCATAACGAATAGAGGCATGACCGGATATTAAATTAATTAGCGCAGATGGGATAAAAAATGGACTAAGTCTTCTTGGACCTTTTTCCCTTAAAACATTGGAAGCTTCAACAATTTCAGGAAGCCCACCTATACCAGAACCTATTAAAACACCTGTTCTCTCTTTGTCATTATCTGAGGAAGGAAACCAATTAGAGTTTTCTACAGCTTGATTAACAGCTGCCAGACCGTACAAAATAAAATCTGCCATTTTACGGGACTCTTTTGATGAAACATAGTCCTCGGCTTTAAAATCACCTGGTAGTTCACCTTTGGGAACTTGAGCTGCTATTTTTGAAGCTAAGTCAGAAACATCAAAATCAGCAATCTTATTTGCTCCTGATTTACCTGAAATGAGCTTTTCCCACGTTTCATTAACACCACTTGCAAGTGGTGTAACCATACCAACGCCAGTCACTACAACTCGTCTAAGTTCCAATTTTCTTGCCCCTAAAAGCTAAGAGAGCATGAGGCTAAGCTTAAGATGCGCTTGCTTCAAGATGCTCAACTGCATCCTTAACAGTAACAATTTTTTCTGCTACCTCATCAGAAATCTCGCAACCGAACTCTTCCTCAAAGGCCATTACTAACTCCACTGTATCCAAACTATCTGCACCCAAATCGTCTATAAAACTAGCAGAATCTGTAACTTTATCTTCCTCAACACCAAGATGTTCAACTACAATCTTTTTTACGCGTTCAGCGATGTCGCTCATTCACGTTTTCCTTTAAAAAATTAATTTAACCTTTGTAGGGTAATACAACCACTAAAAAGATACTAATAACAATAATATATTTAGTCTATATTTTTTTTTTTGTACATACAATTAATAAATTAAATAAATAATTTTTTTATATTTATTTAAATCAATTCTAAACCATCACCATACCTCCATTGATATGAATAGTTTGACCTGTTATATAACACGATTCATCGCTTACTAAAAAGGCCACACAATTAGCAATATCCTCCGGCTTCCCAAATCTTCCCATCGGTATCGAGGGAAGGATACTTTCAGCCTGATTTTCCTTAATTTTATCGGTCATAGGTGTTTCAATATATCCAGGAGCAATGCAATTTATAGTAATACCTCTCTTAGCTACTTCTTTTGCTAATGACTTTGACATTCCTATTAGACCGGCTTTGGAAGCTGCGTAATTAGACTGACCTCCATTACCCATAACTCCTACTATTGAAGAAATATTAACTATTCGTCCCCATTTTTGCTTCATCATGGGCTTAAGGGCAGATTTAGATAATAAGAATGCTGATGTCAAATTTATATCAATAGGCAACTGCCAAGATTCTTTAGACATTCTAACAGCAAGTCCATCCATCGTGACACCTGCATTATTTATCAAAACATTGACTTCGTCACCTAATAGTTCAGAAGATTGATTAACTAGATTTGATACAGAAGAAAGATCTGATAAATCACATTTTATATAAGATACCTTATTATTTAGTTCCTGAGCAAGGTCTTTCAATTTAACCTCATCTCTACCAGATAAAATAACTTTGGCACCTTTACTTACTAATAATTCAGCTATTGATTTACCTATTCCACCATAAGCACCTGTCAATAAAACAACTTTTTTTTCAAATGATATCAATTTTTTTCCATTAAAATAAGTTAAATAATTTATCTAAATCATCTGGACCTTCCACTGAGATTGCAGAACAGTCTTGGTTTATTCTTTTTACAATTCCAGATAATACCTTACCTGAACCTAGCTCAATAAAACTACTTATTTGATTTGAAATCATAAAGTTAATTGATTCTCTCCACCTAACCATATTTGTTACTTGCTTTACAAGAAGTTCTTTAATTTTTTTTTGATTAAACTCTGGTTCAGCAGTCACATTAGATATTATTGGGAATTTGAATTCTTTAAACGATATATCTTTAAGTGCATCTCTCATTTTTTCTGCAGCAGGAGACATGAGTTCGCAGTGGAAAGGAGCTGAAACAGGTAGCAAAATACACCTCTTTATACCTAGCTCTTTAGAAATAGGAATTGCTCTGTCGATAGCTGCTTTGCTTCCACTAATTACAACTTGACCTGGAGCATTATCATTAGCAATCTGACAAACATCGTCCTGTCTGGATAAATTTACAACTTCCTTAGCTTGTTCAATGTTTGAACCTATTAGTGCCGCCATTGCACCTTTACCAGGCGGAACAGCATTCTGCATAGACCTTCCTCTAATATCTAATAACTTTGCAGCATCTTTTACTTCTAGTGATCCATTAATGACTAAAGCAGAATATTCACCTAATGAATGGCCAGCTAGAAATTTAGTTTTCTTATAAATATCTCCACCTGATTCTTTAATAACTCTTGCAGCTGCTACACTTACTGCCATTAAAGCAGGTTGAGTATTCTGGGTAAGGGTTAATTCCTCAGCTGGACCATTGAACATAATTTTACTTAAATGCTTATTTAGAGTATTATCTACTTCTTCAAATACTAACCTGGCAACTTCAAAAGAATTTGCAAATGATTTACCCATCCCTACTATTTGTGATCCCTGACCAGGCATTATTAAAGCAAAAGTCATTAAAACCCTCTTTAATCTTAATAAATCAAAAATAAACCTAAGAATATTTAACAATATTTACGAAATATATAAAGAGAATTAAGTTAAAGGTTGCTAAGATAGGTAACAATAATATATTGTCTTCCCTTTATTAACCTCTTGCTACTAAATTGTAGCTAAAACCAGTCAATATTTAATTGACAGGAAAATCCATAAGGGGAATTTTATGGCACTATATGAACATATATTTATTGTTAGGCAAGACACCTCTCATCAGAGGGTTGAAGAATTAACTAAAGAATTCTCAGAAATAATTACTAAAAATGGTGGTGAAGTAAAAAAAACTGAGTTTTGGGGACTTAGGACCCTTGCATATAAAATAAAGAAAAATAAAAAAGGTCATTATACTCTAATGAATATAGAATCGTCCAGTTCCGCCCTTAAGGAAATGGAAAACTCTATGTTGCTTAATGAAGATGTTATAAGAAGTTTATCAATAAAGGTAAATAAATTCGAAGAGGGTCCATCTGTGATGATGAAAAGTAAAGATGATAAAGAGGTCAAACTCAACCTATCAAATAATGGGGACTACTCAAATCAATACTCAAATAACTTAAATAATATGGATATATAATGAATAATAAATCTCGTAATTATTTTAAAAGAAGAAAATCATGCCCTTTTTCTGGAACTGATGCGCCTTTTATAGATTATAAAAATGTAAGACTTTTGCAGAAATTTCTATCAGAAAGAGGTAAGATTGTCCCTAGTAGAATCACCGCAGTATCTGCAAAAAAACAAAGAGAACTGTCTAAAGCAGTTAAGAGAGCAAGGTACCTAGGTTTATTACCTTATGTTGTTGATTAATAGGAGTTAAAAATTGCAAATAATTTTATTGGAGAAAGTATCAAAACTTGGCCAGATGGGTGATATTGTTAATGTTAAAGATGGTTTTGCAAGAAACTATCTTTTACCTCAAAAAAAAGCTTTAAGAGCTAATACGGAAAATATAAAAATCTTTGAAGAAAAAAAAGCCAAACTTGAAATAGATAATTTGGAACAAAAAAAGGATGCTAATAAAATCTCTGATAAAATGAAAAATTTATCAGTTATCATTATTAGGCAAGCTAGTGAAAGTGGCCAACTTTATGGTTCAGTCACTTCAAGAGACATAGCAAAATCTATTGAGGATGAAGGATACAAGATAAGTAAAAAACAAATTATTTTAAATAAAACAATTAAACAAATCGGTATTTATAAAATACAAGTTTTTCTTCACCCCGAGGTAATTAAAACTATTAATATTAATGTTGCAAGATCTTCCGAAGAGGCAAAATCTCAATTGGAAAATACTTTAATTGATGATACTAAAAAAAATAATAATGAATTGTTAGAAGAAACAGACGAGAACCTATCTGTTTCAGAAGATTTTTTTGAGAATAAAGAATTAGCTGAAAATGCAAGAGAGAGTATGAAGACAAATGATGAGGATCAAGAAAAGGCAAATGAAAATCTTTCTAGTGAAGATAATAAAATAATTGAATGATATCACTTGATAAAAATGCTTAAAATTCTATTAAATAATCTTATTAAAAAAGGAACTTTAAGAGTTATCCATGCAAATGGTGCTAAAAAAATATACCAGGGAAAAGAACCTGGCCCTGACATTACAATTAAAATTCATAATAAAAAAACAGAGAGATTATTATCTATAAATCCAAGCTTAACATTAGGTGAGACTTTTATGGATGGAGGGATAACTATTGAGAGTGGAGATATTTATGACTTTTTAGAACTATGCATTATGAATATTGGATGGGGTCAAGATGAACATTGGCTTCAGAAATTACTTTCAAAATCTAGAAGATTGACAAGAAGAATTGCTCAGCATAATCCAATTTCAAAGTCAAAAAGTAATGTAGCTCACCACTATGATTTATCAGATACTTTATATGATCTCTTTCTTGACAAGGACAGGCAATATTCATGTGCATATTACATGAACGAAAATGAATCTTTAGAAACTGCACAAAATAATAAGAAAAGACATATTACAGCAAAACTTCTTCTTGATAAAAATCATGAAGTTTTAGATATTGGATCTGGCTGGGGAGGTCTTGGGCTTTATATAGCTGAAAAAACAGGTGCCAAAGTTACTGGTATCACACTCTCTGAAGAGCAACTTAAAGTTTCGAACAAAAGAGCTGAGAACTCAGATTTTTCAAATAGAATAAATTTCAGACTGCAAGACTACCGTAATGAAAATAATTTATTTGATAGAATTGTATCAGTCGGAATGTTTGAGCATGTAGGTGTAGGTTACTATAAAAACTTCTTTGAAAAAATTAAAGAACTTTTGAAAGATGATGGAGTTGCTCTTATTCATACTATTGGAAGAGCTGATGGACCTGGTTCAACTAATCCTTGGCTTGCAAAATATATATTTCCTGGCGGCTACACACCTTCCCTATCTGAAATTGTTCCCATTATTGAAAAAGTAGGTTTATATGTTACTGATATCGAAATATTACGTCTTCACTACGCATCAACACTTCGCGCTTGGAGGAGAAATTTTAATGTTAATAGGAAAAAAATTAAAGAACTTTATGATGAAAAATTTTGTAGAATGTGGGATTTCTATCTAGCAGGTTGTGAGAATGCTTTTAGGTATGGAGGCCAGTTAAATTTTCAAATCCAATTAGCTAAAAAACAAGATACTGTTCCCTTAACTAGGGATTATATAATGGAGTGGGAACAAAAACATATTTGATATATACACAAACTTATCCACCTATTATTTAATTTCATCCCCAATAATTACAAATAAATTGTTTAAGAATATTTTATACTTAAAATATAATATATAATTAAACTTATTTCAAAAATATAGCCTTATTATGACCGAATTAGAATTATCAAATATTAGTAAAATTGAGTCATCTGATTTTGGCTTTAGAACACAACCCTCCAACATAGAAGCAGAACAAGCTCTGCTCGGAGCGATACTTGTTAATAATGAAATTGCTTCTTTAATAAGCAATATAATTGACTCAAGTCATTTTTTTGAACCTATTCACTCAAAAATTTTTGATACTATAAATAAACTCATAGACAAAGGGCAATTGGCTAATCCTACGACCTTAAAAAGTTTTTTTGAACATGATGAATCTTTAGCTGAAATTGGAGCTAATAATTACCTCAATAGATTAGCTGATGGAGCAATCACTATTATTAATGCAACTGACTATGCTAATGTAATAAGAGATCTCTCAATTAAAAGGTCGCTAATTTATATTGGTGAGGAAATGGTAAACTCAGCTTTTGAAGTTAAACCTGAAGAAGATTCAAATCATCAAATTGAATTAGCTGAACAAAAACTATACCAATTGGCTGAAAAAGGAAGAAATGATAGTGGTTTTAGTTCTTTTTCTTCTGCTCTTGTTAAAGCAATTGAAAATGCTGAGGCTGCAAAAAGAAGAGATGGACATTTATCAGGGATTAGTTCTGGTTTTAAAGATTTAGATAAAAAACTTGGAGGTTTTCAATCATCTGATTTAATAATATTAGCAGGACGACCTTCTATGGGTAAAACTGCTTTAGCAACGAATATTGCTTATAATACAGCCTCATTACTCCAAAAAGATCTATCTGATGGAAAAGAACTGAGTGAGGGCACTGGGGTTGCCTTTTTTTCTTTGGAAATGTCAGCTGAACAGCTTGCCACAAGGATCTTAGCAGAAGTAACTAATATACCCTCCGAAAGATTAAGAAAAGGAAATGTTTCTAATGATGACTTTGATAATTTAGTTCTATCAAGTCAAGAACTAGAAAATATGCCCTTTTTTATTGATGATACTCCAGCAATTAATATTTCAACCCTAAGAGCAAGAGCAAGGAGATTAAAAAGACAAGAAAATATTGGATTAATAATTATTGACTATCTTCAACTTGTAAGGCCGGCGTATTCATCAAGATCAGAAACTAGGGTAATTGAAATTTCTGAAATAACGCAAGGATTGAAAGCTTTGGCTAAAGAGCTAAATGTTCCAATTTTAGCGCTATCTCAGTTAAGTAGACAAGTAGAACAAAGAGATGATAAGCGCCCTCAATTGTCAGATTTAAGAGAGTCTGGAGCCATAGAGCAAGATGCAGATGTAGTAATGTTCATATATAGAGAAGAATACTATCATTCACGAAAAAAACCCACTGAAATGAATGAAGAACTAGTTGAGTGGGAG
>PTLN01000004.1 GCA_002938125.1 Alphaproteobacteria bacterium MarineAlpha2_Bin1
TTTTAGGCGAGAAGGAAAAGATCCCAATGCTGAACCGGTGGTTACTGGTAGTCATATAGATAGTCAGCCAACTGGTGGGAAATTTGATGGAGCATACGGTGTGCTTGCTGGACTAGAAGTCCTAGAATCAGCTGAGGATATTGGTGTAGAGACTAATAGGCCGCTAGAATTTGTTGCGTGGACTAATGAGGAAGGAGGAAGATTCCAGCCTGCTACGATGGGTTCAGGAGTATATGTAGGTGCAATGGATTTTAAGCAAATGTTAGATGTAAGAGATAAAAATGGAGTAAAAGTTGGTGATGTGCTTCCC
Source organism: Alphaproteobacteria bacterium MarineAlpha2_Bin1 (assembly GCA_002938125.1). Lineage (GTDB taxonomy): Bacteria > Pseudomonadota > Alphaproteobacteria > SHVP01 > SHVP01. The sequence goes on from PTLN01000004.1 coordinate 311, forward strand.
GATGCATTGAACGCTATTCCAGGAGCTAATAAACGAAATTTTGGTTCTCCAATGGCTGCATATATTGAAGCCCATATTGAACAAGGCCCTATTTTAGAAAAACAAGAAAAAACAATTGGTGTAGTTACAGGAATTCAGGGTTGTAGGTGGTTTGCAATTGATGTTTTCGGATCTGAAGCACATGCAGGATCCACACCGTTTGCACTAAGAAAAGATGCATTTAAAGCAGCTCACTCTATGATCAGTAATATGTATGATATTTTTAAAGATGATGAAGATATTTTAAGGTTCACTATTGGCAGATTTGAAGTATTACCCAATTCTCCAAATACAATACCAGGTAAAGTCTTTTTTACAGTTGATTTTAGGCATCCCAATGGTGAAATTTTAACTAACTTAGGGGATCAAGTTGAAACTATATGTCAAAAAAATTCACATGGTCTCAAGTTTGAAATAAAAGAAACATACAAAGTTCCACCAACTATTTTTGATCAAAATGTAGTTGGAACAATAAGAAATTCTGCAAATTCTCACAACTTTTCTGTTATGGACATAACCTCCGGAGCTTTACATGATGCAAAGTATATGAACGATATTTGTCCTAGTGGAATGATCTTTATCCCGTGTGAAGGAGGTTTGAGTCATAATGAGCTTGAGGCCGCCCAATCAAAAGACATTGCAGCTGGAACCAGAGTTCTTGCAGAAGCAATGATATCTCTTGCTAATCAGTAATTTGACATGACAAGATCCTTAAATATAGGTGGCGCGCAGTTAGGGCCCATACAAAGAAGTGATACAAGAAAGAATGTTGTAAATCGAATGTGTGAGCTTCTTAAACAGGCTTATAGTAAAGGTTGTGATATTGTTGTATACCCTGAACTTTGTTTAACAACTTTTTTCCCAAGATGGTTTTTTGAAGATTTATCTGAAGTAGATAATTTTTTTGAGGTCGAAATGCCTAATAAAGAATGTAAACCTTTATTTGATCTTGGCCAAAAATTAGGAATAGGTTTTTCGTTTGGTTTTGCTGAACTAAAAAAAAATAAAAAAGAAGTTAAAAGATTTAATACTAGCATAATAGTAAATTCCAAAGGTGAAATAAAATTAAAATATAGAAAAGTACATTTACCTGGCCACTCAGAGTTTGATGAAAAAAGATCGTTTCAACATCTAGAAAAGAGGTACTTTGATATTGGAGATTTGGGTTTTCCAGTATCAAGAATCATGAATGTAAATATGGGTATGTGCATATGTAATGATAGAAGGTGGCCTGAAACATACAGAGTTATGGGTCTTCAGGATGTTGAGCTGATTTTGTTAGGTTATAATACACCCTTGCAGAATCCACCTGCACCAGAACATGATCATCTTACATCTTTTCATAATCTATTAAGTATGCAAGCAGGTGCTTATCAAAATGCAACATGGGTAGTAGGTATTGCTAAAGCAGGCATAGAAGAGGGGGTTCACCATTTAGGCCAGAGTTCTATTATTTCTCCCTCAGGAGAAGTTGTATCAATGTCAACTACTTTAGAGGATGAGCTAATTACAGCAAATTGTAACTTTGATTTGTGTACTTCTTATAAAGAGACATGGTTCAATTTTGAGAAACATCGTCAACCTCAGCATTATAAATTAATTACTGAGAGAATTGGTGCAATTCCGCCAGAAAAATGATTAATTATTTTGCTATGTGGAAAGATATTTTTTTTTCTTTTACAAAATATGAAATTCAATACAAAATAATATAAAATTAAAAAGAAGCTTATGGTAGATATAGAGAATCATGAGTATAGGGTTATGGATAAAGATACTTCAAAATTAACAATTGAAGAGGTTCCTTTTCAGGAAAAAGAAATAGTTCATTTAAAGGATACGATTAGTGCTTTAAGAACTGAGCTAGAGGAATTTCAATTTGCAAAAGATAAAGCAGTCCAGGAAGCTTTAGCTTCAAAAAGTGGTGAGATAGAACAGTTAAAAGTAACTGCTCAGGCTCTTAGAGATGAGCTTGAAAATTTGAATTACAAAAAAGATGAAGATGTTCAAAAGGCAAAAGCCGATTCAAAAGATGAAATAGATCAACTTAAAAAGACTATTCAGGCCTTAAGAGAGGAAATTGAAGAGGTAAGGTATAATGGTGAAGCTAAGAATCAAGAAACTATAGCATTATTTAACGATGAGATTAATCAATTAAAAAGTACAATACAGTCTTTAAGGGATGAAATTGAAAATGAAAAATTTGAACATTTAAAGCTGTTACAAAAAAAAGAGGCTGATACAGCTGCTGAGGTCAGAGTATTGCAACAATCGGCACAAGCTTTACGAGATGAATTAGATAAATTAAGTTAATAGAGAGCTAAACACTAATTATAACTAAAAAAATTAATAAATATTATATCAGGTAATATGTTTTGAGGAAGAAGGGCAAAAGCATGTCACAATCAAAAACAAAAAATAAAAAAAGTACATCGCGTAAATTAAAAGATGCGGAGTTACTGCTCAAAGTTTCTAAACTATGTGCTTCTCTTGACTCATTAGATGAAGTTCTTGAAAACCTTGTATTGATTACTTCTCAAGAAATTAAATGTGAGCGTGCAACTCTTTTTTTAAATGATCCCGTAACTAATGAACTTTATTCTAGATTTGCTCAAGGTGACTTAACTAGAGAAATAAGAATTTTAAATGATGTCGGAATTGCTGGGCATGTTTTTTCATCTGGTGAGGGTTTAATTGTTCCAGATGCATATAAAGACTCTAGATTTAATAAAGATGTTGACCAGCAAACTGGATTTAAAACATCTAATATTTTGTGTGCTCCTGTAAGAACCGCTAAAGGAAAAATCATAGGCGCAATGCAAGCTCTTAATAAGATAGAGGGAGTATTTGATGGTGAAGATCTGTACATGCTTGAGCAGATTACAATGCAGGCTGCAGTTGCGTTAGAGAGTAATATATTTACTGAAAGAATGATTAAAAAAAGAGAACAAGAAATGAAATTTCTTGACTTAGTTTCTGACGTTACTGCTGAGTTAGATCTTGGGGCTTTATTGCAAAGAGTGATGTCTGAAGCAACAAGAATGTTAAGTGCTGAGAGATCTACATTATTTTTAAATGACGAAAAAACTAATGAATTATTTTCAAGGATCGCCCAAGGTGACTCAGTCGGAGAAATAAGACTCCCAAACCATCTCGGAATTGCAGGTACAGTTTTTACTTCAGGAAAAAGTGTTAATATTCCTCATGCTTATGCAGATCTAAGATTTAATCCATCTTTTGATAAACAGACTGGGTTTTTTACTAGATCAATCTTGTGTGTTCCTATTGTAAATAAAGATGGAAAAGTTATTGGTGTTACCCAAGCTCTGAATAAAAAAGGTGGCCCTTTTACAGAAGAAGACGAGTCAAGACTCAAAGCTTTTACTGCACAAGTAGCAATTGCTTTAGAGAATGCAAAACTTTTTGACGATGTTCAGCAAATGAAAGAGTATAATGACGCTGTACTAGAAAGTATGACTAACGGCGTTGTAACTGTTGATGATAAAGGAAATATTGTTACATGTAATAAAGCTGGTTTACAAATTTTTAGGGTAGATTCTGATAAAATAATAGGAAAAAACGTTGAAGAATTCTTCTCAAATGAAAATTCGATTGTCCTAGAAAGATTAAAAGTAGTTAGAGAAGAGCAGCAGACGGATATTTTAATGGATGCAGCTCTTATTTTTAATGAAGATCAGATTTCAGCAAATCTTACAGTAATGCCTTTACTAAGTTCAGATTCAGATGGTGAAAAATTAGGTTTAATGTTGATGGTAGAGGATATAAGTAATGAAAAAAGAATGAAGTCAACAATGTCAAGATATATGGATCCAGGAATAGCAGATCAGCTTCTAAATGATAGTGGTGATGATATTATGGGAGGCGCTAATACAACAGCAACAGTTCTATTCTCAGATGTTCGAGGTTTTACTACATTAACTGAAGAGCTCGGTGCTCAAGGGACAGTTTCATTTCTCAACGAGTATTTTACAGTGATGGTTGACTGTATTTCCAAAGAAGAAGGTATGCTGGATAAGTTTATAGGTGATGCTATTATGGCAGCATTTGGTTTACCTATTTCTCATGATGATGATGAAGATAGAGCAGTAAGAGCATCAATATCTATGATTTCTGAGTTATGGAAATGGAATAAGGTTAGAGAGTCACAAGGTTTAAAACCAGCTGATATGGGTATCGGCCTAAATACTGACTCAGTTGTTTCTGGAAATATTGGATCTCCAAAAAGAATGGATTATACCCTTATTGGGGATGGAGTTAATTTAGCCGCTAGATTAGAGAGTGCTTGCAAAGCTTATTCAGCAAGAATATTAATAAGTGAGAATACATTTAAAAAATTAAAAGGTACTTATAGGGTAAGAGATGTAGATTTAGTTGTCGTAAAGGGAAAGACAGAACCTGTTGGAGTTTATGAAGTATTAGACTATCATGATGATACAACTTTTCCAAATTTAATGGATGTAGTAAGTCACTTTAATGAGGGTATAAAATTATATAGATCTGCTAATTGGTCAAAAGCTATCAATCAATTTGAAGAAGCTATAAAGTTTAATCCTAATGATAATTTATCAAAAACTTATATTGAAAGATGTAACTATCTTTCGTCTAATCCACCCAAAGAAGAGTGGGATGGTGTATGGGTTATGACATCAAAATAATTTTATTATTTTTTTAGAGCTAATATTCCTGGAAGTTCTTTTCCCTCTAGCCATTCGAGGAAAGCTCCACCTGCAGTAGAAAGATAAGAAAAATAGTTAGCATTATTTGCTTGATTTAATGCAGCAATTGTATCTCCACCGCCTGCTAAACTAGTGATTTTATTTTCTAAGGTTAATTTTGCAATTTCGTTTGATATTTTTTTTGTAGATAAATCAAATGGACTATACTCAAAAGCTCCTAAAGGGCCATTCCAAACAACAGAATGAGATCTTCTCAATTTATTTATTATGTTAGAAATAGATTCATTTCCAATATCTAAAATCATTTTATTCTTAGGAATTTTCTTAATATCAAACTCTTGAGCTTTGTTACCTTCTTTGATATTATTTGCAACCATAAAATCAGATGGTAAGAGGATTTCGCAATTATTTTCTTGAGCAATTTTTAATATTTTTTTTGCATCATTTATCATATTTTTTTCAAATAAACTATTTCCTATCTCTATATTTTTTGAAGCTAGAAAAGTGTTAGCCATTGCCCCACCAATCGCTACTATGTCAGCTTTTTTAACAATATTATGAATTGTATTTAATTTAGTTGAAATTTTTGACCCACCAATAATTATCAATAATGGCCTTTTTGGTTTTTCTAATGCCTGACTTATCATTTTAATTTCATTTTCAAGTCCAAGACCTGCAAAGGAAGGAAGGTATTTAGGAATACCAACTATAGAGGCATGATTTCTATGACAGCACGAAAAAGCATCATTAACATAGATATCTGCTATTTCCGATAGTCTTTTTGCAAAATTCTCATCATCTAATTCTTCTTCTTTGTAATATCTTAAATTTTCCAAAAGACAAACCCCACCAAATTTTGTCTGATTTACTGCATTCAGAGCATTATTTCCAACACAATCACTAGAAAATTGAATTGAAGAAATACCGAGGTTTACACGTAAGGTCTCTAATATCTTATAAAGAGAGTAATCTTTAATTTTTCTTCCTTCTGGTCTACCAAAATGAGATATTAAAACAACTTTGCAATTATTATTTATTAGTAGATTTATTGTAGGTAATAATCGGTCTATTCTTAAAGTATCAGTAACTTTACCATCAATTAATGGAAGGTTAAGATCAACACGCAATAAAATAATTTGATTTAAAATCTCTGATTTTGAAATATAGTTTACTCTTGATATATCCATATCAATTTTTTTTACTCATTTCTTTAATATAAAAAATAACATTAATAATATCTATATCTTTTTTAAGTCCAGCAAAAGCCATCTTGGTTCCTTTAATGAACTTTCTAGGGTTCACTAAATATTGAGATAAATTTTCTTCATTCCAAACAACATCTGACTTTTTCATAGCTTTAGAATACCTGTATCCCTCAGCTTTACCAGCTTTCCTATTAATAACTTTGTATAAGTTAGGTCCAACACGGTGCTTAGCTCCTAAAGCAATAGTGTGACAAGCTTTACACTTTCTATAAACTTTTTTTCCATTATCAAAGTCTTCAGAAAAAACTTGGTTTGGTAATAATAAGAATGAAAAAGACAGAATAATTATGATAGTTCTCACCTTAAGGCTCCAAATTAAATACATTACATATATTTTGAAATAAGAACTTATTAAAATATATCAAGAACTTCCCCTTATTTTATGATTCTTACTATTGGTTGAAAATGTATCCCTAAAACCCTTAGTCATTGCTGAGAATTGTTTAAACCCTATTTCACCATCTGATGGGTATTCCTTCTTTGAGTGGGAAATATTAAGCGATAGAAGTGTTTCTAAATACTTATACCCCAATGTCATAGGGTTTAAGACTGGGACTGTTAAACTATTTGATATTTCATTAGAGATAGGAGACATACAAGTACAACCAAGTAAAATAGTGTCAGCGCCATCTATATTTATCGCGTTATTACACTCATTAATTATTCTTTCCCTCTGACTTATTTCACCATCACGCATTTCAGTAACAAAATTCTTTTCATCCGAAAGAGTATCTAATTCCCTATCTTCACTAATAAATCTGATTGAGGCACACCTAGTTGAAACTTTATACAGGTTAAGGAGATTCTCATATATAAATTTTAATTTTGGAGGCCAAATTGATACAATTGAAAATTTTTTGCCAAGCTGCATAGCAGTATACATAGAGGATTGTCCTGCGCCAACAACTGGAATATCTAAAGCTGATCTTAACGAGTTGAGCCCATAGTCTCCAACAGTATTAATAAAAATTCCATCAAATTTTTTTTGAGATGCTCTTAACCCCGCCTCTACTATAGCAATTTCAGAAATCTGCCTATTTATTTCATTAACAGGAAAAGATGGAAGGTCAGTTTCAATTAGTCTTGCGTCAAAATTTTGACTTTTAACATTTAAAATTTCTTTAGGAGGAGTTTCGCTCCCTGTTATTCTAAATCCAGTTCCTATTACAGCAATTTTTTTCATAACTTTCCTCTTATATCCTTGTAAATAAAACTAACCTATTCAATTGAACCATCAAGTTTATTTAATTGCTTTGATAAGGACTCAATATATTCTGAGTTCTCAATTCTAGAAACCCAATCTTTAGGTATTGAATCATAACCTAAATATGCGCCTGATAAGTTGCCAGTTATTGATCCAAGTGTATCTTGATCACCTCCGTTCAGTACTGCACAAAACAAGCTATTTCTATACGAATCTTTATTTTTTAAAAAGGAGTAAATTGCAAAGGGAATTGTTTCATCTACTCTTTGAGATAGCTTTAGTTCTTTTGCCGCTTCTGCAGGGCTTCTATTTGCAGCAATCAATTCCATAACATTTAGTAACTTTTGTCTTATTTCTTTATTCTTTGAAAACTTTACTAAGCCAATTATAAATTCATTTAGAGGAAATTTATCGTTTGGATCAAGGTTGACTAGCTGACCAACAGCATATGACATAAGACATGCACCATCAATACCCATAGGGTGAGAATGAGTTACTTTTGCTGACACTTCTGAGAGTTTCCTAAGTTTTTTTGAATTCCTAAATAGTGCTCCTAGAGGAGCAATTCTCATTGCTGCACCATTCCCAAATGATCCCATGCCATCATATAATTGTTCGGCTGCCTTAGAGTATGTAATTTCATATCTTTTTACTTTAGCAAAAATCGCCGGAGTACTTGGGCTATATGATCTCCATGGTTCTTTAGCATAGTTTTTTTGAAATTTTTCGCCAATAATTTTTTCATTTACACTCTGATCTTCAATAATTGCTTCAGCTAGCCCTAAACTCATTGCTGTATCATCGGTATATCTTAGGATATCACCTTCATTTAGCCAGTCTTCGAGACTTTCTTTAGCAATGTGAACAGCTGCAAGTTCACCAATGGAATCTCCCACAGCTCCTCCAAGTAAAACTCCTAAAAATTTTTTTTCATACGACAAGATTAGGTTTCCCTTTAAAAAACGTTAAAAAATAGATAAAAACAAAATTTATTAATAATCTACTTGATCAGGGGTTGGTTTAATTCATAAGCTAGTTTAAATTATTATAATGACAAATAAGCAATCTTCATCAACTATTTTTTTGTCTGAAGCTCAAAAGAGATATCTCGAGAGGGGATTAGGGCAGCCTGGCGGTAAATTGCCAATTTTCAATGAAGATGGAAGTAAAATTAGTGATAAGACTATCAAATCTTGTATAGAAAAAGGATACGCTAAACCGTGGTTCAAGAATCCTGTTAAACCTGATTGGTTAATTTGCAAATTAACAGATAGAGGGAGAGATATTTTAAAAGTATAATTTTTTTTTCCAAATATTCTATAAAATGGAATTTTAACTAATTATTCATTTAAATATTTATGTTTTTGATTTTTAAATATAAATATTTATTTTATACTGAGGGGTAAAGTGAGTATTTCAAAAATTTCAGTAGTAGTGGTTGGTGCCGGTCCAGCAGGTTTTTACGCTGCTGATGCCTTGATAAAAAAAAAGTTAAATTGTGAAATTGATATTATTGACTTTTTACCAACTCCTTATGGTTTAATTCGAGCAGGAGTAGCTCCTGACCATCAGACAACAAAGAAAGTAATTAAATCCTTTGAAAAAACTGCCTTAAATGATTCTTGTCATTTTTTTGGTAATGTCCATATTGGAAATGAAATTTCGATTTCAGAATTAAAGGAAATTTACGATGCAATAATCATCGCCACAGGCGCCGAATCTGATAGTCTATTAGACATTCCAGGTTCAAGTCTTCCGGGAGTGATTGGTTCAGCCTCATTTGTAGGTTGGTATAATGCTCATCCAAATTACATAAATTTAAATCCAAATTTAGAGACAAACAATGTTATTATTATTGGAAACGGAAATGTAGCTATTGATATAGCGAGGGTGCTTGTAAAAAACCGTAATGAAATGGCTGAGTCAGATATTCCTGAATACGCACTTAGTAATATTGAAAATTCTTCAATTAAAGATGTTTTTATTTTTGGCAGGCGAGGGCCAATTGAGGCAAAGTTTACAAATGTTGAGTTACGTGAAATGGGTGAACTAAAGGATGCGGTCGCAATTGTAAGACCTGATCAGCTTCCATTAGAAGTTGGATCGCTTAGTGATGCAAGAGAGCAAAGATTAAAAGAAAAAAATTTAAAAACTCTACAAGAATTTTCAAAAAATAAGATCACCGATGCGAGGAAGCGAGTGCATTTCCCCTTTTGGTATAAACCGGTAAAGATTCTGGGTACGCAAAAAGTTGAGGGAATACAAATGGAAAAGACTTTTTTAAACAATGGGATCTTAGAATCAACAGGCGAATATTTAGAAATAGAATGTGGTTTGGTTATTCCAGCAATCGGTTATCGATCTAGGCCAGTAAAAGGTTTACCATTTAATGATACAGATTTTGTGATATCTAACGATAATGGTAGAGTTGACATGGGTATATATGCTGTAGGTTGGATAAAAAGAGGTCCAAGTGGTGTAATTTCTACGAATCGACCAGATGGGGTTTTGGCTGCTAATCATATAGAAAATGATTTTCGTGATGGAGGAAGTAAACCGGGAAGGACAGCTCTGGTTAGTATGCTAGAAAAAAAAAATATAAAATTTGTTAGTTTTGAGGGCTGGAAATTAATTGATAAAGCCGAGATTTCTGGTGCAATTAGTGGTGCTCCAAGGAAAAAATTTGAGAAAATTGATGATATGTTAGATGTTGTGTTTTACAAATAAATTTAAAGACTTATTATTTAAAGTTATTAATTAATTACTAATTTTTTTGTTCGGTCATTCGTTTTGAGAAGGAAAATTTGATGGTTAGCACTGAGTCAATTATAAAGGATGATATATCTTCATCTGAGTATCTTGATTCTGTAGTTATAAGGTTTGCCGGTGACTCAGGTGATGGCATGCAATTAACTGGAGGGCAATTCACTAACGCTAGTGCTGTCGCTGGAAATGATCTTAGCACATTCCCTGATTTTCCAGCTGAAATTAGAGCTCCAGTCGGAACTACTTTTGGCGTATCTTCTTTTCAAATCCATTTTGGCCAAAAAAAGATTTTAACGGCTGGTGATGAATTAGATGTATTGGTAGCAATGAATCCGGCTGCTTTAATGGTTGAAAAATCAAGCTTAAAAAAAGGCGGTTTAATTATTTTAGATACAGGTTCTTTTTCAGACAGAAATATTAAAAGAGCTGGTTTTGAAACTAACCCTCTTGATGATAATACTTTAGATGGTTTTAGACTTCTTAAAATAGATATTTCTGGATTAACTATGGAGTGTGTTAAAGAGTTTGGGCTAGGTAAGAAGGACTCTCTAAGGTGTAAAAATTTATGGACACTAGGTCTTGTCTATTGGATGTATGGCAGAAGTCGTAAAGAAACAATAGACTGGCTTGAAAAAAAATTTATTAAAGTTCCAAATATTGCTTCAGCAAATGTGGCTGCATTAAACGCTGGTCATGCCTTTGGTGAAACAGCTGAAATTTCAGGTGATATATCAAAATATAATGTTCCTGCTGCAAAAGTAGATCCAGGTACATATAGAAATATTTCTGGAGCAGAAGCAATAGCATGGGGTTTGGTAGTGGGAGCTCAAAAGTGTAATCTCAAAATTTTTTTTGGTTCATACCCTATAACGCCTGCATCGCCTTTATTGCATATTTTATCAAATTTAAAATCTTTGTCTGTAACTACATTTCAAGCTGAGGATGAGATAGCAGCTATTTGCTCAGCGATTGGAGCTTCATATGCTGGATCATTAGGAATTACATCAAGTTCTGGTCCAGGCATTGCTTTAAAAGGTGAGGCAATTGGTCTTGCGATTAGTACAGAATTACCTTTGATAATTGTTAATTCTCAAAGAGCCGGCCCATCAACTGGCTTACCTACAAAGACCGAACAATCAGATTTATTTCAAGCAGTTTATGGAAGAAATGCGGATGCACCCTTGGTTGTATTGTCTACCAAATCTCCAGGTAATTGTTTCGAAGTTAGTATTGAAGCAGTTAGGTTAGCTGTAAAATTTATGACTCCAGTAATGCTTTTAACTGATGGGTATCTAAGTAATTCAACAGAGCCATGGCTAATACCTGATATAGATAATATAAAGGAATTTCCTGTTAGTCACTGTTCTAAAGCAGACGGGTTTCATCCATTTCTTAGAGATCCAGAAACCCTTGCGAGGAATTGGGCTATACCCGGAACTTCTGGCATGGAACACAGAATAGGTGGTATAGAAAAGTCATATGACAGTGGTCATATTTCATATGATGCTGATAATCATCAAAAAATGACAAATGCAAGAATAGGGAAGATTAAAGGTATATCTGAATTCATTCCTATGCAAGGATTTGAAGAAGGTGATGAAAGCGATGAGTTAGTAGTCGTTGGTTGGGGATCGACATTTGGCCCAATAAATCGAGCTGTATTTAATTTGAGAAATCAAGGTTATTCTGTAGCACAGATACATTTAACTTATATCTCTCCTTTTCCGAAGAACCTTGGAAATATGCTTAGGTCGTTTAAACAAATACTTGTTCCTGAAATGAATGCTGGGCAATTAGTAAGTATTTTACGTTCAGAATACTTGGTGCCAGCGTTTGGGTTTAATAAAGTAGAGGGGAAACCATTTAAAATTTCAGAAATTGAAGAAGTTATTATAGCAAAAATGAAAGGTTAAAAATGAACGTACAACCTGAAAAATTAAAAGCAAATGATTTTGCATCTGATCAAGAAGTTAGATGGTGTCCAGGATGCGGAGATTATGCAATCCTAAAAGCACTACAAAGAACTATGCCTGATTTAGGTGTTAAAAAAGAAGATACAGTTTTTGTATCAGGGATTGGGTGTGCTGCAAGGTTTCCATATTACATGTCAACATTTGGTTTTCATACTATACATGGGCGTGCTCCTGCTTTTGCAACTGGAATTAAAATTGCTAATCCAAACTTAGATGTTTGGGTAGTTGGTGGAGATGGGGATATGTTGTCAATTGGTGGTAATCACTTAATCCATGTTTTAAGAAGGAATGTAAATTTACAACTATTAATTTTTAATAACGAGATATATGGATTAACAAAAGGTCAATACTCACCTACATCCAGGATTGGCACTCGCTCACCATCCACACCTTCTGGCTCATTGGAAAGCCCTATTTCTGCTATCCAACTAGCCTTAGGTGCAGGCGCAAGATTTGTCGCTCGTTCGTTAGATACTGATCAGAAACATTTACCAATGGTATTTTCTAGAGCGCACAAACATAAAGGCACATCATTAGTTGAAATTTTTCAGAACTGTATTGTATATAATGATGGCGTATTTGACGGGTTTACTGGAAAAGATGTATCAGCTGAAAAGCAAATAAAGTTAGAAGATGGTATGCCATTGATATATGGAAAGGAAAGGAATAAAGGTTTAATGCTTAGGGAAAATTCATTAGAACTAATTTCTGTTGAATTAGGAAAAAAATACACTGAGTCAGATTTGTTAGTTCATAATGAAAAAGACAGAACACTTGCGAATCTTTTAGCCTCAATGGAGTCCCCTGATTTGCCTGTAGCTGTGGGCGTTATTTACTGTGATCCGGTAGATACTTATGATGAATTAATCTTAGATCAAGAAAAGAAAGCTAATAAGGAAAAACCTAATCTTAAAATAGATGATATTATAAATTCTGGTTATACTTGGAAAGTATAAGATTTCATCAAAAATATTTGTTTTGAATTTTTTTTGATATATGAGATAATTAACTATCTAATTTTTTTTTGGGAGAGTGCTATGGAAGAATCAGATTTAACACCAAGACAATTCTATAAAAATGTTAAATCGAACCCTAATAGGGCTAAATTTGGTTTTGGCAAAAAACCGATTTTAGTAAATGTGGATCTCCAAAAAGCCTATACAAGAACAGATCTTTTTAAAACAGCCTACGAAACTGATCCTAGACAATTGGAATATATAAGTAATCTTTCAGAGATATGTAGAAAAAAAAATATTCCTGTTGTTTGGACCCATGTAGGATACCTGGATTCGGGAGAAGATGCTGGTGTTTGGGGAACAAGAACTGACACTCCTGATAGTTTACAAAATATAAAAATTGGTAGCGAGAGGAATAAGCTTGATGACAGGTTAATAATTGATCGAAGCAAAGATATTTTTTACCTAAAAAGAATGCCATCTGCATTTTTTGAAACACCTCTTCAATCTCTTTGTGTTTGGCATAAGATAGACACAATTATAATAACTGGAGGTTCTACCTCTGGTTGTATTAGAGCAACTTGTGTTGATTCATTATCTCGTGGTTACAAAACAATTATTCCCGAAGAATGTGTAGCAGATAAACATGAAATACCGCATTTTTCAAATTTAGTTGATATGCAATTAAAGTATGGAGATGTGGAAAATTATGAAGTGGTGAGGAATTATCTTGATAATTTATAATAATTTTAGTTTTTTTTGTAATTAGCAAATGAGGAATATTCTTTGAAAAAAGATTTGAAGTTATACGACTATTTACCCTGGGACCATAGACCTAAATTGAGATGGCCAAATGGTGCAAAGTTAGCATTTTGGGTAGCTCCTAATATAGAATATTATGAAATTGACCCACCTAGCAATCCTCTAAGAACACCTTGGGCTAAGCCTATACCCGACATTGTTCCATATTCCGAGAGAGATCATGGGAATCGAGTTGGGCATTGGAGAATGATGGAAGTAATGGATAAGTATGGAGTCAGAGGTTCAATTTCATTGAGTGTAGCCTTATTGGATCACCACCCTGAAATAATTGAAGCATGCAAAGATAGGGACTGGGAATTTTTTTCACACGGAATTTATAATACTAGATATTCGTATACAATGACTCAGGAGCAAGAATTAAAAATAATAGATGACTCCATAGAGAATGTTGAAAAACATACTGGCCAGAGAATAGCAGGATACTTGGCGCCAGCTCTTACTCATACGGAAAAGACTATGGATTTGCTAGCTAAGAGAGGTATACTTTATACTTGTGATTTATTTATTGATGATCAACCCTTTCCAGTGAATGTTAAAGAAGGAAAATTTATTTCTATCCCATATTCTTTAGAAATGAATGACATAATTGTATATAATTCATATATGATGCCTCCAAGGCATTATGCTAAAATGCTAAAAGCAAATTTTGATAGGTTACTTTTAGATGGTGAAAATTCAGGAACCGTAATGTGTATTCCTCTACATGCGTATGCTGTTGCACAAGGACATAGATTGGCAGCGTTTGATGATGCTTTGAAATATATTACTTCACACAAAGATGTTTGGGTAGCTACAGGTAAAGAGATAGCAGAATATTTTTATACAAACTATTATGATGAATATATAAGTGCAATAGATAATTTTAATAATAAGTACATGAGATAGGTAATAATGAGCAGGCCACCAATTGAACAAAAAGAGAATAAGGGCGAAACTTTAAATGAAGATTACTTTATTTATCCACATAGATCCTATGGCATGGATCATGATAGGTATAAGTGGTCTTTACTAAAGGATAGAAAGCCAATTATTTGGCCATCAGAAAAAAAAATTGCATTATGGATAAATATTGCATTAGAATTTTTTCCGCTAAATATGCCTGCTAAACCATTTAAAGCCTTGGGTGGTACTGTTACTTCATATCCTGATCTAAGGCATTTTACTTTAAGAGATTACGGAAATAGAATAGGTTTTTTTAGAGTTTCAAATGCTATTGCATCTGCAGGTTTTAAAAATGTAACGGTTGCTTTAAATTCTGAAGTAGCTGAAAGGTATCCGTATCTACTAGAATATGTTACCCAAAAAAATTGGGAAATTATTGGCCATGGTATAAATATGTCTCATTTGAGCTATACAGGTTTAGATTATAAAAATGAAGATGAGAACATTACCTCAGCTATAGAGTATTTGGAAAAAATTTCTAATAAAAAACTTAAAGGATGGTGGTCTCCTAGTAGATCTGAATCATGGGATACACCAGATATAATAGCAAAAAATGGTATTGAATACTTCTGCGATTGGATAAATGATGACATGCCATATGAATTTCGTACTTCAAATGGAAATTTAATTGCTATGCCTCACCAGCATTGGATAAGTGATGCAATGTGTTATTTACACTATAAACATAAAGAACAGGACTTTATTGATCAAGCAATTGATCAATTTAATTTTCTTCTTCAAGAGACAAAAAAACAAGGAGGAAGGATAATGGCTATAACTATTCACCCATGGGCATCTGGTCAACCACATAGGATTAAGGCCCTTGAAAGTGTGCTTAATTATTTTGCTGAAAGTAATGAAGTCTGGAATGCTAATGGATATGAAATAATGCAACATTGGAAAAAACAACAGTAAAAAAATTGAGTCAAGAACCAACTAAACAAATAATTAAAAAAATTTTTTTAAATTCAAATTCTGAAACTAGAGATAAACAAGAATCACTTGCAAAGTATTTTTCGACAAAATTAGATGTTTATGGTGTTCCTACTGGAAAGCAAAGAAATTTTCTAAGAGAGGGTTATTCATGGTCTGATAGGAATTTAGATTTCCAAATTCATATTTGGGATGAAGTTTGGTTCTCAGGAACCTCTATTGAAGAACTCTCTCAACCATTATTTTGGTTGCAGTCTATAAAAAATGATGAAAAGTTATTTCAATTCTGGAATATTATTAAAAATTGGGTTGTAAAATTAGATAACTGGGTTCACTCAGACTTGTTATCCCATTCATATAGTAGATGTTTAGAGTTTCAACAAAAAAAAGTATATCCTCAACTAGTTGAATGGAATAGTTCTAATAATTCCTGGGCAAGAAGGCAATCAGTTGTAAGTTTGCTCTATTATTCGAGACTAAGATCTAATTTTATTAGTTCAAAAAAAATCTTGTATCTTGCAGAAAATTTAATTTTTGATGAAGACTACTTTGTCCAGAGAGGCCTCGGATGGACATTAAGAGAGTCATACAATGTGTACCCTGAAATAACATACCAATTTATAAAAAAAAACGTCAAGAATTTAAGTTCGATAGTGTTTACTACATCAACGGAAAAGGTAAAGCATTCTTGTAAAACAAAATTAAAAAATTTAAGGAAAAAATTTTAATTCGATGGTAGTGATTTGATTAAAATTGTATTTACAAAATCTATAAATATTTTACTTCTAATTATATTTTCATTTAATTTTATTAGTTGCTCGGAAATAGAAGAAAAAAATAAATATATTTTAAAGAAAAATATACATCCAAATATTATTTTTGGAGTAATTGACTCACTTGTGCCATTAAAAGTTTCTGGTATAGAATTTAAAATTAATAGATATACATCGCATAACATAAAAAAATATGAAATAGGTCAAAATGTTATTATTAATTATATTAACCAAAGTAAAACTTTTGAGGTAACTAAAATGCAGACTGATAATATACTTCTAGCTCCAGTTAGTTTTATCGGAGAAAATGAGCTTATAGTTTTGAATCAAAGAGTAATAATTACTTCTAACTTATTTAAAGAATATCAAAAAATAATACCTGGTCATTGGGTAGAGATTTCAGGTCTCTATGTAAAAGAAGGTAAAATTTTAGCTACCAATATTAAATTAAGATCTAGCCAATCATTTGGTTATATTAAGGGAAAAGTCTCACAATTAGACAGAAACTTCATATCAATAGGAAAGCAAATGTTTAAATTTAGAACACCTGTAGCTTCTACAGTCAGTGGGGATATAGTAAAAATTGTTTTTACAAAAGAAGATGATTTATATAAAACATTTAAAATTGAAAATTTATCAAATAAATACATTAATTTAATTAATCATAATATAATTATTGATGGGTTTATTTCCCAAGGCGATGATAAAAAATATAGAGTGTCAGGTTTCCCTTTTATAATCTATGACACAAATCGATTATATAAAGGACAAAGATTAGCAGTTAAGGGTAAAGTTTTACCAGGTTCAATTATTGATAATAAATAATATAACATATTACTTTTTCCATCCTGCAAATATAAACCATTTTCCATTTGGATTTTCGTTATAACTATTTTCATCTGTAGGACAAATTAGAGGTGCAAAAGTTTGAACTATATTATTTTTATTAAAGCCAGCTTTAATCGCAACTGACTCTAAATTCATATCATGCATTGGCCCCCAAAATGGTTCATTATTATTATGGGTATCCCAGTCTCCCATTAGTTGGTCAAATGGATCTTTTATCATTTCAAAAGGAGGTTGTTCAACGTGTATCATGATTCCTCCTTTTCTTAAAAGTCTGTATGCTTCAGAAACTATATTATTTACTGCCTTATGAGACGTTTCATGAAGAAACATAGTTGAAACAACCATATCAAATGAAGATTCTTTAAAATTGGTTTTTTCAGCATTCTGTTGTGAGAAATTAATAGGGTAGCCTAAGCTTTCTGCTCTTCTATGTGCATATCTAAGAACTGGCTCTCCAATATCAATTCCATATATTTCACAATTTGGCCATGCATCTTTATAGGGTAATGTATTATGTCCTACAGTACACCCTTCATCTAAAACTTTATTAGGTTTAAATTTTGGATAATTATTTTTAAGCCAGTTTATAACTGCATAAGCAGCACCATTATTGTACTTACCCAACATATTACCGGTACTCAAGTATAAGCCACCACAATCATACATAGCACCACCTGCTACTTCATTTTTATTAAAGATGGAGTGGTAACTGCCAGGCATCCAATGCATATCCAAATGTTTTTGATATTTAGGGCTTTTAAAGTCAGGATCAATCTGAATTTTACCTTTATCATTTTTTCTCGGTTTAGCTATATTAATTAAATTATCCAATTGTCTATTTACAATTTTTCTTCTTTCTGAGTATGTATTTTCTTGGGCAAAAACTCTAAGATGACTCCAAGTTTTGAAATAATTATTCTGTAGCATAGCTTTTCTGATTTCATGTCTATTTTTTGGTGGTCTTTTATGTTCATTATGGAAATCTTTTTTTACTTTTTTTTCATAGATCTTTTTGTGATTAGGAAACATATCATCTCTTAAGAACATGAAAAAATTTGCCATAAAATCAAGGCGTGCAATTTCATCATGATTAGTCTCAACCAAAATCTCATGTTTTCCATAATTCCGCCAACGATTTACTAATGGTTTTGGGCTCATTTTTTTTCCATTAAAATTTACATTCTTTAATATTACTAAATAATTAAGTAAAGTGCAATTAGTCCGATACAATCTTATATGTTATGGTTTAAATTTTTCACCCCTATCTGGGCCAAATAGGCAGTCACATTCTCTTTCAAAAAATAATGCACCTAAAATAGTTACTGTAGTTCCTAATATCATTGTATTTCTATTAAGGGAGTTTTGCGTTTCATAAAAGTTTATACATTTATTAAATTGAGGATTTTTAACTGAAATACCTTGATCAATACATATTTCTGAGGAAGTTGGTCCTTGTCCAAAGGTTCTAGGTAGAATACTCATCTTAGAGCTGCATCCAGATGTAATGAACAGTAATACTATTATAATTAATATTTTTGATTTAATAACCATATGTTTAACTTATTTTTTTGATGGAGAGGGGTCGTACTTTTTACCAATATTGATTATTTCATCCGTACCAAGAAGTTCATTAAGCTGATTAAAATCAAGCATTTTTGAATAAAAAGGTTTATTTGATCCATGTTTTTTTAAAGAGGCAAAGTATTCAAGGGCCATATGGGTGAAAGCTCTAATTAGCCCACCAGGAAATATAACTAATGAGTATCCAATCGACTCTAATTCACTAGCATTTTTTATTGGCGTAGAACCACCCTCAACCATATTAGCAAGAAGAGGAATTTTATTTTTAAACTTTTCTGGAATTTGTTGTTGTTGCTTTTCATTCTCTGGTGCTTCAATAAACAGTATGTCTGCTCCTGCATTTATATATTTGTCTCCCCTTTCAATTGCAGATTCAAAACCTTCAACTGCTATTGAATCTGTTCTAGCTACAATCAAAAATTCTTCATTTTTACGTGTATCTACTGCTGCTTTAATTTTTCCTTCCATTTCAGCGCTTGATACTAGATTTTTTCCTTTCAAATGACCACATCTTTTAGGCATAGTTTGGTCTTCCAATTGAATTGCATTAGCTCCCGCCTCTTCAAAAAGTTTAACTGTTCTAATTACATTTAATGCATTACCAAAACCTGTATCACCGTCAACAATTAGAGGTATATTGGTTCTCTCCTTAATTAAACTTATTGTATTTGAAACTTCAGTCATAGAAACAAGGCCAATATCTGGTCTTCCAAGACGAGTGTATGCTATTGAAGCTCCAGTTAGGTATGCCGCATCAAATCCGCAATTACTAATTAGCATAGCCGAAAATGCATCATAACAACCTGGAGCTAATATAATTTTATTGGCAGATAATTGATCTTTTAAACTTTTATATTTTTTTGGGTTTTGCTCTAGGGAATTCAATTGTCTTTCCTAAATCTTAGGGTTTTTATAGAATTACTTTCAATTTTATTCTTTAGTTCTGCGAGAAGTCCACCCGCATTAACAATCTTAAGCAGGTGATCAGGTACAGAGTTAGTATTGTAAACACATTTTTGAGTTAAATTATTAATTTTTCCTTTTTTTGAATTAATCTCTAAAATGTCTTGGTTACGAATTTTTTTATAATTCTCGCATATTAGTGGTGTCAGACCAAGATTAAAAGCATTCCTATAGAAAATTCTAGCAAAACTTTTCGCTACTACGTATCTAACTCCTAAAATTACTAAACTTGCGGCAGCTTGCTCTCTTGATGATCCAACACCAAAATTTTTTCCGCCAACAACAATATCTCCAGGCTTAACCTTTTTTACAAAATCCGGGTCAATTGACTCCAAGCAATGCTTTGACATTACCTCTGGAGAATATTTTAAGTAAGCTCCAGGAGCGAGAACATCTGTATTTATATCATCTCCATAAACAAAAGCTTTACCTTTATTTAATATTTGACCAAGGCTAGTATTCATTTAATTATTTCCTTAAATAACTTCTCTCGGATCAACTATTTTTCCAGTAATAGCTGTTGCCGCAACTGTATAGGGAGAGGCTAGATAAACCTCAGCATCTTGATCGCCCATTCTTCCCTTGAAATTTCTATTTGTAGTTGAAATGCAAACTTCCTCTTTGGAGAGAATACCAGCCCCTAAGCCTGCGCATGCCCCGCAACCAGATGGTAACAAAACCGCACCTGCCTCGGTTAGAGTTTCTAAGGTACCATCAGCAGCAGCAGCAGCAGTAATTCTTGTTGAGGAAGGTGCTATAAGTAATCTTATATTTTTTGAACAAGACTTACCTTTTAAAATTTTTGCAGCCATTTGAAGATCTTCAAGCTTAGCTCCTGTACATGCACCTATATATGCTTGATCAATATTAACCCCTTCAAACGCACTCAGGTTCTTACTATTAGCAGGACTATGAGGTGCTGCAACTTGGGGTTCTAAAAAGTTTGCATCAAATTTTTCAATAGATGCGAAATTAGCATCCTTATCGGAACACAATTCCATATTAATTTCTTTTAAATTTTTTGAAGATAAAAATTCTAGTGTTGTCTTATCTGGCGCAATAATTCCTGTTTTTGCTCCAACTTCTGCTGTCATATTAGTTAAGACCATTCTTTCGTCCATTGATAAGTTATTTATAGTATTACCTGTAAACTCACACACCATATAATCCGCACCTAACAAACCTATTCTTCCGCATAGTGCGAGCATCATATCTTTTGCAGTTACAAATTCATTTAGTTTTCCGGTCCAATGTACTTGCATGGTTTCTGGTACCCTGACCCATATCTCTCCAGTTGCTAGAACTGCGGTCATATCGGTAGCTCCAACCCCAATCATAAATGTTCCGAATGCTCCACCTGTTGGTGAGTGTGAGTCACCTCCAACACAAAATAGTCCTGGTTTCAAATGTCCACGTTCAGGTAATACAATATGACAAATACCCTGCAAATCATAAAAATTTTTAATATTTTCTTCCTTTACCCATTCGCGGGTAACTTTAAGAATATTTGCAGACACTTTATCTACAGCAGGTACATAATGGTCACTTATAACAATAACTTTAGATGGATCCCAAACATTTAATCCAAGTTCTTTCAACCTAGGCCCTTGACGGCGGGGACCTGAAGAATCGTGTATCATTGCTATATCTACTGAACAAGTTACTATTTCACCAGGTCTAACAAAATCAACACCAGCTGACTTAGCAATAATTTTTTCTGATATTGTCATTCCCATTAAAATTGCTCCTAATCAAATTCTAATGCATTTTATTAAATTTTAACATACAATAAATGCTAACGAAACGAGCCTATATGGCTGTATTTATAAAAAGGCGAATAAGTGGACGAAAATCGATATTTTTCCTGGCGAATAGGTGTTGCTCTATTAATTTCAGGTTTAGTCTCTTCCTTAGTGATAGCAATGTCAATATGGTGGTATTTCGCTATTGGTAAATTATGGTTGTCTAAATTAGGGCTTTCTATCCTAATTCTTCCAGGAATAGTCATTTTAATGGTTGGTATTTGTTTTTTTTGGTTTTGGATATTTTCTTCCCTTGCAACATTATTAGGAGCTGATGAAGAGTAAAATTAATCAAGGTTATGTTTATGCCCATAAAAATAGAAAAACTAAATTCTGATTCTATATTAGTTTATAATTATTTAAAATTGATGGAAAATAGAAAAATTGAACAAGCAAAAAATATGCTTTCAAATGATTTTAGAATGATTTTTCCTGGCTCAATGAAGTTTCAATATTTAGATGAGCTGATATATTATGGAAAAAAAAGACAAATATCTGTTTTCAAAACTTTCGAGTCTTTTGAAGAAGTTAAAAAAATATCTTCAAAAATAATCTATGTAAGAGGAAAACTTTTTGGAAGAACGCTCAATAACAAAAAATTTCATGATATAAGATATATAGATAAATTTATTTTATTAAATGAAAAATTTGTAAGGCAAGAAGTATGGAACGACTATGCAATTCATAATCAAATGGATAATAATTATCCAGTTCCAGAAATAGACGAAACAAGTTTTAAAACTAATCAGATAGATTTGCCCATAAATTCAGAAGTATTAGAATTTATTTATTCCTTAGATTTAAGAGAATATAATCTAAGGTTTTCGACTTTAGATAAGAAATTTACTGCAACCTTGCCAGGAAAAAAATTAATTACAAGTAAGGATTTTGGTAAATATTTAGATAAACAAAAAAAATCTCGTAAGAGGATGATATCTGAAATTCATTTGATAGAAAATAATAAGTTTCAGGTCATATTTTTGAATGGTTGGGTTTCTGGTATAGATTATGAAAGAAAAAAATATAAAAATATTAGGTTTATTGAAAGAATAAAGTTTGATAATATTTCCACAAAGATAGAGTCCTATGAAATTTGGGATGATTTAGCCGATCATGGGTTTAAATTTTAACAAAGTTGGTTTTATTCATGAAAATTATAATTGGAATATCTGGTGCATCTGGTTCAATATTTGGAATTCGTTTATTAGAGATTTTAAAAGATTTAAATGGTGTTGAGACACATTTAGTAGTGTCAAAATGGGGACAACAAACACTTGAATATGAAACTGATTTCTCAATATCTGAAATTAGAGAATTAGCAGATTACAGTTACTCTCAATCGGAAATGGGTGCGGCCATATCATCCGGTTCTTTTCTTACAGATGGTATGATTATAGCTCCATGTTCAATGAGAACGGTAGCAGCTATTGCAAACGGCATAAGTGAAAATTTAATTCATAGAGCTGCAGATGTTATAATCAAAGAAAATAGAAAGTTAGTTCTACTGCCTAGAGAAGCTCCTTTGTCTCAGATTCACCTAGAAAATTTACTTAAATTGTCAAAGCTCGGAGTTATAATTTTGCCTCCTGATCCAGCTTTTTATAATAAACCTAAATCTATCGAAGATATTGTTAATCATATAGCCCTAAAATCTTGTGATCAATTTAATATTAAAATTGATATTGGAAATAGATGGGATGGGGATATGAAATACAAAAATAAAAAGTCAATTTCTTAAAAAATTATAATGGATTTATAGGGCAATTATCCTCTTTTTCAACTAAGTCGTATACAAATAAAAACTTTGCCATTCCAGTTAGTATTCCAGCTGCTATACCAAGTTCAAAAATCTCTGCATCGTTATAAAATTTCTTTAATTTAGAGTATAATTTTTTGTCAAGGTTTCCGTTCATATTTGGTATTACTATTTGGTCAGCTAATTCTAAGATAGACTTATCTTTTTCATTAAAACACCCTGCATTTTCATTTAGGATCATTTTGATTTGTTCTTCAGTAACACCAGATTCGTGTGCAGCAATTTTGTTTCCTTTGTTGCAAAAAGCACAACCATGTGTCATTGATAATCTTAATCTAAGCAACTCTTTTGACCGCACATCTACTCTACCACCATAGAATATTTTACCGTAAAAACTTTCCTTATACCAATCATAAACTTCTGGAGCATTTGCTGCGATCTCCATGAATGTAGCATCATCTCTGATTTTAAGAGCTTTATCAAAATCATTTTTAATATTCTCTGGCATCGCATCTTTTTTTACACGAGTTAATGTAGGATTTGGCATTTTTCCCTCTCAATAGTTTTTTATTATTCTAACAGTTTTTCAATTTTTCCCAAGACATTTTCAAAAAATAGTTTTTTAATATCTTTACTTTTAATGATTTCGGTTAGTTTTCCTCTTGGAGCAGTTTCTGAAGGTCGGGATTCTTCTGAAAATATTACTAGAGAAGGACATCCAGTTGCGGATAATATATGCATGGGTCCTGTATCATTACCAACAGATAATTTAGCTTTTCTCCCCAAACTTGCAATATGACCAATTGATGTTTTATTAGTAAGATTGATTATTTTTGAAGAAACATTTGATAATTTTGTTGTTATATCCTGCTCGCTGTTTGTTCCAATAAGAACTGGAGTAATATTTTTTTCTAAAAGGTATTTTACAAGTTTAATATATTCTTGTTCTGGCCACCTTTTATTTTTTCTATGAAAAGCACCACCTGGAACGATTAAACTAAAATTTTCTGGCAAATTAAAAACTTCAATATTTTCCTTTAACCATGAAATATCTGTGTCTGGAACATTTGTTATTCCAGCAATTTCAAGCTGTTCTATTTGCCTTTCAATTGTATGAAGCATATCTCGATCAGGGTTATTGTGCTTATGAGAGCAATTTTTTTCTATTCCTGACCACTCAGGTTTTGGTTTACTAAGAAATCTATAGTAAATACTTGTTCTATCATTGTGTTGAAGATCATAGATTCTAGACCAGTTATTTCCATTGAAAAATTTTCTCAGTTTAAGCCATTCTTTAAATTCATAGGCTTTAGGTTTTTTATCTATATGTATATTATCAAACCAACCTGTTTTTTCCGCAATAGGAGCAAAAAAAGAGGTAGTTAAAAGAGTTATATTAGAATGTTTATGATAATTCCTAATAGCTTTAAATGGTCCTGTAGATAGAATGAAGTCACCTAGAGCACTTAATTTTATGACTAAAATATTTGTAGGCTTATCATTCATAATAATTTCATATAAAATAATTGTTGATTTTTAATAATCCTATTATAATTCAATATAATTTTTTAGTAAAAATAATGGAAAAAACTATAAAAACACCAGAATCTAAAAGAATAACTATTGATAATCTGTCTATTCATTATTTAGATTGGGGGGGAGAAGACCCTCCAATTATTCTTCTGCATCCTAATAGAACAAATTCACGAGTATGGGACTTTGTCGTTAATGAAAGCTGCCTTAAAAATAGGTTTATCGCCTGGGACGCAAGGGGTCATGGATTATCTGATTACCCAGAAGATGGTTATCTAATAAGTAATTACTTGGAAGATCTTGAGATTTTCTGTAATAAATTATCTTTAAAAAATATTATTTTGGTTGGTGCAGCTACAGGGGGCAATATTGCTATTTTATTTGCATCTAAATTTCAAAATTTAGTTAAAGCGTTAGTTGTTGCAGACCCTGGATTATCTCTTGATAAAAAAATAAGTAATAAGGTTCAAATGGAAATTATGAACTCTTTTCAATTTGAAAGTATGGAAGTTGCAAGAAATTCTATGCCATTTAGTGAATTATGGTCAGATGAAATGAAAGATCATTATTCAAAGTATAGTTTTGAATTGTTAGAAAATAATCAATATCAATGGTTATATTATCCCCCAGGTGTAAAAATAACTGAGTCTGAATTAGAAAGAGAAATATGGGATCAGATAGCTATAAAGTGTCCAACTTTAATACTTCGTGGAGAGAGGTCGGATGTTTTTCCAGAGATAAACTCAAAAAAATTATCCGATATGATAGATATAAGCCATGAAAAAACTATCAGTGACTGTAATCACAGACTCAGTCAGGACCAGCCTAGAAAAATGGCCTATGAGATAGATTTATTTATTAAGAAATATTACCAGTTTATGGAATAGGTGGAGTGGGTGGTTCATCATGGCTAGAATCAACCGCTTCAACACTTTCTCTTAGTGTGAAGAAAACTCTGTCTATAAAATCTTTATTATCTTTATCTAATTCTGTTTTTTGCTTGATTGTAAATTTAAAGTTTTCTAATTCTTTTCTTGTTAATAACCCTTTTTTCATAGTTAAATTTTTTAAGAGTGCTAACTCTTCCTTAACTACCCAGAGCTCCTGAGCCATAGACATACATATGGCAACTAATTCATCAACACCATCTGACTCAAAAAATCTAGATTTCTTTCCTCTTACAGAATAACGAATCTTATTATCACTTTCTGACATAATTCATTTCCATGATCCAAAACAATACCAATGAATACCTTTAGTAAAACGACCTGTTCTGTCGTCAACATTACCAGTCTGAGAGTTGACAGATTTTATAATTTCTTTCTTTCCAAACTGTCCAATACTAGGAATTATAAATTGAACAAATTTATTTTTTGAAAAACCGGCATCAGAACAGACTTCCTCAGGATTCATATCTCTGAATGGTTTATAGAATGGTTCTTTGTTATAATAGCTATCCCAATCAAGGTAAAAACTATTATAAGGGTCCAGCATTTTATTTGGGGGTAGTTCCATATGAAGCATTAGGCCACCAGGTCTAAGAAGCCTTTTAGCTTCTTTTATAATTTGTTTGATCCCTTTTTTTGGCACCTCATGTAAAAACATTGAGGAAAAAACTAGATCAAAACTATTATCTTCAAAAGTAGTTTTTTCTGCATTTTGTTGATGAAAATGTATACTAACTCCTTCTGATTGAGCTCTTGCATGTCCATATCTTAATACTGGAGCTCCTACATCAACTGCATGTATCTCTGATTTTGGGTACACTTGACCCCAAGGCAGAGTATTATGGCCAACAGTACAACCAAGATCTAAAATTTTCAGTGGTTTAAAATTTGGATATTTCTTTTTAATAAAAAGTGAAATTGAACTACCAATATCATCTAGCTTGTCACCAAAAAATCCCATACTAAATACTGAGACCCCATTATCATAAAGAGCCCCTTGTGATAAATCACTTTCTGAATGTTCAGAGTGATAACACCCAGGCATAAGGTGGACATCTATTGCAGATACACTTTTTGGTATGGTTAGATTTCTATCAATATGTAAACTACCTTGAGTTTTTTTTGAATTTGAGAGTAGCTTAGCCTTTTTTTTTAGGTCTTGCATTGACCTTTCAATTGGAGGAATTACAGATCTAAATACCATTTCTTGAGCATTGCACCTGATAGAGGAATAAAACTTGAAATATGTATTTTTCTTAATTGTTTTATGTATTTCATCGCCATTTTTAGGTTTTCTCTTATTTATTTTTTTAAAATTAGGCTCGATATTATGGTCATAAATTTTTTTCATACCGGTTGCCATATCAAGCATAACATAACTTCTCATGTTTAACATAAAATTTTGTCTAGCTATTTCATCTGGTTTAGATTTTATTTTTAAGCCATGTTGAACATATTTTGTCATTTATTATTCCCAACTAGTATCATAATATAACCATTATTCTAACCTTCTAAATTAATTAATGCAAAGGTGAAAACGAATGTCTCTTGTGTAAAATTTAATATTTAATTATTTTACTAAGTATAGGGAGTAAAATATGAGTGAAATTAAAAAAATGATGCCGGTTATGTGTAGGCATGAGGGTGATTGGGATGGAAGTTACATTCATTTAAATATAGAAGGAGAGATTATTGACACCCATAGAGCGCAATTATCTTGTAGTTTCCCTGAGAATGGTCCCTACCCATATTATCAGGTTAATAAATATACATGGGAAAATGGTAAGAAAGAGGAGATACATTTTGCTGGGAAATATAAAAATAAAAAAGTATGGTTTGATAATGATAGAATATACGGATCAGTTTGGGAATTAGATGATCGTTCCCTAGCCTTAACATGGACAAGAAAAGATATACCCACTTCCTATTTATATGAACTTATACAGATCAGCGCGGATGATATTTATAGGACTAGAACATGGCATTGGTTCAAGGATGATAGGTGTTTCCAAAGAACAATAATACAGGAAAATAAAGTTAAACTTTAGATTTGCTTAAAATTATTTTTTAGCAAGAAAGTCCCTAACTTTTGAGGCAAACTCTTTTGTAATAATATCAAGGAAACCATGACCGTAATCTTCAATTTGTAATAAAGTTGCATTTTTTGCGTAATTTATGCCTCTTGGGGTTTGTTTTACAAGATCATCGTTAGGATTTACTATCAAAATACGGTTGTCTATTTTTTGTATGCTATGTTTTAAATCATAGTTAAAAGCTGCCTTATGTCCCCAATGAGAAAAAGGACCACCTCTTAGACCTTCTGTGAAGTTTCTAACCAAAATAGAACGAGGAGTTTTTTTACCATAAAATGGTAACATGAATTTCCATTTATTAATTAAGTGGTCACCATTTATTTCTATTGGTTGCCTTTTGTAATTATTTTTTCTTACTTCTAATTCATCTTCAGTATAAATAGGACAGGAAATTTGAATAATTCTCCTAACCAAATCTGGTCGATAATTAGCTAATTCAACACATGTTATCGATCCTGTGTGATATCCAATTAAGTCAATCTCTTTATAACCAAGGTTATCAATAAAATTAGCCGTAACTTTGGCATAATCCTCTATAGATGGTTCTTCAAATGGTGGATCAGACTCTCCGAATCCTGGAGTATCTGGTGCAAATACAACTCTGTCTTTACTCATTTCTTTCATAAATGTTTCATAGATTTTTCCTGAGTTAGGACTCATATGTAAACATATAAGAGGTGGTAATGATGCTTTATTACCAGCTTTTCGGTAATGAAGTTGGCCGTATAGAGAATCCATATAATTTTTTTGAATTTTTTTTCTATTTTGTGGTTCTACCTGTGGTGTTACTATCTTTTTAGTTAATGGATGATTTTCAAGCTTGGAGTTTAAAAATTTCTCAATAATCTTTGAAATTTTTTTACTTTTTGTTTCAAACATGCCATGAGAGCAATCATCAAGTCTAATTAATTTCCCATTATTTAATAGTCTCTCAGATCTAAGTGTTGGTTCTAACAAATCATCATTGGGACATAAAATTAGAATTGGCTGCTCTATTTTTGGGAGCAAGTCTTTATGATGAATCTCAAAAGCTGCTCTGTGTCCCCACCATGAATTTTCACCACCTTTAAGTGATTCTGCGACTTCTCTGTGAGTGAATATTATAGGAGCATCTTTATCAACCCATCTAAGGTGGCCGGACCATCTTTTTTTCAAATGACTCCCATCGTCAAGTATCTTATCTACTCCAATATGACCCATTTTTCGTTTTTGATTTTCAAGTTCTTTCTCTGTATATACGGGTGCAGAAATAAGAATAATTTTTTTAATCTGTGTGGGCCTTTGTAATGCTAGGGTTAGGGCAACTTTACTTCCAGTATGATAGCCCATAACGTCAATTTCATTAAAATCTAGATTATCAATTAGATCACCCATGGCGGCCGCATAGTCTTGGATTTTAGGCAAATGATTTGGTGAATCTGAATCTCCAAAACCTGGAGTATCTGCAGCAACACATATCCTCTTTTCCCCTAAAATAGAAATTATTGGGTTATAGACCCTACTGGAGTTTGGGCTTAAGTGAAAACATACTAATGGTTTTTTATTTGAATTTTTATTTGATACAATCCTATAATGAATTTGACCAAATCTACAGTCAGTATAATCTCTTCTAAGATTGCTTGGGTTTCTCCAAAAGTTTTCCTGGTATTTAATACTTTCCATTTTATCCTCCTGATATTAATTTCTTAAATCATTTTTTGTAAAATTAATACCTCCTGCTAAAAAACCTCCATCAATATTAAGGGTATGCCCTGTTATAAAGTCACATTTTTTAGAAGTTAGGAATACGGCAGCAGTTGCAATAGAATTTTTTTCAGCAAATCTTTTAAGAGGTATTCTAGATATATAATTTTCATAAGCCTCTTGAGAATTATTTGTAAGATCAGTATTTACTGGACCTGGTGAAATAGAATTTACAAGTATGTTATACTCTGCTAATTCAACTGCCATTTGTTTGGTAAGTTGAATAATGCCTGCTTTTGAAACACCATACGCACTCCTTCCTACTGATCCTACTGAACCTGATATAGACGTAATATTTAAAATATACTTAATTTTATCAGACTGTTTTTTCATCAATTCTATAGCCATTTTTGAGCATAGAAATGTTCCTGTTAAATTTACTTTAATAACCTTTTCCCATTCATGTAATAGCTGATCTTCAATTAATCTATTAGGAGCAATGCCTGCATTATTAACTAAAATATCCAGGTAACCAAATTTTTCTTCAACAAATATTTTTAATTTCTCTAAATCATTTTCAGAGCTTACATCAAGTTTGACCGATTCTGTATTTTCCTTATAGGGGTCAATTTCTGATGAAGTCTTTTTCAGTTCATCGTCATTTATATCAGCTAAAATAACATAAATATTTTCTTCTAAAAACTTCTCAGCTATTGTTCTCCCAATACCCTTTGCAGATCCAGTAACTATCGCAATTCTCTTATTTTTTTTTTTCATTTCATAAATCTCACTATTTACACAAATCTAACATATAGTTTATTTTATTTTAATAAATATTATGGGGACTTCTTACTAAACTATGGACTATATAACATTTTTTATTTTTATACATATTTTGCTGATGGCTTTCTGGCTTGGGGCAGATATGGGTACTTATTATGCTGCCACACTCATCCTAAATAAAGAGTACTCGCCATCACAAAGGGCAGTTCTAGCAAGAGTTCTTCAGGGTGTTGATATTTTTCCCAGACTCTCAATGACTTTAATTCTTCCCTCAGGAATGACGATTGCTAGTTTAAAAGGTTTGGTGCCCTTAAGTTATGAGTGGCTAGTTTTATTTTGGGCTATAGGTTTTTTATGGGCTTGGTTAATTTGGACTATTCACAGACCAACTGCTCCTAAATGGGGAAAAAAACTTTTACCTTATGAAAATTTTTGGAATTGGTTATTATTATTTATTGTGTCTTTTGCTGTTCTTTTTTCCTTATTCACAGATTTATTTATTACTGAAAACTGGTTAAAAGTTAAACTAGGATTGTTTGCTATAACAGTAGGGATTCTTATTGTGGTAAATGTAATGTTTAAACCATTTGGTCTGGCTTTTGAAAAACTTATTTCTGAAGGTTCTTCCCCTGAAGTTGAACAAGTTATTTCCTCATTAATTATTAGAGGAAAACCCTGGATTTGGTCAATATGGATTATTGTTGTTTTAAATACAGCATTGGGTTTATTTAAACCTTTTTAATTATGTTGAATTAACGGGTCAAGTAATTTCCATGGTCTGCTTTCCACGACGTTTGTGTGAAGTGTTACATCACGGTTATTTGAAGCAGATGGATTTATATCAGCAATTGTAGTACCAAAATTGTTTTCAGCTATCGTACTAGTAGGTTCATTAATACTTCCATCAAATGGTCTTTCCCATTTCGTCCATAATGTAAAGTCTTTATTTGGCGCTATGATCATACTTGTTTTATTTATAGATGGTGTGCTAGCGACTATAAGTGCCATTCTATTTTCAGCTGATCTTTCAATGAATCCATATCGTATTTCCCAATCTTCTAAAATTTTTGAAGTAACAGCAACTATGTCTACATCTTTTAATGCTAGCAAACGGTAAACTTCAGGATAAATGGAGTCTCCACCAACAACTATTCCAATTCTTCCCCAATCTAAGTCTAAAACATTTACCTGATCTGATAAAGATGTGGACCATTTATGACGCTCACAGATGTGAAGTTGCTTTTGTCTCATAATTATTCCCAGATTACTAATCATAATTCCCTCATGGGAAGTACTGTTATTTGATACAACACTCATAACAACTTTAGTATCTGAATTAGATAGAGCCTTGGTAATAATTGAAATAATTTCTTTTGTTTTTATGTTTATTTTATTGAAATTTGAAATTTTCTCATTTTTACTTAAATAGAAAAGTTCAGGTAATACAATTAACTTAACAGATGAATTTGATAAATTTTTTATTTCATTGAAAATGTCGTTTGAAAAATTTTCACCTGATATATCTGGTTGAATAACTGCAACTGAAATGTTTTCGATATTGCTATATTTTTCTTTCCTTTTAGGTTTCTTTGCTATTGGTTTATAAATTTTAGGTCTTCTAGATTTAAAAATATTTGTATTATCTGGTCTAATTTTAAAGTCTGCCTTTTTTATATCAATATCTGCCCAAATTACATGGTTTCCCTCTAAAGGTGCCTTAGCTAAAATATTTCCATCAGGATCAACAATTTGACTTTCTCCAGCTCCATTTAATTTATCAGGATCAATCCTTAATTTGGAAGCTAAATCATTAATTGCAAAATCAGGTACTAAAGCACCTGATTTGTTGCTTGCAATAACAAAAACTTTGTTTTCTGCGGCTCTAACAGGTATGTGGAGAGATGCTTCATCACTTGCAAAAGAGTTTAGCGTATTACACATTATTTGAGCATTTCTTAATGCAATACATCTAGGAGTTTCGTACATAACCCCATCCATACAAGAAAACATACCTATATTTCCTATTGAAGTATTAATAATTGGGCCCAAAGTTTCTGAACGTTTTAAAAAATTATTTTCATTTCCCATTAAAACTTGCTTATCGCTTTGTGCTAGGATATTTCCATTGGGGCCAAATAAGATATTTGTTCCTGATACCTTATTTTCTTCTCTTCTAACGGTACAATTTACAACTATAAAAATTTCGTAATTTGATGCTTTTTTGCTTATTTCATCTAAAAAGTAACCATCAATTTCAACAGCAACAGAGTAACAATGATCTTGATTTTCATACCATGAACAATGATTAATAAATTCAGGTAAAACAATTAAACTAGGATTACATTTTGATGCATTAGTAATCATCTTCAGAGATGTTTCAAGGTTTTCCTCTACTTTATCACCTACACCAAACTGAACAGCGGCAACTCTGATTTTATTTTTAGACAAATCATTTCTCCGGTTAGTCAATTAAAATAAATAAATATAATTATCCACTTTATTTTTTATTTTGTATACTATGTTTATAATTTTCTTAAACATTAATTTTCTTAGGTGTTAAATGCAAAAGATAGATAATGACAAGGTGATTATTGTCGGAGGAGGTCCTATAGGTTTAATATCTGGTTTCTGGCTTGCGAAGCAGGGTATTAGTGTATCAATTTACGAGAAAGGGATAAAAATTCCTAAAGATTTGAGGGCCTCAACATGGCATCCTGCTACTTTAGACATGCTGGATGAGCATAGCATTTCAGATATAATAATAAGTAAAGGTAGTATTACTCCCTCTTGGCAGTATAGATATCAAGATACTGGTGAAAAAGCTGTTTTTGAT
This sequence comes from Alphaproteobacteria bacterium MarineAlpha2_Bin1, assembly GCA_002938125.1. Classification (GTDB taxonomy): domain Bacteria; phylum Pseudomonadota; class Alphaproteobacteria; order SHVP01; family SHVP01. The sequence continues at coordinate 33,501 of PTLN01000004.1, forward strand.
TTAAATGTTTTAGAGGGAGAGACAAATCACCCCTATAGAGTTCAATGTGAGCAGTTTCATGTTGTTAAATATTTATCAAAAGAATTTCAAAGTTTAGATAATGCAAATTTATTTCTTAACTGTGATGTCTTTGATATTCATCAAGATGAAGAAGGTGTAGACGTATATATTTTATCTGATGGAGAGGAGATCATTGATAGAGGTAGGTACTTGATTGGCTGTGATGGAGGTCACTCTCTAATAAGAAAAAAATTAGGCTTAGGTTTTCAAGGTAAAACTTATCCTGTTCTTACTATGGTAGCAATAACTGATTTTCCTTTTGAAAATTTTTATGATGGATTATCTGGTGTAAATTATATTTGGACCGAAAAAAGTAATTTTAGCCTTTTGAAAGTTCCAGACCGTTGGAGATCGGGAATAACGCCAATAAAAGGTCAGTCTCCAGAGGATGCATTATCAGATGATTCGCTCGAGAGCCACTTTCAAAAAATATATTCTAGACCAGGAGAGAAATATAATATTTTAGCCAGGGGTATGTATCAAACACATCAAAGAGTAACTGAGACATTTAATATAGGGAGAGTTTTGCTTGCAGGTGATGCTGCCCATTTAAATTCACCAAATGGAGGTTTAGGTATGAATTGTGGTGTGCATGATGCAATAAATTTATCTGAAAAACTTTTTAAGGTCTGGCATGGACAGGATAATTCTCTTTTTGACCTTTATACAAAACAACGTAAAACTATTGCGACTGAATATGTGCACAGCCTATCGGATGCAAATCATAAAAGAATGCGTCAAACTGATCCAAAAGTTCGAAGAAAAATAATGGATGATTTTCTGAGAATTACTTCAAGCAGAAAACTCATGAAAAGTTATCTTATGAATTCATCTATGATTGAGTCTGTCAGATACGCTGAGTCAATAGAATAGATAAATTTATTGAATAAATTTAGTTATTTATTAGTTTATATAAATTATTATACTTCAAAAACTTGAATATTTTTCTTATTGATTTACCATACGACCAATAATTTAGTATTAGGGGGATAAGAATGAAAAATTTTTTAATTAAATTATTTATACCTGTTTTTTCTGTTATATTTCTGACTGTATCTGTTTCAGTTGCAAGTGCAGACCAGATAAAAGTAGGATCTTTTGTTTCAGCGAAAGGCTTTGGAAGCAGATTTGTAATTATGCCTTGGATGGAAAGAGCTAATGAGGCATTGAAAAAGATAGGTTCTGATAAGGAATTAAAAGCATATTGGGGTGGATCACTTGGAAAAAGTCCTTTCCAGCAATATGACCTTGTTAAAGCGGGTGTCGCGGATGTTGCATGGGTAATGTCTGGATATACACCAGGCCAATTTCCAGAGTTAGAAGTTGTAGAATTGCCTTTCTTTTTTAGAACCGCTAGGGAGGCATCTGTTGTTAGTTGGAAATTACACGAAATGGGATTATTATCTGGTTTTGAAGATACACATCTAGTTGGAATGTTTGCAGGAGAGCCTGCCTCAATATTTTCAAGAGAACCAATTTCAAAACTTGAAGATTTAAAGAATAAAAAAGTTCGCATTATTGGTGCCACCCAAGGTATGTGGCTCAAAACACTTGGTGCCATTCCGGAGGCAGCTGCTACAAAAGATATGAATGATAAATTAAATAGAGGAACATTATCTGCAGGAATTCAGGGTTGGTCAGGTATGAAGACATTCAAGTCTTTTGGATTGGTCACGCACACAGTAGATGTTCCAGTTGGCACATTAGGCTTTATGCTTCTTATGAATAAAAAAACATGGGAAGGTCTCTCTTCAGATGAACAGAAAGCTCTTCAAGATAATGCTGGACTAATGGTAGCTGAAGATTCTGGAAGAGCCTATGCTAAAGCTGGTATTGATCTTCGTAAGATGATAAAAGATGAGGGCAAGCACACAATGGTTACATTTACAAAGGCTGAACTTCAAAATTATGAAAATGGAGCTAAAGCTGTCTGGGAGGAGTGGGCAAATCAAACTTCTCAGAATAGAAAAGTATTCGAGGCTGCTAAAAAAATGCTTAAGGAAATGAGAGGCGAGTAGTAGTCGATCACTTTTTAATGTAATTAATTAAATGAAAATAATTGAAAACCTACAGTATCGTATTGATCTTATTTGCAAGGTCATTGCTACTGTAGGTTTTGTTTTCCTGATTTTTATGTCATTCCTTACAATGTATGATGCTCTCATGCGATGGCTATTACTTCCAAGTATTCCAGGTTTCGGCGATTGGGGTTTGATTTCTTTTCCAATAATAATTTGCGCTACTTTTCCTGCAGTCTTACTTCATAAAAAAAATGTTAGTATTGAGTTTCTAGGTGCTGCATTAGGTCCAACAAGTAAAAAAATATTAGAATTATTTGCTTCGATTATTACTCTTATATTCTTTTATTTTCTGTCCTCACAATTTTTTTTGCTGGGAATAGATATACAAGCTAATAATAGAACAACTGGTGTTGAAAAAATTCCTGTAGCTTTTTGGTGGTGGATAGCAACAACCATTATTATTTTTTGTTTACCTGTTCAAATTTGGATAATCTTTAAGAATATAAAGTCTGTTTTTTTTGAAAAATTAAACTTTGATAAGAATGATGTTACAACAACTAGAGAATAAGTAATATGTCACCAATATTGATCGGTATTCTAGGGCTAGTCCTTTTATTTATATTTATTGCTTTGCATGTTCCCATTGGTGTTTCGATGGGAATAACAGGGTTTATTACCATCGGTTACTTGATTGGTTTTGGACCTGCGTATGGGCTTTTCGGTGCAGAGGGTAGGTCAGTTGTTACTAGTGAAGGTTTAGCTGTCGTAGCAAGTTTTATCCTTATGGGCGCTTTTGCTAACTTAAGCGGACTTGCCCAAGATTTGTATAGATTAGCATATGCCTTTTTCGGTCATTTAAGAGGAGGTCTCGCTCTGGCTACTGTTGGTGCTTGTGGTGGTTTTGGATCTGTGAGTGGATCATCAATTGCAACAACAGCAACGATGACAAGAATAGCATTACCAGAAATGGCTGAGAGGGGATACTCGCCCATGCTATCAGCCGGAAGTATCGCAGCAGGTGGAACCTTAGGAATGTTAATTCCTCCTTCTATAGTGATGATTATTTATGGAATTTTAACTGAACAATTTATAATAGGTCTATTCGCTGCAGCGTTAATCCCTGGCTTGCTGTCTATAATTGTGTATTTTTTTGCAATAAGAGCTATAGTTTTTATAAAACCTGAAATGGGGCCACCTGGGCCAAGATTGCCATGGAGCCAGAGATTAAAGATCTTAAGGGATTCGTGGGGTGTTTTAACTTTAGCAATAATTGTTTCAGTAGGTTTGTATACTGGAGTTTTTTCGCCGGCTGAGTCAGCGTCAGTCGGAGTAGTGATTGCTTTTCTATTTGCTTTATTTAGAAAAAAAATCACTTGGAATTCATTTCTTGAGACACTTATTGATGCTGCTAGCACTACAGGTATGATTTATGTGATTATCATTGGTGCACATATTTTTTCATTCTTTATGACACTTTCTGGACTTCCAGAATCAATAGTAAGTAGTATTGAAGATCTAGGACTTAACAAATACATCATACTTATTCTTTTATATCTAATGTTTATTATACTAGGAAGTATTTTTGATACCGTTGCTGCAATGGTAATTACACTTCCATTTGTTTTTCCCCTAATAGTTAATTTAGGCTTCGATCCAATATGGTGGGGAGTCATAAATGTAATTGTAATGGAAATAGGTATGATAACGCCCCCAATTGGAATGAATGTTTTTGTTATGCACGGAATGGCAAAACATCTTCCTATCACGACAATATTTAAAGGCATAGCCCCATTTGCGGGTGCAGATTTAGTTAGATTAGCACTTGTGACATGTTTCCCTGCATTAGCTCTCTGGTTACCAAATTTATGGGGTTATTTATAATTTAATTTTTTTCCATCCACCACAAAGAGTCTTGACTCAATAAATATATTTTTCCGTTGTCAGGATGTATTTGTATATCTCTTATTCTTCCAAT
>PTLN01000040.1 GCA_002938125.1 Alphaproteobacteria bacterium MarineAlpha2_Bin1
TCACCAATGACCCGTTCATCCTTTTTTGCAGGTGAAGATTTCATTAAACTTAAAAAAAATAATACAGCTAATCAAATTAATTAATAAATTGCCTCAACTATCAAAAAAAAAGAAACTTTTATATACCAAAATAGAATTATGTGATTTGGTATTGGATATTGAATCATATTCTGAATTTCTTCCATGGTGTGTTGCTTCTCGAATTAATAAGAATGATAACAACTTGATTATCGCCGACTTAGTTATAGGTTTTAAGATGTTTAGGGAAAAGTTTACCTCTGAAGTCAAATATAATTATCCAGACGAAATAATTGTAAAATATTTAGATGGCCCATTCAAATATATGTATAATAATTGGAGGTTTGTAAGTAATACCGATTCTAATTCTACAGAGGTATATTTTGATATTGATTTTGAGTTTAAATCTATAGTTTTCGAAAAGATTATTGGTACTGTATTTAATAGAGCTGTTGAAAAAATGATTGATGCATTTGAATTAAGGGCTCAAGATATCTATGGTAAAAGATAGTTATAAATTTAAATATCTCCTCCAATTTTAATTAGTGTTTTACCCATTAGTTGCCTGTCCTCAAACAGTTTATGTAGGATAGGTACCTCTTCTAAAGTTGCAATTTTATTTATTGGGATTTTCCATTCGTTTTTAGAAATTTTAGAGTAAAGTTCTTTATCTTCAATAAAATTTGATTTGATTTGATGAAAGAATTGGACGAAACCAGTTACACTATATGATTTAGATATTATGTTAGAAATATTTATTTCTGGAGGCGGCCCAGCTGTTTGACCAAGGTAAATAATATTACCAAGCGGAGCTATTACTTGATAATTATATATTGCTTCATTTCCTGCTACACCATCAAAAATAATATCTATCCCTTTTCCACCAGACAGTTTATTTATTTCTTCAGACCAATTTTTCTTATTTCTATTAATTAAATAATCATATCCGTAATTTTTTGCATAATTACATTTTATATCACTTCCAGTAAGACCATATACTATTGCACCATTTGATTTAGCAATTTGACAAGCAAGAATACCAACCGCGCCAGCAGCTGAATGTATTAAAACGTTATCACCTTTTTTTACTTTTCCTGTTGAATTAACTAAATGCCAAGCGGTTGGCCCACATGTTGAAATACAAGAGGAAACTTTCCAATCTATATATTCTGGAATTAGTTTTAAAGTTTTTGTATCGGCTATTGCAAACTCAGCATTTCCTCCCCATTGACCAATAACAGCAACCTTTTTATCTAACAAATCTTTATCTACACCTTCACCTATTTGTATGATCCTACCTGAGTATTCATATCCTGGAGTATAAGGCATTTTGGGTGCGTTCCATGAAACCCTAGCTGCACGAGAATGAGTATCTAATGGGTTAAGAGAGCAGTAAGCTATTTTTATTTTTACTTGATTAATTTTTGGAACTGGTTCTTTTACTTCCTTTAATTGTAAAACATCATAATCTCCTGGTTCTTCAACTATTATTGCTTTCAATTTAATTCTCCATATTTATTTAATTTTTTTATCATAGGAATAGAACCAAAAAGTATAGCACCTATAGCCGCAATCAAAGTAGCTATAAATAGAATAAGAGCCATATTATAATCAATACTTGAAACTGTTTGAGCAAAAATTGCTCCCATGATTGTTTGAAAGAACGCTGCAGCACCAGAAGCAGTTCCAGAAATACTTGGTTTTACATTCATTGCACCAATTTGAGAGCTTGGCATAGCTATACCATTTCCAATAGAACTCAATGTTTGAATAGTAAACATTAATAAAACTGATAAACCAAGATAAAGATATAATGTTAAGCCAGATATTCCTGCAATTACAGAAATTATAGCTCCAATTAAAACCATTTTTTCTATACCAATTTGTCTCGAGTATTTTCCTCCTATATAGTTAGCAAACATGAAGATTAACGTAACAATGCCAAAGTATATTCCAAATTCAGAGGCTGGTCTTTCGAGATTAATAATCATTAAATATGGACCAACTGCCATAAAGGACATGAACGCACCAGGTGCAAAAGCGCCTTGCATAGCAAAGCCTAAAAAAATAGGCGATTTTAGAAGTTTCATATATGCTAAAAATGTTGATTTAATATCAGTAATTTCATTTTCTTTTTTTTTCATTTCTGGAAGGCAGAAAATAATTAATAATAAAATTATTATTCCTATAAAAATAGTTAAAATAAAAATAGATCTCCATCCATAGTAATCTGATAAAAAACCTCCTACAATTACTGCTAACATAGGTGCAGCAATAAAAATTGTAATTAATGTTCCCAAAACCCTGGCAGCTTCTTTAGGTCCATATATGTCTCTAACTATGGCTCTGGATATAACGAGACCTCCAGCGCCACCAATTGATTGAATAATTCTTCCTAAAATTAAAGAAATTATATTATTTGAGTATAGAGCAATAAAAGATCCAATTATAAAAATTAAAATACCACATATTAAAATAAATTTTCTTCCATATTTATCAGATAGTGGTCCATAAAATAGCATTGAAATAGCCATGGTAACTAAAGAAATACTAAAAGCAAATTGTGCAATACCTAAAGAAACCTGAAAATCCTTTGTAATTACTGGTACAGAAGGAATATATAATTGCATAGCTACTGGACCAGCAGCTGTAACAGATATCAGAGTTATAAAGAAAGGAATAGATTTATTATTTTTCATAATAATTATGAATCTAAAATTAATTTAAGTATGGACTTGGTTGTAAGTTCTCTAATTAATGATCTTCCAATATTCCCAAAATTTTTTTTGATATTAATTTTTTTTTGTTTATAAATTAAAGCTATATAGACCAACCCAACTGGTTTAATTTGTGTACCACCAGATGGACCTGCAATACCCGTACAAGAAACTGAAATAGAGGCATTAGATATACTTAGCGCACCTTCTGCCATTGCGATTGCAACTTCTTTACTTACGGCGCCATAAGATGTAATTAATTCTTCTGGAACTCTGAGAATTTCAATTTTTGAATTATCATGATAAGTTACAAAACCTCTATCAAATATTTTTGATGATCCTGGAACATTAATAATTGTTGATGCAACTTGCCCCCCAGTGCAAGATTCAGCTGAAGTAAGCATTATTTTTAAGTTATTTAATTTATCTACAACTTTTTTAGCTAATTCTGTATTGGTATTCATATTAATGTCATATTTTGAATTATAATAAACAATAATATTGAATATACTGCAGCAAGAATATCATCTATCATAATTCCAAAACCCCCTTCATATTTTTTTTCAAATATTCTTATTGGCCATGGTTTTACAATATCAAAAAATCTGAAAATTACTAATGCTAAAATATATAATTTAAAATCTAATGGAACAAACACTAAAACTAACCATTGTCCTGCAACCTCGTCAATTACTACCTCTGAAGGGTCTTTTTTATTAGTTAATTTACTGTACTTGTCTGAGAGATAAACTCCAATAATAAAAATTAATATTGTAAAAAGAACAAGTAGTAAATAATTGCCTAAATAAATAATTAAAGCAGCAAATGGTAACGAGGCAATAGATCCTATAGTACCCGGAAAATATTTGAATAAACCAATTCTGAACCAGGTAACAATAATTTGTATTAAAAAAAATTTTGTTTCTTTAGACATTTTAAAATTATTTTTTAATTAAGACTATTGTTTGACAAGCTATACCTTCTTCTCGACCTAAAAAACCTAATTTTTCAGTAGTTGTGGCTTTGATATTTATATGATTCATATTTGTTTTGGTTAAAATAGAAATTTGTTTTTTTATAGCAATTTTGTAAATATCAATTTTAGGCTTTTCACAAATTATAGTTATATCTATGTTAATAATATTTCCATTATTTTTTTCCAATAATTTCATTGCATGATTTAGAAATATAGAAGAGTCAGCATCATTCCATTGATTTGAGTCATCCGGAAAATGTTCTCCTATATCACCTTTTCCTAGAGCACCTAAAAGTGCATCAGTCAGAGAATGGAGAACTACATCAGCGTCAGAATTTCCTAAAAGAGTTTTTGAAAATGGAATTACAACACCACCCAGCTTAACAAAACTTCCGCTGGTAAATTGATGCACATCAAAACCTTGACCAATTCTTAAATTACTGTCATTTTTTCTTGTCATCATATTCGCTTTTTCTAAGTCAGATTTGGTAGTGATTTTAAAATTTTTATCATTCCCTTTAATGAAATTTATTTGCATATTATTATTTTCAGCAATAGATGAATCATCAGGAAAAATATTAAAATTTTCGATTTTTAAATTGGATTTGTATAAACTTTTAAAACAAAATATTTGAGGTGTTTGAATTTTTATAAACATATTTCTATCTATATAATCATATTTTTTTTTATCCTTATTGAATTTTTTTATAGAGTCATAAATAGGTATGAACGGAACTACTCCTAAATTTTCTCTAACTTCAGAAATAAGACTATCGATTATTTGGTTATATACGAACGGCCTTGCAACATCATGAATGATAACAAAATCTGGTTTATTCCTCTCTTTAGATAAAAAACTTAACCCATTGAAAACGGATTCTTGCCTGCTAGACCCTCCTATTATAGGTTTTGATAGATTTATCCCTTTAGATAGATAAATGTTATGTACTTCTTCAAAATATTTTTTGTGTATCTTATTTATTACAATTTGCACATTATTAATTTTTGGATGATTTAAAAATTTATCGAGTGAGTAACATATCATATGTAAGTCATTTATTTTTAAATATTGTTTTGGTTTTGAATTACTTAGTCTTGAGCTTTTACCACCAGCTAATAATAGTGTGCTTATAATCAAATTCTCAATCCCTTCAAAATCCTAAAAGATCTAATAATACATTTATAAAAAATTTAATTGAGTAGAAAAAATATTTTTTTTATAATATATTAATTATATTTGTAACACTACTATTATATAATTTTAATGAAATATATTTTATCAGAATTTATAAAAGAACATCCAGTTTTTATGGCACCTATGACGGGAGTCACAGATTTTCCGTTCAGAAAAATACTTTCATCTTTTACTTCAATTCCTTCGTATTCAGAGATGGTGGCTAGTAGAGAGATTATTTACTCTAATGATAAAGTAAAAAAAAAATTATATAGAAACAAAAATAGTTCTTTATTTATCATTCAAATAGTAGGAAATGAACCATATTTAATGAGTGAAGCGGCTAAGCACTGTGAACAATTGGGTGCAGATATTATTGATATTAATATGGGATGCCCATCAAAAAAAGTTACAGGAAAACTATCAGGATCTGCTTTAATGAGAAACATCATCGAAGCCAATGAAATAATTAAATCAGTTGTAAATTCAGTAAAACTACCCGTTACATTAAAAATGAGGCTAGGTTGGGATGAAAATAATCTAAATGCACCTAAAATTGCAAAATCTGCTGAAGATAATGGCGTAAAATTAATTACAATTCACGGAAGAACTAGGTGTCAGTTTTATAAAGACAATGCAAACTGGAAAGAAGTAAGTAAAGTAAAAAATAATGTTTTTTTACCAATTATAGTTAATGGTGATATTTGTGACATTAACTCAGCAAATAACGCTTTGGAAGACTCATTAGCAGATGGTGTTATGATTGGAAGGGGGGCAATAGGAAGACCATGGATTCTTCAAGAAATATTGTCTAAGATAAATGGATCTATAAACTATGATAAAATTTCAAAATTTGATCAATATAAAATAGTAATCCAGCATTATGAAGAGATGTTGTCGCATTATGGTTATGAGTTAGGTGTAAGGGTTGCGCGCAAACATCTTAATAAATACTTTTATTATCAAAAAGAAATACCTAAAAAACTTATTAATTTAGTAATTAGATCAGATTGTCCAAAATTTGTAAAAACAAACCTGAAAAGTATATATTTAAATTAAGAAAAGAATTATATTAAATGATAAAAAAGGATATTCAAAATTTAGATTTTATTTTTTCTAGAATACCCATGCCCTTTATAATTATTTCTATTGATCAGGAAATATTATTGAATTAGAGAACCTAATTAAACAGTTTAGTATTCTTAAAATTGAACAAGGAATTTCTTCAGAAATGGTAAAAAATAGCTTATCAAAAAAATTTCAAATTGAAAATAAAATAAATTAAAACAATGACTTAAATTGTATCATTAAAAAATAAATGAATTTTTAATTAATCATGAACGAAATCTACATCCTTAGTGTTTATACAATCTAATAATTTCAGAAATAGAAAAGCCTCTTATTGAAATTTCCCTTAAAGTTACCAACGGAAATCAAAATAAAACGGCATTTTTACTGGGTATAAACAGAAATACTCTAAGAAAAAAAATTAAAGAATTAAAAATATCTATACTTCCCTAGACATACTGATGCGAAAATGCAACAATGTTGCTCTTTATCAACCATTATATCCTTTGGATAGAATATATGTCAGACGAGAAGCTTGAAGAACTTTCTTTAAATAAATCATTTAGTTCTAATGGTCAAATTTTTGAGAGATATATAGCATTTTTCTTTCTTTTTTGTGCAATTGTTTTTGCGATTGCTACCTTTTTAGCTATTAATGACTTGGAAAAATTAATATTTAATAGGGAGAATGTTAGAACTTTTCTAGCTATAGACTCCGTTATTCTAATAGCACTAGTTATAATGGTAGTAAGACGTCTAATTGACTTATGGTTTAAAAGAAAAAGAAAATTAGCTGGTTCACGATTACAAGTAAGATTAGTTTGGGTTTTATCCTTGATCGCTTTGACCCCAACATTATTAGTTTCTCTAGGTTCTGCCTTATTTATAAAAAGTGGTGTTGAGGTATGGTTTAGTGAAAACACTAGTAAAGCTATTAACCAATCTGTTGTTATTGCAGAAGCATATATATTAGAGAATAGAAAAAGTATTGAGGCAGATGTTAGAGCTGTAGCATCTCAACTCCAAAATAGACTAACATTGTTAAGGTCAGGGAATCGTAAAACTTTTGAGAATGCTTTGACTTTTTTTTCTGAAGCAAGAGGACTTTCTGAAGCAATCGTTATTGATGGACGTCAAGTTATTCTGGCTGCTTCACCACTTAGTGAAACTCTTACAAGTGATGGTCCTTTCGAATTAGATATTTTAAATAGAGCAAGAGCTGGGGAGGTTGTGTTAGCACGAGGAAGTGATGAAGCTAGAGTTAGAGCTGTTATGAGGTTAGATATCATTACAGATACTTATTTAGCCGTAGGTAGGTTAGTTGATCCCAGAGTAATTGGATATGCTGAGAGAGTACGAAAAGCCAGGGAAGATTATGAAAAATTAGAAGCTGAGCGTCCAAGTATTGAAATTGGATTAGCAATGGTATTAATTTTGATGGCTTTACTACTTTTGGCAATGGCTATTTTGATAGGATTATTATTTTCAAATAGATTAGTTTCACCTATCTCTCAACTAGTAATGGCAACTGCTAGAGTAAGAACTGGAGATATGTCTGTGAGGGTTGAGGAGGGAGAAAAAGACGATGAGTTTGGTATGCTTGGAAGAGCATTTAATAGAATGACTACCCAACTTGAAAATCAAAGAAAAAAATTAATAGAGGCAAATCAACAACTAGATACGAGAAGAAGATTTACTGAGACAGTTCTAGCTGGAGTTTCTTCAGGAGTTATTGGTGTTGATAAGAGCTTGAAAATTACTCTACCAAATAAATCAGCGTGCCTACTTTTAAATTTAGAAAAGGATAAATTTATAGGATCTCCGATTATAGATATTCTTCCAGAGTTTAAAGACTTAATTAATTTATCCATAAGTAGAAATGGTCAGCTAACAGAAGGTGAAGTGCCTGTTTATAGGAAAGGGAATTTCCAACAGTTTTTTGTTAGAGTCTCAGGTGATAAGCATGATTCGGTAGATGGAAGTTATGTTATTACATTTGATGATATATCCGAACTTGTTTCTGCTCAAAGAAGAGCGGCCTGGTCGGATATTGCTAGAAGATTAGCCCATGAAATAAAGAATCCACTTACACCTATAAAACTCTCTGCTGAAAGACTAAATAAAAAATATATGGTGCAAATCAAAGATGATAAAAATACATTTGAGAAATGTACTGATGCAATTGTTAGACAAGTTGATGAAATAGGCAGAATGGTAGATGAGTTTTCAAATTTTGCTAGGATGCCATCACCAGAATTCGATACAGAGAATATAGTTGAAATCATTTCTGAAGTATGTTTTATGCAACAACAGGCATATCACAGTATAGATTTTCATATACATAAAAATCATGAAGAAATATTTATTAATTGTGATAGGAGGCAAGTTTCACGTGCTTTAACGAATATTATTCAAAATTCTGCAGAAGCAATAAGTGCTGATAAGTCTAAAAAGGGAAACATATCAATTTCAATCAAAAATGATAAAACCAAAATTAGTTTAGTTATAGATGATGATGGTCCTGGCTTGCCTATGGCATTAATAGGTAAATTAACTGAACCGTATGTGACCACTCGAATTAGAGGAACCGGTCTTGGTTTAGCTATAGTAAAAAAAATAATGGAAGATCACGATGGCTTATTTACAATAGAAAATAATAAAGAGTTTGGAGCGACAGCTAAACTTACATTTTATTTAAATAAATCAGACCTATCAAAAAATTATACTGGTATAAGAAAAGCAGCTGAGTAGTAATATGAGTTTAGATGATATATTAATTGTAGATGATGAAGCTGATATAAGAGAATTAGTTTCAGGGATTCTAGAAGATGAAAATTTTATGACTAGAGCTGTAGGCGATAGTAGCGCTGCACTAAATTCAATTAATAGATTTACTCCTTCTCTAGTTATTTTAGATATTTGGTTAGAAGGTAGTGATATTGATGGTCTTCAATTACTGGATAAAATTATATTAGAAAATCCTGATCTACCTGTTGTTATGATAAGTGGGCATGGGAATATAGAAGCTGCTGTTTCAGCCATTAAAAGAGGAGCATATGACTTTATAGAAAAACCTTTTAACGCTGAAAGGTTGTTAATGGTAGTTAAAAGAGCAATAGAAACAGTAAAATTAAGAAGCGAAAACATACTATTAAGGCAACAGAGTGGAAGAAGTGATGTAATTTTAGGAAGTTCCAATGCAATAAGTAATATGAGGGCATCATTAGAAAAAGTTGCACCTACAGGAAGTAGAGTTTTAATTTCTGGCCCGCCTGGTTCTGGTAAAGAACTAGCAGCTAGACTGGTTCACAATAAGTCTAAAAGGTCAGACGGTCCCTTTGTAGTTTTAAATTCAGCTAGAATGTCTCCTGAAACAATTGATCAAGAATTATTTGGAATTGAAGAGGGTATTGAAGATCCAGAAAGTCCAAGAAGAATAGGAATTCTTGAAAAAGCTCATAGAGGAACCCTTTTTATTGATGAAGTAGCTGATATGCCTATGGAGACACAAGGTCGAATTTTAAGAGTTTTGCAAGACCAAAGCTTTTATAGGGTTGGAGGTTCAAATGAAGTAACTGTTGACATCAGAGTTGTAAGTGCCTCAAGCAAGGATTTATTTAACCAAATAACTGAGGGTAAATTTAGGGAAGATTTATTTCATAGACTTTCGGTGGTGCCTATAAAGATACCCCCCTTGGCTGAAAGAAGAGAGGATATTCCAATTTTAGCAAAAAGTTTTATGGAAAGTACTGCTCAAAGCATTGGATTTGCCCCTCGAATTATGTCTGAAGATGCTATAGCTGTTTTACAGTCAAGAAATTGGTCTGGTAATGTTCGAGAGCTTAGAAATTTAATTGAAAGATTACTCATAATGGCTCCTGGAAATAGTGAAGAACCAATTAAACCAGAAATGATTCCGGTAGATGATATCTCTGGTAATTCACAATCTTTTAGACACTCAAGTAATGGCGAGGTGATAGCAATGCCCCTTAGAAAAGCTAGAGAGTATTTTGAAAGAGAGTATTTAATTGCACAAATCAGTAGATTTGGAGGTAATATTTCTAAAACTGCTGGATTTGTTGGTATGGAAAGATCAGCATTACATAGAAAGTTAAAATCTTTAGGAATTAGTTCTTCTTTAAGAGATTAACTGTATTTATATGAGGCATAAATGAAGGTTATTGTATGTGGAGCAGGGCAAGTAGGTGCTAGTATCGCTAAACATTTAGCAGGCGAAAATAACGATGTAACTGTTATTGATATTGATCCTGAATTAATTAGAAGAGTTCATGAAACCATTGATGTTCAAACAATCGTTGGCCATGCTTCTCAGCCAGATATTTTAGAAAAATCTGGTGCCAATGATTCTGAAATGATTATAGCTGTTACAAGGCAGGATGAAGTAAATATGGTTTCATGCCAAGTTGCACATTCTATTTTTAACATACCAACTAAAATAGCAAGAATTAGGTCTCAATCTTATCTTTCACCTCAATGGCAATACTTGTTTAGTAGAGATAATATGCCTATAGATGTAATTATTTCTCCTGAAATAGAAATAGCCAGAGCAGTTACAAATAGACTTCATGTACCTGGTGCAACTGACATGATAAGTTTTGCGGATGACCTTGTAAAAGTTATTTCCTTAAAAGTTGAAAAAAATTGTCCAATTATTGATACACCGCTTAGACAATTAACTGAATTATTTCCTGATTTACTTTTAAGAGTTTTTGCAATACTAAGAAATGATGAAGTTATTACTGCAAATGCAGATGATCAGTTACTGGTTGATGATGAAGTTTTTTTTGCAGTTGAGTCAGGTCAAATTAATAGGGCAATGACTGCTTTTGGTCATGAAGAAAAAGAAGCAAGAAAGTTAGTTATTGTTGGAGGTGGAAATATTGGTCTATATCTTAGTTCTGAATTAATTAAGGAGTCACAAAATATTTCTTTAAAACTAATTGAAAAAGATAGAAAGAGAGCTGAGTTTGTTGCTGAAAATTTAAATAACATAGTTGTAATTAATGGTGACTCACTAGAAAAAGAAATATTAACTGAAGCTAATGTGTCAAATGCTGAGTCTGTAATAGCCGTTACTAATAATGATCAAGTAAATATTTTAAGTTCACTTTTATCCAAAAGAGAAGGTGCAAGTAGAGTTATGACTTTATTGAATAATTCTACATATGACTCATTGATGCAGTCACTAGGTATTGATGCGGTTGTAAACCCAAGAGCAATAACAGTTTCAAGTATATTACAACATATAAGAAGAGGTAGAATAAGAGCCGTTCATTCAATAAGGGATGGTAGTGCAGAAATTATAGAGGCTGAAGCTTTAGAAACATCCCCACTAATTGGAAAAAGTCTAAAAGAGCTTTCTCTTCCAAATGGAATTATTTTTGGAGCTATTGTAAGAGATAAAAAAGTTATTATTCCTAGAGGTGAAACGAGTATAGCTATCCATGATAAAGTTATTTTATTTGCAAAAAGAGGGATGATAAAGAGAGTTGAAAAACTTTTTGCAGTGAGACTTGATTTCTTTTAATGACAATTTTTTTCAAATGATTTCTACTTTATTATGTTCTTTTGGTTGGTCAATATTATTCATTTCTTCGGTAATGTTGATTCCTGCCTTAATATCATTTTCTTATAGCGAAATTTCAGTAGCTTTATCATTTATTTTTTCATCATCGCTTGGGTTATTTTCTGGAGTTGCATTACTTCTGGCTTCTCGAGGTAGCAAATATATTTTCAGCACCAAGGTTATTATTATTTTTACTATTTTTGTATGGCCATTACTTGGATTATTTTCTTCTCTACCTTTGGTATTTTCTGGTATTTTAAATAATTTTACTGATGCTTTTTTTGAGTCAATATCAGGAATAACGTCCAGTGGTGCTTCAGTAATTATCGATATTTCAAATTCTTCAAAAGGAATTTTATTTTGGAGATCTCTTCTTCAATGGATAGGTGGTTTTCTTACTATTATCCTTGCAATATCAGTTTTATCTCTAATGAGAATAGGAGGTATGGATCTTTTCCATTCAAGTTTACAAAAAAGTGATCGAGATACCGCTATGAATAGATTTATACAAGCCTCTAAGTCCTTATGGTGGATATACATTTTACTTACAGTTGTATGTGGTTTTTCTCTGATTATTTTTGGTATGTCTCCTTTTGATTCATTTGTTCATGCGCTAAGTACTATTTCAACAGGTGGGTTTAGTTCAAAAACGTCAGGAATAAATGAATTTCGAAGCTTAACTATAGAGTTTACGATTTGCATTTTTATGCTATTAGGTTCTTTAAATTTTACACTTTATTGGGCTGTTGCTAATGGTAAGTGGAAAGAGTTAGTCAGAGAAGGTGAAATAAAGTACTTGGTTGGAATAATTATTATTTATCTAATTATAAGTATTTTAATTTCTCTAATATATACAAGTAATCAATTTACTGAAAGTTTAAGAATCAGTTTATTTAATATCATATCTTCAGTTACAACAACTGGATACTATTTAATTTCTAATGGGAATTACAATTTCACTTCGATAACATATATATTATTTGTAAGCTTAATGCTAATTGGTGGAGCAAGTGTGTCAACTTCAGGTGGTGTAAAACAACTAAGACTAATTGTATTTTTTAAATTAACATTTTCAGAGTTATTTAAGCTTACTCACCCTCATGGGGTCTCTCCAATTAATTATATGAAAAAAAATATTGATGAAAATTCATTAAGAAGGACATGGAGTTTTCTTATGACTTTTATTTCAATCTTTGTGATTATCTCTATTCTGTTTGCTTTGCTAGGATTAGATTTTGTTGACTCTTTATCTTTAACAGTACTATCTTTAACAAATACTGGTGCAGGTGCTCAGCTTTTATCACTATCAATTCCCTATTATGAAATGAGTGAAATTGTTAAATGGGTAATAATTATCTCTCAGGTTCTAGGTAGAATAGAGATTATGTTACTGTTAATATTTATAAGCCCTAATTTTTGGAGAAATTAATTCTTGTCTAGAATCTCATACATAAGTGGTTCATATGTTCCGCATGATAAAGCTTTTATTCATATAGAGGATAGAGGTAACCAATTTGCTGATGGAGTATATGAAGTAATTCCAGTGAACTTTTCTTCTCTTATTGACCTTGATTTACATTTAGATAGACTAGAAAATAATTTGAAAACTTTAAGTATTAATTTTAAATACAATAGAAGGATATTAAATTTTATACTTAAACGGTTAATTTTTTTAAATAAAATTTCAGACGGAATAATTTATATACAGATCTCTAGAGGTGTTGCTAAAAGAGAACATGCTTTAAAAAAAAATATAAAACCAACTATTTTTATAACTGCAAGGAACAACAAATTTAACTTCAAAATTTTAGAAGAAGGTGTA
>PTLN01000041.1 GCA_002938125.1 Alphaproteobacteria bacterium MarineAlpha2_Bin1
TGATCTAGTATCAATATTAGAGGGAAAAATCCTTAATAAAAATATTTCAGTTCATAATTTAATTACAATGGAAGATATTAAATGAAAATAGCATCTTTCATTACTGCTAGGTTAAAGTCGCAAAGGTTAAAAAGAAAAGTTTTATTACCAATTTGTGGCAGACCTATGCTTAGTCATTTGATAGATAGGCTAAAGCTTTCAAAAAAGTGTCAACAAATTGTATTATGTACTTCAACCATTAAAGAAGATGATGATTTAGAAAACTTTGCAATAAGAGAAGGTGTAGACTGTTTTAGAGGTCATCCAGATGATGTAATGTTGAGACTAAGGGATGCGGCCGATTTTTATAAAACTGATATAATATCAAGCTGTACAGCAGATAACCCACTAATAGATAATTTATCAATGGATGATCTTATAGATTATCATATTAATGGTAAATTTGATTTTTCTATATCAAAAAATATACCTTTTGGTACATTTACAATGACCGTGAATAGTTCTTCATTAGATAAAGCCTGTGACATTAAAGATAGCGCTGAAACTGAGTTCTGGCCACAATATTTCTTGAGGACTAATCAATTTAAACTAGGTGAGCTAGTTCATAATAAAATATATAGTAATTCAGATATAAGGCTCACTGTGGATGAAAAACCAGATTTTGAATTAATGAATATTATTTTCAGCAATTTACATAAAAGTAATAAAATATTTAGTTTAGAGGATGTAATAAAATTTTTGGATAAAAATCCTGAATTAAAAAAAATAAATTCAAATGTTAAACAAAAAATTCCGAGTGAAATAAAGCTAAAAAGAAATTTGGCTGCTTAAGTTAGTGAGATGGTAATGGAAAAATATTTAATAACAGGAGCTGACGGGTTTATTGGGTCGCATGTTGTTGAAAATCTTGTAAAGACAGGAAAAAATGTTCGAGCTATGGTTTTCTATAATTCTTTTGATTCTAATGGCTGGTTAGACAGTATTGATAAAAAAATATTTGACTCTATTGAAGTGGTAAGCGGAGATATAAGAGATCCAGAATTAATAAAAGATATAGCCTCAGACTGTACTCACATAATTCATTTAGCTGCAATGATGAGCATTCCATATTCTTACAAAGCACCAAGAACTTTCATAGAAACAAATGTAATGGGGACATTAAATATTTTAATGGCAGCTAAAGATTTAAATATAGAAAAAACTATAATCACATCAACAAGTGAGGTTTATGGTTCTGCGAAATACGTACCAATGGCAGAAGATCATAGATTGAATGCACAATCCCCTTATGCAGCCAGTAAGACAGCCGCTGATCAATTAAGTTTATCATTTTTTCATAGTTTCGGTTTACCCATCACAATAATAAGGCCTTTTAATACATATGGGCCCAGGCAATCTACTAGGGCGGTAATACCTACTATAATTACACAGATAAAAGAAAGTAGGAATTTAATTAAATTAGGATCAACACATACAACAAGAGATTTTAGCTATGTTGAGGATACAGTTAGTGGTTTAATATTAGCTTCTAAAGTTGGAGTAGCCGAAGGCGAAATTCTGAATCTTGGTAACAATTTTGAAATTTCTATTGGTGAAACTGCTAATTTAATAAGTGATCTAATGGGAGTTAAAGCTTCTATAAATATTGAAGATCTAAGAAAAAGGCCTGATGACAGTGAAGTCGAAAGACTTTGGTCAGACAATAGTAGATCAAAGATACTTTTGGGTTGGAACCCAAAATATACTGGTATGGATGGTTTTATTAGTGGTTTAAAAAAAACGATAGACTGGTTTGAAAATCCAAAAAATTTAAATTTTTACAAACTAGGAAACTATTCAATATAAATAATCAATTAACTCCTTATTAATATTTAACAATATAATAGTTTTTATTTCCGGATTAACTTATTAAAAAAATTAACTTATTAGTAACCTGGTTAATGTAAATTCGCCTTGTAATATAAAAACTATTGGTGAATAAATGGCTGAAATATTAGGCTTAGATACTGTAATTAATCATAATAAAATAAAAGAAAATCAACAATTATTTAGTTCTTTTTCTAACAAAATAAATACATCTAAACATAATTGTGAAGCAGTTGTGCTTATGGCTGGTGGCAATGGGAAACGTCTAGCTCCATTAACAAATGTACGTCCAAAACCATTGCTAGAAGTGGGTCCAAGGCCATTATTAGAAACTACTATTAGAAGATTTATTAGTAGGGGTTTCACAAACTTTTGGCTTTCGATAAATTATTTAGGCGAAATGATCGAAGATCATTTTCATGATGGTCTTGAATTTGGGGCTAACATAAAATACTTACGAGAAAATTGTGCATTAGGAACAGCTGGATCTCTATCATTGTTAAATAAGAAACCAAAAAAACCTCTTATAATTATGAATGCTGACATACTGACTGACATTGATTTTGATGAATTATTAAAACGACATAAAGAGTCAAAAGCATTGGCAACAATTTGTTCAATAGAGGAAAGCATTCAAATACCCTATGGTGTTGTTGAGGAAGAAAAAAATTATTTAAAAACACTGACAGAGAAGCCTCATAAAAAATATCTGGTTAATGCGGGTATATACGTAATAGAACCAGAAGTTTTGAATTATATACATAAAAATACATTTATTGATATGACAGAGGTAATCGATCTTATAAAAAGTGATAATAAGAAAATATCGGTCTATAAAATTCGAGACTATTGGTGTGATATCGGACAAAAAGTTGACTTGGAAAAAGCTAACAGAGAATTTAATAATTTCTTTTTTTAAAAATTATGGTTACTGATAATAAAATAATATTTATAGCTGAGGCTGGTGTAAATCATAACGGAGATATTGATAATGCATTTCAGTTAATTGATGTAGCAGCAAATGCTGGAGCAGACATAATAAAGTTCCAGTACTATAAGACAGAAAAATTATTAAAAAAAGATACTCCAAAAGCAGAATATCAAAAAAGAAATACAAGTATATCAGAAACCCAATTCGAAATGTTAAAAAAATTTGAATTAGCCAATAGTGATATTAAGAAACTAATAGAAAGATGTGATGATAAGGGTATTGAATTCCTCGCTACCCCTTTCGATGAAGAAAGTTTAAATGAATTGATTTCTTACGGAATTAAGAGAATTAAAATACCTTCAGGTGAGATTACAAATGGTCCTTTACTGCTAAAATCAGCAAGAAGTAATTTACCATTAATTTTATCGACTGGAATGTCAAATATTAAGGAAATTGAAGATGCTTTGGGTTTGATTGTATTTGGGTATTTAGAAAAAAATAAAGAAATTGATTCTCATAGTGAAATAAAAAAGCATTTATATACTGAAAATTTTTACTCAACATTAAATAATTTTGTAACTGTATTGCATTGCACGTCCCAATATCCCGCTCCATTGAATTCTATAAATTTAAATACTATGAGAGAAATATCAAAAAAATTTAATGTGCCTATTGGTTATTCAGACCATAGTGAAGGAAGTGTTGTTGCAATTGCTTCGGCTGCTTTAGGTGCAAAGGTTATTGAAAAGCATTTTACATTAAATAAAAACCTACCCGGCCCCGATCATAAAGCCTCTATAGAGCCAAAAGAATTGAGTTGTCTAATAAAATCAATAAGAGACGTTGAGCTTGTTATGGGTAGTTATAAGAAGAAAGCTCTTGAGATTGAGGTAGGTAATAGATCCATTGCTAGAAAAAGTTTGACCGCTCGAAAAGAAATAAAAAAAGGAACAGAATTTTCAAGAGATAATCTTATAGCTCTGAGACCTGGGAATGGAGTTTCGCCAATGAAAATTTGGGATTTTATTGGAAAAAAATCAAATAAAAGTTACAAAATTGGTGAACTAATTGAAAATATATGGTGATTAAAAATGAAGACTGAAAATACAGATAAAATTAAAAAATTTAATTCTCCCATAAGAGACGTTGATGCAACTATTCCCTGGGAATTTGATCCTAATGCAACATATAGTGAAATAACTCTTGATGATAAATGGTTAAAATTAAAACCAGATGAGTATCACAAATATAGATCTGATTGGACAAATATTCCTAAAAGTTTTGCCCACATAGATTTTCCACTTCATTTAGATATCGAAACTACAACTTATTGTAACCTTAAGTGCCCCATGTGTCCAAGAACACAGCTAGTAGAGCAAGGAAAGTTTAATGAGAATGGATTCATTACAAGAGATGAATTTATGAAAATTATTGATGAAGGGACAAGATATAATTTAAGATCAATTAAACTTAATTATTTAGGTGAGCCATTGATGCATAAAGATATCGCGTGGCAAATTGAGTATGCAAAGAAAAAGGGCGTAATAGATGTAATTATGAATTCTAATGGGGCAGCACTAAATGAAAAAAATTCTGAGTCACTTCTGAGAGCAGGTATTGATGGTTTATTTATTTCATTTGATGCTGTTAATCCTAAAGATTATGAAACTCAAAGGGTAGGTGCAACCTTAGGTAGGACTATCGATAATCTTTATAAATTTGTAAAGTTAAGAAATGAGATTAGACCAAGCTGCCAGGTAAGAGTCTCAATGGTAATGTATGATGATCCAAAGTGGATGGAACAGTACAAAGCATTACAGATTATGTGGAAGGGAGTTGTTGATGCAGTTGGGTATAGTTGGTATACCGAGAGAGATGAGCAAATAAGTGGAGAGTACGAATATGTTCCAGGTTTTCATTGCGCTCAGCCTTTTCATAGAATGTTTTTAAAAAATAATGGAAATGTAACAATCTGCTGTGTTGATGATAAAGATGAAGTTATTGTGGGAAATTGGAAACTGGAAAAACTTTTCGATATTTGGAATGGAGCAAAATATAAGGATATAAGACATAAGCATGCTAGTGGTGAATATAATAAAATTGATATGTGCAGAAAATGTTACCTTCCGGTATCAATAAAACAACCAGGAATTAATCAGGAAAAGGCAGCTGAATGAAGTTAAAATCTCTAGGTATAATCCCTGCAAGAATAGGTTCTTCTGAAGTAAAAAAGAAAAATATTAGACTGCTCAAAGGTCGACCCTTAATATATTATACTATAAATGCAGCAATAAATAGCAACCTAGATAGGGTCATTGTTTCAACTGATTCAATTGAAATTGCTGAAATTGCTAAGTCATTAGGTGCAGAGGTTCCTTTCTTAAGACCTAAATTCTTGTCAGGTAATAAATCTAGAGCAATTGATGTAATAAGTCACACCTTAAATTGGTTAAAAGTTGAGAATAACTGGGTTCCAGATTTAATTGGCTACCTTCAACCAACATCTCCAATGAGAACAAAGAATCATATTGATAAAGCTATATCAATGATTGGAAGTAAATTTGATTCAGTTTTAAGTGTAACTAGAGTTAAAGAACACCCATATTTCATGTTCAAAAAAAATAAAGATAATATGGAAGAATTTATCAAAAATAAAAATAAGCCTGAGAGAAGGCAGGAACTGCCTGATCTATATTACTCGAACCCTTTAATTATGTTTTCAAAATATTCATACTTACAAAAAGTAATAGATGATAGGGGTATAATTATAAACTATAGAAATTTTAATCCATTATATATTAATGAATTTGATGGAATAGATATAAATTCAGAACAGGATCTTTATTTTGCAGAATTAATGATGCAGGAATATCAAAATTCTTCACTTAAATCACAAAAGATTTTGGCAGCAGGCTAAATATGATACCTTTAGCAGAGCCTAATCTAAATGGGAATGAAAGTAAGTTTCTTCAAAAATGTATCTCTAGTGGATATGTTTCGTCTACTGGGCCATACATAAAAGAATTTGAAGATAAACTATCCTTATTAACTGGTGGAAAGTATACTGTTTCAACTTCTTCAGGAACCTCTGCACTTCATCTTGCGCTAAAGTCATATGAAATTGGTTACGGTGATATAGTAATTGTTCCTGCATATTCATTTGTTGCTTCGGCAAATTCTGTAAGTATGTCCGGTGCATCTCCATGGTTTATAGATATAGAATCAAAATCATGGACATTAGATTGTAATTTACTTGATGAGCAATTGAGTAGTGAAACTTTTTGGAAGGGTGATCATATTTTCCATAATAAAACAGGCCAAAAAATAGCATGTATTATGCCTGTTAACACATTAGGCATTGTCTGTAATATTGATGCAGTAGAACAAATTGCAAAAAAATATAACTTAAAAGTTATAATTGATGGGGCGGCTTCTATTGGTTCAGAATATATGGAAAGTAAAATTGCAAAAAATATCACTGGACTAATTACTTTTTCATTTAATGGAAATAAAATTGTTACAACTGGTGGTGGTGGTTCTGTAGTAGGAAATGACGAAAAACTTATGGAATTAATTAAAGAAAAAAGTGGAACTGGAAAAAGATTTAGCGGTTCATATAATCATACAGTAATTGGTTATAATCATAAAATGACAAATGTTGAAGCAGCTATAGGATGTGCCCAGTTAGATAGAGTGGATGAATTTATATATAATAAAAGAAAAATTCATGAAAGGTATAATCATGCTATAAAAAACTTTCCAGGTTTAAGCCCTATTCCATGTCCAGAATGGTCTTTAAGTTCTTCATGGATGAGTGGTATTCAAGTGAATAGAAAAATTTATCCAAATATTCATAAAATAACTGAATACCTACATTCAAAAGATATTGAAGCTAAATTATTTTGGCAAAATTTATCTAATCAAGTTCCTTATAAAAAACATTTAAGTTCAAAAACTGATGTAACAGAAAAAGTAGCAAACGAATTTATTGCTTTACCGTGCTCAACTAATTTAGATGAAGATAGTCAAGATATAATTATAAATAAATTCTTTGAGGCACTAAAGATATCAATTTAGAGGTAGTAATGAATGTAAAAGATAAAAATAAAAAACTTATAATTTTTGGTGCGGGTGGTAATGCTATAAGTGTTTATAATGTTGCTTTTTCGGCAGGATATCAAATATCATATTTTATTGATAAAGAAAAAAAAGAAAAAAATTTTTTGGATATACCTATATTAGGGGAATTAGAGGAAATTAAAAATTTTGATGAATATGAGTTTGCTCTTTCCTTTGGAAGTAATTTCCTAAGAGAAAGAGTGTTTAATGATATTAAATCTAAATATAAATTTTTAAAATTTCCTACCCTTATTCATAGAACAGTAGTTCTCTCTCTTGGCGCAAAGATAGGTAAGGGTTGTATTATTATGCCAAATGTAGTCGTGGGCCCAAACACAACAGTTGGTAAATTCTGTATTTTAAATACCAATTCATGTTTAGAGCATGATAATAATATGTCAGATTTTTCTTCTGTAGGACCACGTGTTGTGACTGGAGGGAACGTAATTATTGGAAGCAGATCCTATATTGCTATTGGAGCTGTTATAAAAAATAATACCTCTATAGATAATGACTCAATAATTGGTTCAAATTCATATTTAAATAAAAAGGTTGAGAATAATGCTATTTACTATGGTAGCCCTGCAAAGTTTATAAGAAATAGAACTAAAGAAGAAAACTATATATATTAAAAAAATAAAAATTTTTTTTATGTTATTTATTAACTATCATTGAACATTAATGATAAAAGCATTAATTTTCTTACGTGATCTTTATTTTGAGATGGCTCAACACCGTGAAACGAATGATTGGACCTTACAAATGAAAATAAACTATTTGGTTGGTATGGAAATGTTTTTACTAAGTTAAACCATTCTCTTGGAAAACGAGCTATAGGTTTGTTTTGATATTCAGCTGGGATAATTGCTTCTTTTGGTGTATAGATAGATGTCCCAAGTTCTTTTAAGCAATCATTTTTTGGTAAGTAAAATAATAAATTGAGTATAACTCTTTCATCGTCAGAGTGAGGTCGTAATTCGTATCCTCCTACATCCATAACTAAGGAGGTGTTGAACCTAACCTTTGGTTTTAATTCCTGTAAATAATAATTTTCTATATTGTTTTCTGGTAGATAATTTAAATCCTTTTTATATTTTTTTAGAAGGGATATTATTAATCTATCACTGATAAGCCATTTCTCAATTTTCTCCCAGAAAAATCTTTTTTCACCTTTAAGTTTTCTAATATTAGCTTTATCAAGTTTGAAGTAGAATCTTTCAGCCTCTATATTAATCCCCAATTTTTTTCCATTTTCAAAAAAATCTAAATCTGGCCAATTATTATTTATTTTGTCAAATAATTCTTCAGGAAAAACACCATGAATATAAAAATGAGAGAAAGGGTCATTAGAAATATTTTTTTGTTTTATATTATTTGTTGTTATATTTAATGAATTATTAATCATATTTAGTATCCTTCAGATATATTAATTTTTATATAATAAAGTTAACGTTATATTAAGATACATATAATAATTTATTGAAAATGTTTCTGATAAATAAAAGGAGTTCTTATGAGTAATACTAGTCCTGATATTCAAAAATTAGATTTATCTTTGGAGCAGTATGCTCAAATCCATCCGGTACATATTGAAGAAAAAGATGGCAAAAAAGTTATTTTCAGCACTCCCACAATACCTACTAAATGGAGAGCTGAGAGGCTATATATCAATGAACCAAAAACTTTAGAATGGATAAACGAATTTGATCCTGATGACATACTTTTTGATATTGGTGCAAATGTAGGGATATACACAATATGGGCAGCGGCCACGAGAGGTCTGAATGTAATTGCTATTGAGCCTGAGTCACAAAATTATGCAGTTTTAAACAAGAATATTCTATTAAATAATTTGAAGAATAAAGTTACGGCATTGTGTTTAGCAATGTCTGATGAAGAAAAAATTAGTGAATTGAATTTATCAAGTTTCACGGCAGGGCAAGCTTTGCATGGATTTGATAAGCCTATGAATACAGTTGATGTTTATAGTAAAAAACTTGAAGAGTTTAATCCAGTTTTTACTCAAGGATGTATGTCCATGACAATCGACTCGTTAATAGAGAGAGGTATTCCTTCACCTAGCCATATAAAGATAGATGTCGATGGCTTTGAAGACAAGGTAATAGCTGGAGGTATGGAGACTATTAAAAAAGGTAAAGTAAAAACAGTCTTAATTGAAATAAATCAGAATATAGATAAACACCTAGAAATTGTAAAAAATTTAGAGAATCTAGGTTATCAGGTTGATAATAAAACAGATCCAAATTATATATTCAGAAAGTTCTAATCAGTCTGTCAAAAAGCATTGTTATATTAATTCTTTGATTTACATAGCCCTTTTTAAAGTCAATTTTTTGACTTTGATGAATAAATTTTGAGTCAAAAATAACAGCTCTATTCTGCTTATATGGTATTTCAATTTTTCTTGATTCTGATTTTTTAAGATAGTTTTTAATTTTAATATCTGATTGATTATATTCTTCAAAATTCCAATTCTTAGGAACAGGTTTATCATAAATTATTATACCAGAATTATTATTTTTATCATTTTTAGCACTATCAGGTGTTATCCAAAAATTAATATTTATTAAAGCATCATCAGCATGAAGCCTAGTTCCTTGTCCATCTGACTTATACTTTAAAGCCCACATTTGGGTTAGTTTTTTTGAATCAAAAATTCTGGGCATTTTTTCGGTTAAATTTTTAACAATATTTATTAGTAATGGATGGTGAAATCCATCAGTCATATAAGCTCCTAAATAACCTCCATTCTCCTTGGAATCGAACCAAATGGTGGATTCTAAGCAATAATTCCAGAGAGTATCCAGTGCTTCCTTATTAAGAAAGTCATCAATTACTATTATACTTTCTCTAGATTCTAAATATTTCTTTTCTAAAATATTATATTCATTTTCTTTATTTAATGGTTCATTTATTATTTTTTTGTAATCTGAAATATATACTACTCTATTATAAAAATCTTTTATTAGGTTAAAACTGATATCATTAAGATAAATTAATTTATCCTCATGTAATTCTTTTGGCCAATTATCGATTACCTTTATTAAATTTTGCTTTTGCTCATAAATGGGTAAATTTTTATTATCAATTAAATAATTTATTTGATTGAGGTCATGTTCAAGTTTAGATTTAGAAGCATATCTAAATGTATTTTTTTGAATTGGATCGATAATTGACGTATCAATTGTATTATAATTCCATAATTTCGATTTTCTAAGTAATTTTAATGCTATCGTATAATTTTTAATTGAATTTTCAATATCACCAATTGCTTTAAAGTAATTACCCTTTAGTTGAAAAAAAGCTACAATGTTTTGAGCTAATTCTTCGATTTCATTTAGAATAGAGAGACATTTTGTATAATCATGAATTTTTAAATAAAGATCTGCGAGAGTAATTTTTGTATTTGGTTTATTCGGTGCTATTTTAATGACCTTTTCAAGATATGTAATTGAAACTTTATATTCTTTTTTCTTTATATAGATTTGACTAATTAGAAAAATAATTAATGGATTTTTTGGGTTTTCATTATGTAAATTATCTAAAATTTTTTTGGCTTCTTCAAAATTATCTGAGTCAAGTAATTTTAAAGCAGAATTTATGTAATGATTTATATTTTTCAAAAAATTTTCCTAATTGAAAAAAATTGAGATAGCCTTATTATATTATCTATAGAAAAATTAAACAATCATTTAAGGATTATGACTATGCCTCTATCTCTTCCTCTTCGTGATCGACAACTGTTACACACAAGAAATATTGAAGTAAAAGGGTATATAAGACCTGATAATATTTATGAGATAGAAGGGTATGTTAAAGATATTCGTTCAAATAAATATAAGAATAAATGGACTGAAGTCCCGCCTGGAACACCTATGCATCATATGCAGGCCAGACTAGCGGTAGATAAAAATTATGTTGTTAAAGAGATTGAAGTTTCTTCTGATTTTCATCCATATCCAGGTATATGTAATAAAATAGTTTCAAATTTTGATGTTTTAGTTGGTTGCAAGATTGGTGGAGGCTGGAAAAAAGCCATAAAAGAAAAATTAGGTGGTATAAAAGGTTGCACACACATATCAGAGTTATTATTAGTTCCTATTGCTACAACTGCATATCTAACAATTTATCTTGATAACAACGATGTTGCGATTGAAGATAGTGATGAAGAAATAAAACCTGGTTTTATTGATTCATGTTTTGCTTTAGATTCAAAAGGTATAGTAGTTGAAAAGCAATGGTCGAAGTTTTCAAATAAAAAAAATTAATTTTTTTTCTTTATTTCCTCTCTTATCGCATTTGTAGCTTTGATATCTACATCTAGCGAATCATCTTTTTCGCTGCCAGTTATGACTACGCCATAGATTTTCAGAGCGATATCTTTACTTATAAATTTATTTTTAACATCCTTTAAAACTCTTTCAATTTCTCTATCGATAGGATTTCCATAACCACCTCCGCCTTGATCACGTGATCGAAGTAAATCACCTGGTTCTAAATCTATATTCATTACAGCTGGGTATGGGTGTTCGGACCCATCAGGAGCAATACGAACATTCTCTCCCAATTTAGACTCTGTACCACCTCTTACTCCTTTAGGAGCAGTTTCAAGACCGTTACAGGCGTGAAGAATTTTCATTTTACTACCTCTAGGGCCCATAATAACTTCAGTTGCTGGTCCACCTCTTCTTTTTCCGTGACCCATAGAGTCTTCTAAAAGCTTCATAGATTTAATCATAATTGGAAAACGTTGTTCATTGATCTCTACGGAATCTCTGTACAAAAGACCAGCACCTACCGGAACAAAGTAATAATGCATACCGTCAGTAGTTGAGGATGCGCCACCGCCACCCCCCATCATAAACATTTGGTTAACAAAAGGTTCCGAACCTCTTCTAGGGTCTGTTCCTGAAGCGACTCCTGATGCAGCTGTATTACAATAATTGCCATGTGCAAAACCGAGACCCTCTCCCAATTCTGCAAAAGAGGACATGGTTGTGTTGATAATTACATCAGTAAAATTTGTCGTGCCCATTGAACAGCTATGAGGAAATTTGGGAATACCAACTAGACAACCCTCTCGTAGCAAAACATTTATTCGTCTTAAGCTTCCACTGTTAGCTGGTATATCCTCTTTTAAGCAATGAAAGACACCTTGAGCAGCTGCCATAGTCGCAGTTGCCTTGGTAAGATTAAGGCCAGCATCTATGCAATCTATATTGTCTCTCAGATCAACCGTTACCATTGCCTCATCAGGGTCAATATCTAAATCTAAATTTACAAAAATTCTGTCAGGTAAGATAGGGTCCATAGGATCATGCGACCCTTTAGTTTTCAGCTTCCCTTTAGGCATCTTTCTTATTGCATCTGCTGTGAGTCTTTCAGAATAATCCAACCATTCCTTTTGAAACTGAATAATTTTCTCTACACCATATTTTTTAATAATTTCTTTACAACTTCTTTCTCCAATCCTAGCGGATCCAATAGCCGCTAAATAATCACCATACCACTGATCAGGTACACGAATTCTTTTTTTACACATTCTTACAATGTCTTGATTATCTTTGTAATTCTCCTGAATTTTAACCCCTGGAAAAATTAACGTTCCTTCATTATAGACGTCTATGGCAGTAGCCATATATGTGGTAGGTAAGGAATTGCCAGTATCAGCTTGATGAGCTTTTACTCCAACAGTAAAGCAGTGCACTCCATCATAAAAAACAGGCACCAGAGTTGTGTGGTCTGCAGCATGAGAACTCCCAGCGTAAGGGTCATTATCAAGGAAGGCGTCACCTTCTTTAAAGTCGGGATGATATTCTCTGATATATGAAAACTGGGAGTCCATTCCCAAAACATGAATTGGCAAAGCTTCTGCAGTTGCAAGGACTTGATCATCGTGTGAAATGATTGCACATGAAAAATCTCTAGCAATTCCGAGGACAGAAGACTTTGCTGCAAGTAGCATTGTATTTGTCATTTCCCTTACAACTGCATCCATCCTATTGGCCATAATAGCTAATTCAACAGCATTAATCTTTGAGTTTGGGTCTGTTTTTT
>PTLN01000042.1 GCA_002938125.1 Alphaproteobacteria bacterium MarineAlpha2_Bin1
TTATTTTGGAAGCGAACCCAAGTGATATTAAATTTGAGAATAATATTTTTTCTGTTGTTGGGACTGATAAGCAAATTAGTTGGGAAGAGATATCTTTAATAGCAAATTCGTCAAAAAGACTTCCTAAAAATATAAAACCAGGTTTATCAGAAATAGGAAGTTTTTCTCCCATACAGCCTACATTCCCTAATGGTTGTCATTGTGCTGAGTTAGAAATCGATAAAGAAACAGGAGAAATTAAATTAATAAATTACGTAGTTGTAGATGATGTAGGTCATGTTTTAAACCCTCTATTACTTGAAGGTCAAATACATGGTGGAGTTGTTCAAGGATTAGGACAAATTTTGATGGAAGAGGTAATATATGATAAAGAAAATGGCCAATTAGTAACAGGTTCATTTATGGATTACTGTATGCCAAGAGCAATAGATGTGCCAATTTTGAAAGTTTATAGCAACCCTTGTCCAACTCAACTTAACCCATTAGGGGTTAAAGGTGCCGGTGAAGCTGGAACAGTCGGTTCAATGCCTGCTATTATGAATGCAATATATAGTATTTTATATAGGTTTGGAATAGAATCTATACAGATGCCAGTTACATCAGAGAAAATTTGGAAACTATTGCAAAAAAACTAGCTTAAAATTCTGATTACTTTATGGCTAGAATATGTGTAGCAAATTGTTCCGACTCAGTCATAATGGAGTCAAGTTTTTCGATATTTACATGACCCTCATCAAAAGAAATATCGAAAAAAATTAGTTCTTTGAAACCAACTTGCCTTAAATTGTCAACTATATGACTTTCACTCATGTAAAGTTGTTTAAGTGGTTGATTCATTTCTATTCTTCCAACTGTTTTATCATCTCCATCTTTAACTTTAATATTTTTCATAGTTTCAATCATAAGCCCATTTTTTCTATCATAAACATTTTCTTGTTCAAATGATAAAGAAGCTTTCTCGGTTTGTCCTAAGCCAAATTTTTCTCTTAATCTATTATAAATTGGAATTGGAACCTCATTTTCCTCATCATTCTCTCCATCAGAAAGATCAAAAGAGAGTGCTTCTCCTTGAGCAGCAAAACCAAGGAAAAATCCACCCCCATCATTTAAGTTCTTAAAAGCATTCATAGACATAGATCTCATTGCTCTTGGAGATGGTTGTCCCTCAGGACCACTTACACTACTTGCTGAATAATAAAGTGCAAGAACTACATCAGCTTTAAATTTTGGAAAAATTGTCAAAACATCACCTACAATAAGTTCAGTTCTTGGCTTATCTTGCTCAACAGCATCAATTCCTACATAATTTCCAATTTCAAACCTTGCTTCATCTCGGATATGTTTTTCAAACTCACCTTTTCCGGACATAAACTCTACAATGTCTAATTTTTTATTTTTTAATTTAGGATTTATATTGATTAAATTTTCAATGGCAAAACAAGCACCTTCTGCTTCAAGAAGTTTTGGAACTCGTGATGGAACAAAAACGCAATTATAAAAATCATAATCTGAATATGGATGTTCTATAATAATTAATTTTTTTGATTTACTCATATTATCTCCTTATAGATAATTAATCTATTCGTTTGGTGCGCCCGGCAGGATTCGAACCTGCGACCCCAGGATTAGGAATCCTGTGCTCTATCCTACTGAGCTACGGGCGCATTTCGAAAATTTATATATTTTAATAGAATCAATTATCACCTAATATAGCTAATTAACCTGATTTTTTTAATTTGTATACTCGTAAGTTATGAATAAGTCTATAAGCAATATACTGAAAAAACTAAAAACTAATAATCTAAATAATTATGTTATTTTATTGTTTATATTTGTAATTTTGTTTTCTTGTTCAAAAAATCCTTATACTGAAAAAAATGAGTTAACCTTGTTCATGAACAAAGAACAAGAGCAAAAGATAGGTGATATTCAGCATAATAAGATAGTTAATTATTATGGCGGTATATATAAATCTCAAATCCTTGGTCCTTACATAGCTAGTATTGGGGCTTCTATAGCTAATAGTGCCGAGTTAGGTGATCAGTCTTTTACATTTACAATTTTAAATTCCCCGATAGTAAATGCATTCGCGTTACCTGGTGGATATATATATTTAACAAGAGGATTGATAACATTGTGTAGAAGCGAGTCAGAGTTGGCCTTTGTTATCGCCCACGAAATGGCTCATGTTTTAGCAAGGCATACTGCCCAGCGCCATAGTAGAGATATATTAGGTAAAATTGGAGCTACCATAATTGGAGCTAGTATAGACTCTGTTGTAGCTGAGGATCTTGGACATTTTGTGAATAATTTAACTATTGCAAGGTTTTCTAGAGCTAATGAACTTGAAGCAGATAGTTTAGCAATAAAATATTTAATTAAAAGTGGATATGACCCAGGAGCCTCATCAGATTTCCTGTCAACCTTGATTGAACTAAAACAATATAGAAAAAAAATTGGCTTTCCAGAAAATGACTCAAGAAGTGTGTTTGCAACACACCCTCCAACAATAGATAGAGTAGAATCGTCAAAAAAATTAAGCGTTTCCAATAAAAAAATAACCAATCATTCTATATTTTTTGAGAATTTGAATGGCGTTATATACGGAGATGATCCTTCTCAAGGAATTATTGTGGATGAAACTTTTTTACACCCCTCTCTTAACTTTTCAATGCACATTCCAGAAAATTTTCTTGTAGATAACCGAAGTAAAACACTTACAGCAATTAGAAAAAATATTGCGCTAATGAAAATTGATGTTTCATCAAAAAGTAGTTTTCACCCAGATCCAGTTACCTATCTTAAAAATATTTGGCAATCAAATAAGAAGATGGATTTAATTGAAGGATTAAAAATAAACGATTTTGAGGCTGCAACAGGATATTTTTTCACTAATGGTAGAATAAATGACTATACGGGTAGAGTTCAAGTTAGATATCTTGCTATCAGATTAGATAGTAGAAAATATTTAAGATTAATTTTTATTTCAAGAGAAGATGGAAAGATTTTTAATGATAAAGATTTCAGGTCAATAGCAATTTCAATAAAAAAATTAAATAAAAATGATGTGGAGAAATCTATACCTCTACGGGTGTTTTTTATAGAAATAAAAAATGATATATATTCTAATGAACTTATTAAAAATGAAATGGAAGGAAAATATAAAGCTGAAAGATTTGAGCTTTTAAATTCTATCAATAAAAACGAATTTATAAAGAAAGGAACTATCGTTAAAGTTTTAAAGTATAAGAAGTAAAAAAATTATAAAGAAATCATACAATGTTATTATTTTCTGATTCTTCCAGTTCATTAGGGATAGTTTTAACACTATTATCTAAATCCGTATCTTCATCTTTTCTAGTATATTTTTTTAAATTTTTTTCAAGAATAGTAAGTGCTTCAGATAAGTCTACATTTTCAACTGCAGCGAGCTCATTTAATAACCTATCTAACGCACTTTCGTATATCTGTCTCTCTGAATAAGATTGTTCAGGTTGATTTGCGTTTCTGTGCAGGTCTCTAACTACTTCAGCTATTGACTTAGGGTCACCAGAGTTAATTTTATCTTCGTATTCTTTTGCTCTTCTGCTCCACATGGCTCTTTTGACTCTAGCCCTACCCTTTAAAGCTTTCAATGCTTGATCCATTTCTTGTCTTGTTGATAGTTTACGCATACCAGAGGATGCTAATTTTGCAGTTGGAACACTTAATGTCATTTTATCCTTTTCAAATTCTACAACATATAGCTGTAGTTTAATACCAGCCAGTATCTGGTCCTGAATTTCAACAATTTTACCAACCCCATGAGTAGGATAAACGACTTGATCCCCCTTCTCAAAAATAAGGTCTTTTTTTGCAAGAATGGGGGACCTAACCATTTTCTCTACTACTGAAGACTGGGTTCGTTTTTCAGCAAACTCTGAATATTGGATAAGAATATCTTCATCATTGCTTTTTATGCTTGATAGATCTGGTTTTTTGTTCGCAACAAGCTTAACTTTTTTATTGTCAATCAAGGTTCGAACAATATTTCTTTTAGAAACTCTTTTTTTTCTTTTCTTAGCTAACTTTTTGACATTTAGTTTTTTAGCTATTTTTTTAATTGAAGATTTTTTTGGGGATTTTTTCTTTTTTTGAATTTTCTTTTTTGTTGTTTTTTTTATTTTGGATTTCTTTGATGGTTTTTTTAATTTAGTTTTAATTTTTATTTTTTTATTAGATTTTTTTTTAGAAGGTTTAACTTTTAATGATTTCTTTTTTGTTGTTTTTTTCTTGTTTTTGGAAAGTGATTTAGTGACCTTCTTTACTTTTACTTTTACTTTTACTTTTTTCTTTTTTTTAATTGTTTTCTTTTTCATTTCCCAAAAGCCTTTTGTTATCTACACCATCAACATTTCAACATTACAAATTTTTACAAAATTAAAAAATTTTAAAAACCAAAATTATTTAAATTTTTTAAGATGGCGGGTTTGCACTGAAGTATTTATCAAATTTACCGTCTTCTTCCTTGAAGTCCTCCCAATCAGAAGGAGGTTCTCCTTTTTCAGTAATATTAGGCCAAATTTCAGAATATTTAGCATTCACTTCTACAAATTTTTCCGAAGCATCGTCAGTATCTGGTAGTATAGCCTCAACAGGGCACTCGGGCTCACATACTCCGCAGTCGATGCATTCATCAGGGTGTATTACAAGCATGTTTTCACCCTCATAAAAACAATCAACAGGACAAACCTCTACACAGTCCTGCAATTTACATTTGATACAATTTTCGTTAACTACATACGGCATTATTTTACCTCAATTATGTCCTAGCAGAATTATATAATTATAACAAAAAAATCAATATATTATTTACTAGAAATTTCTTTTAAGGCGGTTTTTCTAGCTATTCCTGAGCTCTTATCAGAAATGTACAAAAGTCCTGCTATTCTTCTCATTAGATTTTGTTCATACATGTGCTCTTCCCCGTCAGAAAGTATAACCTCCCACATCATTTGCACCATATTTATTCTTTGATTTTCAGAGAAATTTTCCTTAATTGAACGAGTTAGATGTATTATTTGGCTTGAGTTACCCTGAACTTCTATAGCTTCTTTAATTAATTTAGAAGTTTCATTAGGGGAAAGTTCAAAAAAATTTGATAATAATTTATCAATTGTATTCTTCTCATTATTGTCAAGGTTTCCATCTGTCATTCCAGCTTCAATAAGAAGAGCCGAAAAAGCTAATTTGGGATCTATCTCATTATCTGAAATATTATTTTTTTCTGAGAAAATTTTTTTTAAATTTAGAAGCATTTATAATTATATTAGAGAAAATTATTTTCAATTATGTATTATTAGTTAGAAGAAATCAATATTATATATATGATTGATGATAACAGTGATATGTTTATATTAAGCTAATATATTTAATATAATTACCCTCATTCAAGATTTTAATATCAATTCTATTGATTTATGAATTTTGGTGAGAAATTCAAGTATTGAAAGAAAAATTATGAGTGGTATTTCAAAGAAATTATTTGAAGAATGGAGAGAAATAGCCCAAAAAGAACTCAAGGGTAAGGATTTAGAAAATCATTTTTGGATAACTCCTGAAGAAATTAGAGTTAAACCCCTATACACAAAAGATGACTTGAATGGGTTAAATGATCAACTTGAAAATTTACCTGGTTTAGACCCATTTTTGCGTGGCCCACGGGCTACAATGTATACAAATAAACCGTGGACTATTCGTCAGTATGCTGGTTTCTCTACAGCTGAAGAATCAAACGAATTTTATAAACAATGCCTTGAAAATGGTCAAACAGGATTATCTGTTGCTTTTGATTTAGCAACCCATAGAGGTTACGATTCTGATCACCCTAGAGTTAGTGGTGATGTTGGTAAAGCTGGGGTTGCTATAGACACTGTAGAAGATATGAAAATTTTATTTAATAAAATTCCTTTAGATAAAATGAGTGTATCAATGACAATGAATGGAGCTGTTCTTCCCGTTCTTGCTGGCTACATAGTTGCCGCTGAGGAGCAAGGAGTATCTAAAGAATATCTGTCGGGAACTATTCAGAATGATATTCTGAAAGAATTTATGGTAAGAAATACTTATATATACCCACCAAAAGAATCGATGAGAATTGTATCTGATATAATCTCATTTACATCTAAAAATATGCCTTTATACAATTCAATTTCCATATCAGGTTATCATATGCAAGAAGCTGGATCGACTCTAACCCAAGAGCTGGCATATACTTTAGCTGATGGTATTGAATATGTAAGAGCAGCCCTTGATGCAGGTTTAAAGGTTGATGATTTTGCACCAAGATTATCATTCTTTTTTTGTACTGGTATGAATTTTTTTATGGAGGTAGCAAAACTAAGAGCTGCTAGATTTATATGGGCTAAACTTATGAAACAATTTAACCCAAGCGATCCAAGGTCACTTTCATTGAGAACACATTGTCAAACTTCAGGTGTATCTCTTACAAGCCAAGATCCTCATAATAATATTATTAGAACTGCATATGAAGCATTTGCAGCAGTTCTAGGCGGTACACAAAGCTTGCATACTAACGCTTTTGATGAGGCATTAGCGTTACCATCAGAGCTATCATCAAGAATTGCAAGAAATACGCAATTAATTTTATTAGAAGAAACTGGTGTCAAAGAGGTTATTGACCCATTAGCTGGGTCATATTACGTGGAGAACCTTACTAAAGAATTTATCGACAAAACTCTTTTATTAATTCAAGAGGTCGAACAAATGGGCGGAATGACTGTTGCTGTATCAGAGGGTTTTACAAAGTTCAAGATAGAAGAGTCAGCGGCTAAAAGACAAGCAAGAGTTGATAAAAATGAAGAAGTTATTGTTGGTGTAAATAAATATATTAATGAAAACTTAAATGAAGAGATAGATTTATTAGTTGTCGATAACAAAAAGGTAATTAGTAAACAAATTCAAAAACTGAAGAAAATCAAAAGTGAAAGAGATAATAATCAAGTTAATTTAGCAATTGAAAATTTAAAAAAAGGGGCTGAAAGTAACTATAATCTTTTAAGTTTATCTATTGAAGCTATTCGAGCAAGAGCAACTATAGGCGAAATATCAAAAGTTCTTGAGGATGTTTTTTCACGACATAAGGCTATTTCAAAATCAATTACTGGTGTGTATGGTTCAGCTTTTTCAGAAGATACATCGTTTAATGAAGCACAAAAAAAAGTAACAAATTTTGCGAAAAAAGAAGGAAGGCAACCTAGGATACTTGTTGCGAAATTAGGCCAAGATGGCCACGATAGGGGAGCAAAAATTATTGCTACAGCTTTTGCTGATATTGGTTTTGATGTTGATATCGGTCCTTTATTTGCTACACCTGAGGAAACATCAAAACAAGCATTAGAAAATGATGTTCATGTTGTAGGAATCTCATCCCAAGCAGCAGGGCATAAAACTTTAGTTCCTGAATTAATTGAGTCTTTAAAAGAGAATGGTGGTGAAAAGATTATGGTTGTTGTTGGTGGTATTGTTCCACCCGGAGATATAGAGGATTTAAAAAAAGCTGGTGTTTCAGCTATATTTGGGCCTGGAACACCGATTACTGATTCAGCAAATCAAGTTATAGACATGCTTCTGAAGAAAAATCTTTCGAGTTAAATAAATATGGGAAACTTTAGAAATAGAAATTTTCTACATAACCTTGAAAAAGAATATGGTTCTATAAAGGAACTGAGTAATAAAATTGTTTCTGGTGATATTAGAACTTTATCAAGATGCATAACCCTATCCGAATCATCAAGAGAAGATCATCAATTCTTTTCTAGAAAAGTTCTAGAAAAAGTATTACCAATGACTGGTAATTCACTAAGAATTGGGATTTCTGGTCCACCAGGAGTAGGAAAATCAACATTTATTGAGACTTTTGGCACATTTCTTATTGAAAAAGGAAGAAGAATTGCAGTTCTGGCAGTTGATCCAAGTAGTAGTAAATCTGGTGGTTCAATTCTCGGAGATAAAACAAGAATGGAGAGATTAGCTCAAAGCGAAAATGCATTTATTCGCCCATCCCCAGCTGGAAAAACCTTAGGTGGTGTGAGTAGGCATACTAGAGAGGCACTTCTACTATGCGAAGCATCTGGTTATGACACAATAATTGTCGAAACTGTCGGCGTCGGTCAATCAGAAGCAACTGTTTCAAATATGATAGACATTTTTCTACTATTGATTTCTCCGGGAAGTGGAGATGAATTGCAAGGAATAAAAAGAGGTATTGTTGAGTTAGCAGATTTAATAATTGTAAATAAAGCTGATGGATCGCTTAAGTCAGAAGCTGAAAATATAGCAAGGGAATATAATTCTGCAGTAAAATTACTTAGACCTACAATAAATAATTGGAATACAAGAGTAGTAACTTGTTCAGCATTAGAAAATATAGGTATAGAAGAAATATGGTCAATTACAGAGGAATATATCCAGAACTTTGATAATGAGAAAAATATATCTAGCCATCGAAAAGAACAATTTCAGAAATGGCTTAGAGAAGAAATTACTCAAAATTTGAATAAACAAATATATTCTGAGAAGAAAATTAATGATTTAATTGAGTTATATGAAGAAAAAGTTTTGATTGGTGAAGTGCTACCCTCAGCTGCAGCTTATGAAATAGTAAAAAAATTTCTAAAAAAGTGATTTATTTTGAATTTCGAATAAGTGATGCTTGACGTTAGCTATAATCATAAGTATCAAAGGTATGTTTATTTGCTATTAGGAGCAATATGATGTCAAGAAGATGCGAATTAACTGGTAAAGGTGTGATGTCAGGAAATAATGTTAGCCACGCTAATAATAAAAGTAGGCGTCGTTTTTTACCTAACCTAAATGATGTTACTTTAGAATCTGAGGCTTTAGGTAGACTTATAAAATTAAAGATTTCTAGAGAGGCTCAGAGATCTGTTGATCATTCTGGGGGGTTTGATTCATTTATATTGAAGGCTCCAGAAGTAAATCTCAGTGAAAGAGCTGTTAAAATAAAACGAGATATAAAAAAAATTTTGAAGACTTAGATATATATATCAATCACTTTTTCCAATTTAAATGTTAACGCTTGAAGCCTATTAAAAATGATATCTGATAACAGAATTATTATATCACTAGTATTAGCGATGATATTTGTACTAGTACTTTCAAACATATTAGTGCAAATACCAATTAATGAGTGGTTGACTTATGGAGCTTTCACTTATCCGATGATTTTTCTAATAACTGACATATGCAATAGAAAATTTGGCCCAGAAAAATCAAAAAAACTAGTTTACGTTGGCTTTATAATAGCTGTAATACTATCAATTTATTTTGCTAACATTAGAATTGCATTTGCTTCAGGATTGGCATTTCTATTTTCTCAATTATTAGATATATATATATTTAATAAATTTAAAAATAGAGTATGGTGGTTTCCTCCTCTGATATCATCATCTTTTGCATCATTATTGGATTCACTTGTTTTTTTTGGAGTTGCTTTTTCTTTCCTTTCTCTGCCCTGGGTTACCTGGGCATTAGGTGATTTTTTTGTAAAAATTTTTATGGCTATAATGTTGTTATTACCTTATAGATTATATCTTAGAAAAGTACTAATAATATAACCTTTATATTTTTTGGAAAATTGATATGGAAAAAAAATTTGAAAAACTTTTTGTTTTAGATCATCCATTAATTACTCATAAATTATCATTAATGAGAGACAAGCAGACATCAACAAACCAGTTTAGGCTTTTATTAAAAGAAATTGCTCTTTTGATGGGCTATGAAGTTACCAGAGAACTACCAATAAGAACTGAAGATATTGAAACACCTGTTGGTCCCACAACAGGAAAATTTATTGCCGGAAAGAAAATGGTAGTTGTTCCAATTCTCAGAGCTGGTCTAGGAATGGCTGATGGTTTGTTAGAACTAGTTCCTTCAGCTCGAGTAGGCCATATAGGTGTATATAGAGATCCTGACACATTGTCTCCTGTTGAATATTTAGCAAAACTCCCTGGCATTGATGGAAGAACCTTTATAGTGGTTGACCCAATGTTGGCAACTGGAAATTCAGCGGTCCATGCTATTGATACTTTAGTTTCCCGCGGTGT
Organism: Alphaproteobacteria bacterium MarineAlpha2_Bin1; assembly: GCA_002938125.1. Taxonomy (GTDB): domain Bacteria; phylum Pseudomonadota; class Alphaproteobacteria; order SHVP01; family SHVP01. The sequence goes on from PTLN01000042.1 coordinate 10,128, forward strand.
AGATATTGATAATATTAAATTTATGGCTCTAGTTGCTGCGCCTGAAGGAGTTAAGAGGTTAGTATCCCAGCATCCAAAAATCGAAATTTTTGTTGCTGCCTTGGATGAAAAACTTAATGATCATGCTTATATTGTCCCTGGCCTTGGTGACGCTGGAGATAGATTATTTGGAACCAAATAGTTATTAATCTTCAAATAAAGATGCAAGCTGGTCAATCATTGCTCCTCCAAGTTGTTCTGCATCTATTAAGGTTAGAGCTTTGTTATAATATCTGGTGACGTCATGCCCTATTCCAATTGCTATAAGTTCAATCGTAGAAAAATTTTCAATTTTATAAATTACTTCATGTAAATGCTTATCTAGATAGTCACCGTAGTTTACTGACAGAGTAGAATCATCTACTGGTGCACCATCAGAAATAACCATTAATATTTTTCTTTGTTCATATCTTCTATTAAGTCTATTACAAGCCCAAATTAATGCTTCACCATCAATATTTTCTTTTAGTATTCCCTCTTTTAACATTAAACCTAAATTCTTTTTAGATCTCCTCCAAGGTTGTTCGGCAGCCTTATAAATTATATGCCTTATATCATTTAACCTGCCTGGTTTAACTGGCTTATTATTTGTAAGCCATTTTTCTCTTGTTTTACCACCTTTCCATGCAACCGTAGTAAAACCTAAAATTTCAACGTTAACGCCGCACCTTTCTAAAGTTCTAGCAAGAATATCTCCACACATTGCAGCAACAGTAATAGGTCTGCCTCTCATTGAACCTGAATTATCAATTAGAAGAGTAACTATTGTATCTTTAAAATTAGTTGGGCTTTCCATTTTATATGATAGTGGAAAAGTTGGGTTTACAATAACTCTAGCTAATCTTGCAGCATCAAGAATACCCTCTTCTAAATCAAAATTCCAGGATCTATTCTGTTTTGCTAAAAGCTTTCTCTGTAATTTATTTGCTAACTTAGCAATTGTACTTTGATGATTTTGCATTTGATCATCAAGTTGACTTCTTAGTCTCCCTAACTCCTCATTATCACATAGGTTTTCAGCGTTTTCGATCTGATCAAATTCAGAAGTAAATATTTTATAAAATGAATCCTCGTTGATTTTATCAAATTTATTTAAATTTCTATTACTTAGTTCTTTTGCATCATCTAGATTTTTATCAATTAAGCTATCGTGTGCTTTTTCTTCCTTTTCGTCTGTATCACGACTGTTTTCGTCTAGACTATCTTGAGAAGTTTGATCAGATGTTTCTTCTACTTCATTTTCCTCAATAATTTCATTAGAATTTTGTTCCTGTTGACTTTCTTGAGAAGTATCTTGATTATCTTCATCATTTATCTCTGTTTTTGTATTTTCTATTAATTGTAATTCAGACAAGAGTTTTTTTGATAATAAGGAATAATTTTTTTGATCATAGATATTTTCGGATAAATCTTTTATAGTAACACTTCCGTGTTCTTCAATAAAAGTTTTCCACTTACTATAAATTTTGCTTGCTGTTTTAGGAGGTTTCTCTCCTGTTATTTGTTCTCTTAGGAGTAGTCTAATTGCGTCAGAGAGTGTGTGACGTTCTTCATTGTTTTCGTCATTTTTGTCGAAATTTTCGTATGATTTTTCGAGTGCAAATGATAAATTATCTGACACTCCAGATAATTTTTTCGATCCAATAGCTTCATATCGCGCTACTTCTATGGCATTATATACCTTTATAGCTAAGTCTCCTTCAGGTAGATTTTTTTGGTGGAGTTTCTTATCATGATATTTTATTTTAAGAGCTGAGGAGTCTCCAATTCCTCTTAACTCGAATATTTCATTATTTTTTGGTTCCCTTGATGGTGTTGGAAGTTGAACTAAATCACCATCTGATTGTTGAAGAGTATCCGGAGTAAAAGTTACCTCAATGTTTGAATCATTAGATATTGCTCTTACTGAGCTAGACATCGCTTTTTTTACCAGTTCAGATTGTCGATCTGTTTTCAACTCGTTACCCTAGTTATTTTGAATTTTGAATTACGCTTTCTGGAAGTTCTTTGGCAAATGCTCTTTGAAAAAATTCTGAAATTTGAGGTTTTTCAATATCATCACATTTATTAAGAAATGTAAGCCTAAAAGCAAAGCTTATATCATCAAAAATTTTTGCATTCTCAGCCCAGGTTATTACAGTCCTTGGGGACATGACTGTTGAAATATCTCCAATTTTAAAACTATTTCTTGTCATCTCTGCAACTTGAACCATTTTACTAATTAATTCTCTACCAGAAGCATTATTATATTTAGGAACCTTAGAAAGAATTATTTTTTCTTCTTCACTATTTTCAAGATAATTGAGAGTTGTTACAAGATTCCATCTATCCATCTGACCTTGATTAATTTGCTGTGTTCCATGATAAAGGCCAGTAGTATCACCAAGGCCAATAGTGTTTGCAGTTGCAAATAATCTGAACCCACTATGAGGATTAATGATTCTGTTTTGATCAAGCAGTGTCATACTACCCTCTGATTCAAGTATTCTTTGAATAACAAACATTACATCGGGTCTTCCTGCATCATACTCATCAAATACAAGAGCAGTAGGTGTTTGCAGTGCCCAGGGAAGTATTCCCTCTCTAAATTCTGTTATTTGTTTATCATCTTTAATAA
>PTLN01000043.1 GCA_002938125.1 Alphaproteobacteria bacterium MarineAlpha2_Bin1
TAGTGGATTTATCGAGTTTAATTTTATTATTATTAAACAGAGCGCTAACTATTTACTTTAAAGTTCATAATTAACTTAAGTATCTTTGTATCATAAATTTCTGGTATTTCTGAATTTTTCATATACCAGTTGAACAAAATATCGTCAGGAATTTCAAGTATATTTTCAAACTCGTTTAATTCATTTTCACTAAATTTATGAAGATTTTTAATTGCAAATTTTCCAAGTATTATATCCATCTCTTTTGTACCTCTGTGCATACTTCGAAATACTAGTTTTTTTAGTTTTTTCGCTTTAGAATCTTTCATATTAAATTTATTCTCTAATTTATATACATAAACATACCTTTTTTAATATAGTATTATACTTATATTTGACAAGGTTAGAACTGTGATACAAAGACCAGAAAAACTATTTTTTTTATTTAAGTCAGTCAATTCATTAAATGGAGTAGGCCCTAGAATAGGAAATTTATTAAAAAAATTTTTAGGAGATAGATTAATTGATATATTATTTCATTTACCTGTCAATATTATAGATAGAACTTACTCTTCAAATATTAGTTTAGCAGAACCTGGTAAAATTATAACTCTTGAGCTGACAGTTGGTTCGCATATAATCCCAAAAAATAAAAGATTACCATACAGAGTAAATTGCTTCGATCAAAGTGGTAAAATTGATTTAGTTTTTTTTAAATCAAACCAAAAATATCTTAAGCAAATTTTGCCTTGTAATAAGAAATGTATAGTTAGTGGTAAAATTGAGACCTACAATGGAAATAAACAAATTACACACCCTGATAGAATAGGTTCAATTGATCAATTAAATGAAATAAAAACAATAGAACCTGTATATCCATTGTCTGCAGGACTGACTCAAAAAATATTAAATAAATTAGTAAAACAAATTACTAAAAATATACCTGATTTAAATGAATGGCATAGAGAGGAAATAATAATTAAAAATTCATGGACCTCATGGAAGGAGTCTTTACAAATTTCCCACAATCCTAAAAATTATCTTGAATTAAAAAATAATTTTTTTACAAGGGAAAGATTGGCCTTCGATGAATTGTTTGCTAATCAAATTGCACTATCTATTTATAGAAAAAAGATTAAAGAGTCCGTAAGCCAGGGCATAATCGGCGATAAAAGTTTTATTAAAAAAGTAATTGATAATACTGGCTTTAAATTAACAAATTCACAATTTAGTGCCATTAATGAAATAATTAGTGATTTATCATCAAGTTCACCAATGATAAGATTATTACAGGGCGATGTAGGCAGCGGGAAAACAATTGTCTCATTGATATCTATGTTGTATGTTATTTATGCAGGTTATCAGACAGCTATAATGGTACCTACATCATTATTAGCCAATCAGCATTTTAAGAATTTTTTAAAACTTACACATAATTTAAAAATTAATATTTCTTTATTAACTAGATTGACAAATGAAAAAGAAAAGAAAAAAATTCATAATAATTTGAAAAATGGAACTATAGACCTTTTAGTTGGTACTCATTCTGTTTTTCAAAAAAATATTACTTTTAAAAATCTAGCATTTATTGTAATTGATGAACAACATCGATTTGGTGTAAAACAAAGAATGGCATTATCTAATAAATCAATTAATTTAAATACTTTATTTATGACAGCTACTCCAATACCACGAACTCTATCTCTTACTAATTACGGAAATATGGAAGTATCTAAAATTACCGAGAAACCAATTAATAAAGCTAAGATTAAAACTTTTGCAATACCATTAAGTAAGTTACAAAGCATTTATGAAAGAGTAAAATATAATATTGACATTGATTTGAAAGCATTTTGGATATGTCCTTTAATTGATGAATCAGAGACTCTTGATATATCTAATGTTAAAAAACGGTATGAGGAATTATCTAAGTTACTTCCAAAGAAAAATATTGGTCTTATCCATGGAAAAGTACCCCAAGATGATAGAGATAAGACTATGAAGGAGTTCTTAGATGGAGATATTAATTTATTAGTAGGAACAACTGTTATAGAAGTTGGTATAGATATACCAGATGCTAATCTTATAATTATTGAACATGCTGAAAGGTTTGGTTTAGCTCAATTACATCAGCTAAGAGGTAGAGTTGGAAGGGGAACAAAAGATTCAAACTGTATACTATTATATGATCAACCTTTAACTCAAAACGCCCATCAAAGGATAGATGCTATGCGTAAAACAGAAGATGGTTTTGAAATTGCTGAAAAAGATTTAATATTAAGAGGCCCTGGTGAAATATTAGGGACAAGACAAAGTGGGTTACCAGATTTTAAAATAGTTAATTTAGAAGATCACATGCATCTTATTGAATTGGCAAATAAAGAAACTAATATTGTTGATAAAAGTGATCCACTTCTAAAGTCAATTAGAGGTGAACACATAAGAAATCTTTTGCACATTTTTGAAAAAGAAGATGCAATTCGCTATATCTTATCTGGTTAAAAATAAATTAGAAATTACCTTTTAGTTTCATTTTTTGCCTTTGGAGTCACTAAACCAGCAGAAATTACAAGTTTAATTCCCTCCTCAACTGACATATTCAATTTTATAACATCTTTTTTTGGGATAAATAAAAGAAATCCTGAAGTTGGATTTGGAGTCGTAGGTAAAAATATATTAATCATTTCTTCATTAAAATTATTAAGAACCTCACCCTTTGTTTCAGAAGATATAAAACCAATTGCCCAAATTCCTTTTCTAGGATACTCGATTAAAACTACCTCTCTAAATGAACTTCCGGATTGTTGTTGGATAACTGCCACAAATATTTGCTTTAAAGATCCGTATATAGTTCTTATTACTGGTGTTCTATCCAAAATTCTTTCACTAGTTTTTAAGAAGAAGCGACCTAGGAAATTTGCAGCTAATGCACCAATTAAAGTTAGAAGTAATACAATTACAATAACTCCTGATCCAGGAAGACCATGTTGTAAATATGTCTCTGGATTATATCTTTCTGGAATAAAGCTACTAACAAATGAGTCGAAAAAATTTATAGCTTGAATTGCAAGCCATATCGTAATTCCTATAGGGGCAGTTACTACAATACCGGTTAAAAAATAAGCCCTTAGTCTTCTAAATAAACTAAATTTTTTTTTCTCTTGAGAAATATTTATCTTATTGTTTACTTTACTAATTTTTTTTCTCCAAACTAATTTAAAATATGTTTACTATCTTTTTTCAAGCTATATGATAAAAAATTATTATTAAAACATATGTCTTATAGGTAAAAATTTAACAAAATAATAGATCATGAAAGAAAATGTATATATAAAATCATTAACAACCGCAACTCCTGATAATATTATTTATCAAAATCAAGTATTGCCTGCTGCAGCAAGTCACTTTTCATCGAAAAACCCAAGTTTTAAAAGGTTAATGAAAGTATATATGAATTCTAGTATAGAAACACGTTTTAGCTCGGTTCCACTTGAGTGGTATACAAAAAAACATAGTTTCTCAGAAAGAAATTCACTTTATTTAAAATATGGACTGGAATTGCTTGAAAAAGTATCATTGGATGCAATCAATAAAGCAAATTTAAATACTAATGATATTGATGGAATTGTTACAGTTTCTAGTTCAGGTATAGCGACACCAAGTTTGGATGCATTACTAATTGAGAAATTAAAGTTTAAAAGAAATACCATCCGTATGCCAATTTTTGGATTGGGATGCGTAGGAGGTGTGGTTGGCTTATCAAGAGCATCAGATATTGCTATAGCAAATAAAGGTAAAAATATACTTTTTGTAGTGTTAGAACTTTGCGGTCTTACATTTAGACATAATGATTTTTCTAAAAGTAATATCGTAGCGACCGCTTTATTTGCTGATGGAGCAGCCGCCGCAATATTAAATACAAATCAAGCTGAATATTCTATAACTGCTAGTGGTGAGTATACGTGGGAAAAATCATTAGATGTTATGGGTTGGGATGTCAAAGACGATGGTTTAGCAGTAGTTTTCTCAAAAGATATTCCAACTTTAGTTAAAAATAATTTTAAAAATGCTTTGGATGATTTTTTAATTACAAATAAAATCAAATTTAGAGATATTAATAATTTTGTATGCCACCCCGGAGGAGTAAAAGTTATTGAAGCATTGGAAGAAATATTTGAAATAAAACATGGTGCTCTAAATATTTCTAGAGATATTTTAAAAAAATTTGGAAACATGTCTGCTGCCACGGTTTTATTTGTTTTGGAAAAATCCTTGAGTTTAAATAAAAAAGGAAAATATTTAGTAACTAGTTTGGGACCTGGGTTTTCCGCTGGATTCCTAATTATTGAAAAATAAATGCTTAGTATTTATTATATCATAATGATTTATATAATTTTACAGAGGTTTGCAGAACTTTTTTACTCAAATTACAATACAAAAAAATTACTTAAAAATGGAGCGAGGGAATATTATGCTAAACATTATCCATTTTTTGTTATCCTACATACCTCTTGGATTATATCTTTATTAATATTTATATCACATGATCAAGATCCTAATATCATACTACTTATATTATTTTGCATACTACAACTTCTTAGATTTTGGGTCCTTATATCTCTTGGAAAATATTGGACAACAAGAATCATTCACTTAGACGGAGCAAAGTTAGTAAGAAAAGGTCCATATAGATGGATAAATCACCCAAATTATGTTATTGTATTTTTTGAAGTCTTAATTTTACCACTTGTATTTGGTTCATGGATCATTGCAATTATTTTTACTGTATTAAATTATTTTTTATTGCTTTACCGAATATCTCTTGAAAATAAGGTTTTAAAATATTCATGAAAAATTTTTTTTATAGTTCAATAGTAAAAATTGTTAAAATATTAAAAGTGAATAAAAAATATTACAAATTAATATTAATTTTTCTTATATTGAACTTTATAAGTAAAACAGTTTTTTCAGACACAATTACTCTTAAAAAAGGAGAAGATTTATATATAGAAAAAAAATTTGATGAAGCTAAATACTACTTTAAAAAATTAGTAGAATTTGGAAATTCAAATGCAGAAACAATGACAGGAATAATGTATTTAAAGGGACAAGGGTATAAGTCAAATGCTAGTATTGCAGCAATCTGGTTTTATAAAGCTTCATTAAAAGGTAACAAAAATGCTCAATTAATTTTAGGTACTCAATATCTTTATGGTTATGGAGTGAAGAAAAATTTACAAAAAGCCTACACATGGTTAAGACTATCCTCTGATAGTAAAAACCTTATTGTTTCCAACCAGGCAATTGAATTTATAAAAATAATTAAAAATAATATAGAAATAAATAAGTTTGAAGATCTTGAAAATAAAAAGATAAGAATTCAAATAAAAAATCATAATTTTAAATAAAATTATTATTAAATTATCACTTAAATATGTTCAATTTTTTTATTATATTTTTTTTCTTCCAAATAGACAAAGTGCGACCTCTAAACTTTTGAGAAAAAAATGGAACAGTTTCTTTACTTTTAGGCATTTCTCTATGGTTATAAATAACATACGTATTTTTATCATTATCTAACCAGTTACTGACAGTACTAATATCGATGACGTCTATTGTATCAGTAAGTCTTCCTAAAAAATTAAACTGTCCATGATATTTCCCTATGTAGGCAACATTATCACCATTTAATTTTAAAGCATTAATTTTATTAGAAATTTTTTGCAAATCATATCTATCATATAAAAATATATTAAATATAAGGTGTATAAAAATTATAAATAATATGTTTTGTATAGATATAAAAAATATATACCTAATTAGTAAAATCTTTTTAGTTAAAAGAATTATAAAAATTAAAGATACAGAAATAAATGGAATCAAGGAAATAAGAAAAATATTATGAATATTTAATTGTTTATCAATATTAAAAAGTTTATCATTAAAAAAAAGAATTATAAAAATTGCTATATATAAAATTAAAATTATAAATAATGGTATATAATTTATTTTAGATACTTTTGAGTGCAAATAATTTGCACTCAAATATGAAATAAAAATTCCAAATATTGGTATAATAGGTACTAAGTAATGAGGTTGTTTATCTGCAAATATAGATAATAAAATAAATGAAGAAACAATTATAAATGCACAAAATCTGAACCCTTGGTCTGAGTAATTCTTACTAGTCAAAAAAGATTTCCAAATTATCGGCATAAATATCCAAGGAAAAAAAATGACTGGAAATATTGAAAGGTACCACCACCAACTTCTTTCATGTGACATACCTGAAATTACTCTATTAGCACTTTGGCTCCATAGCAAAGCGCTTTTGAACTCATCCCCTCCTAATTTAGATGCATATAATGCCCAACTTAGAGATATAAATAAAATAATAAGTAATGAAAAAATAAAACCTAAAAACCAAAATATAAAAAATTTAGACTTATACTTGCCCTCTGAATTATCCCAAATAAAAAAAAGTAAATATACTGGAATTGAAAAAACAAGAATTACAGGACCCTTAGTTAGTATCCCAAAACCAACTGCTATCCCATAAATTAAGTTTCCAATTAAAAAATTATATTTATTTTTTTGGTAATAATTATTCTTTTTTATTAAAATTCCTACCAGACTCAATGTAAAGAAAAAAGTCAGCATTACATCAAACATTGTTAAAGATGAAGTAATTAACCAAAGTAATAATGATAATAAAATAATTGGTGATAAAGCAATTATATGATTGTTTCTAGGCCATAAAAGTTTCGATATTAGATAAATATTTATAATTACGCCTAAACTAAAAATAGGACCAACTAATCTAGCAATTGTTTCATTAACTCCAAAAAGATTCCAAAAAAAATTAATAAACCAAAATAGTAAAGGTGGTTTGTGATGATAGAGCTCACCATTTAATTTAGGCACAATATAATCTTTACTAAGCCACATATCCCAGGCAACGGATAGGTATCTAGTTTCATCTAATGGCAGAACTGGTCGAAGAATAATGCAAAGGAGAATAAAAATTATAGAAATTATTATAGAGCATAAATAAGAAAGTTTAATCACTATAGTTCTCTATTAACTTTTTAAAATTTTCTTTTCTTTATAAATCAAATAAATATTTCTTGAATATATTAATAAACCAGTTGATTGGCCAACAATAAATACAGGGTCTTTTCTATAAATAGCATATGATAGAAGGGTTAGACCACCTATTACGCTTAAAAACCAAAAAACAATAGGAATAACACTCCTACCCTCTTTTTCTGACGCTATCCATTGTATCCAAAAACGGGATGCAAAAACTGCTTGGCCAATAAAACCTATCCCAAGCCAAACCTCTGCAGTACTTATCATACTACTTCTCCTTAAATATAATGAAAATTATCAATCATTGAAATTCGATTTATTATCAGAAAATTCTCTGATAATTAATCTTTTCTTTAACCATAAAATACCAATAATATCAAACAATCCTGCTAATAACCTTCCCCACATACCATAATGAGAAACACCCTTATATCTTGGCAAATGATTTACTTCAACAGAGTAAACTTCAGCTCCAAAATAAATTGCTAGTGCAGGTAAAAATCTATGCATATTATTAAATTTGGGAAAACAAAGAAAAAGTTTTTTGGAAAATAGTTTTATACCACAACCTGTATCAGGCGTACTATCCTTTAGTAAAAAGGATCTAATTGAATTTGCTATTTTTGATTGTATTTTCTTAGAAATACTATCCTTCCTTTTTTTTCTGTAACCAGCAAGTAAAAGGTTATCAGAGTCAATTTCATCCCTTCTCATTAATAATTTTATTATATCTTTTGGATCATTTTGTCCATCACCATCTAAAGTTACAATCCATTCAGAATTTGATGCTTCAACCCCAGATAATAATGCAGCAGACTGACCAGACTGTTTATTATGTTGGATATAATATAAGTGTTTTATTTGATTATTTAAATGCATAATTACTTCATGTGTTTTGTCAGAACTTCCATCATTTATTATTATAATCTCATAAGGTATAAAATTATTCATTGCAATTTCTATTTTATTTAATAAAAAGTGAAGGTTATCGGCTTCATTATGAACTGGAATAACAATGCTAATTTTAGGAGAGTTATTATTGTTTTCCAAAGCTAATCTCAGTTTTTAGAAATAGAGGATTGAGAGTTTGTTATTTCCGCAAGTTGTTCTAATCTATTTTTATTTCTTATGTATAGAGCCTTAGATTTTTTTTCAACAATTTTTGCATCAGATAAATTACTCAGGACTCTTGCAACTGTTTCCCTGGTTGTTCCTGCTAAACTTGCAATTAATGAATGACTAGGCATTGGCCTTATTACCCAAAGTTCTGGAACTGCTGCATCTTTATCAGTTCTCCTTAAGAGTTCAACGTAGACCCTTTGAACAGCTCTCAGTGTACTCAGATCCATAATTCTTTCATCAGAAATTCTAATTATATCAGTAAACCTTTTAAGAATTAAAAATGATATTTTAGAATTACTATTAAGAAGGTTTATAAATGAATCTCTTTTTACTGATATCAAAGTACAATTCTCAATTGCAACCACATTAGCAGATCTTGGTTTACCATCTATAGCAGAAATTTCACCAAAAAAATCACCTTCAGAAAACTTAGCAAATGCTATTTCTCTTCCACTATTTGAGTAATTAACAACCCTAACTGAACCTGAAATAACAAAAAAAACATCTTTATTATCACTATTTCTATCAATGATTTGTTCACCCAAATTATAGGTTAATATAGCCCCACTATCTGATAGATTATTTAAATCATCATCATTAATATTCTTTAATAAATTGACTTTGGATAGTAATAAATTAATTTTCTGATTCATTATTTTATAACTTAAAATTAAATTTATTTAAAATATAATATATATATATATATTTGTATATATAAGAATAAAAGTTTTAATTTTTTCTATTTAAGGATAATTCATACAACCTAGCGATTTTGTTAGATGTACCAATCATAGATTTAAAGTATTTTTTTTTGATTTCATTTTTTGAAATAGCTGTATCAATAAATCTTAGGGCAATAGTACCAATTATGCCATAATTTGTATTTATTGGTACAGCAAATACAGATTGTTTTAAATCTGCTCTAGAAAAAATTGAGAATCCACTAGCTCTTACGTCATCAATAATTTTATTAACCGTTTCAGTATCACTTGAAATTGAATTTGAATGATAAGTCTTATCTTTTGATATATTCGATAATATTTGCTGTCTATTAATTTGATCTGTATATGAGAGGAAAACTCTTCCAGCAGCGCTAGCTAAAATAGGAACACGAAAACCACCAGTAATCCTTCTTAGAGCTAATGGGGAGTTTTCATCTGTAGTCTCCCTCAAAATCATTTCCTTTCCATTGCATGTTGCAATAGATATTGGCCAAATTATTTCACTACAAAGTTTTTCAATTAGAGGCTTTGCAATAGAAAAAATCCAGTCTGATTCAGTAAAACTATTATTTAAAGTATTAATTTTGGATAATAACCTAAATCTTTTATCATTTGGATTTTTAGTTATATAATTTTCTATAGATAAAGTTTCTAGCATTCTATAAACAGTACCTCTTGGAAGTCCTGTATGATTGGAAATTTCTGAAATTGTCGAGGGACCTAAATAATTTATGGCTCTTATTATTTTTAAACCTCTTAACAGTGACCTAACTGGCCTAAAATTTTTTATATCATCTGGCATTATATTGCTATAAAATAGATAGTTAACATTAGTAGCTAAAATTATAATATTAAAAAATTCTAAATGTTAGATATATATATATAATATAAAAAAAATTCTATAAATAATTACATGTTTTAAAAAAAGTATTCTCATTGTGAAAAAAAACCTATAATATTTTATAAAATAAATTATTAGGAAAAAATAAATAAAATGATCATCAGTAATAAAATACTATATCTTATTATTATTCCTTTTGGAATAAGTTTTACTATTTCAATTATTTTAAGATTTATTAAATCAAATATTGTTATCCGTTTAGGCTATATTTCATCAATTTTGAGTATAATAGTAAGTTACTTTTTATATTTTTCATTTCCTGATTGGCCGATTAATAAAAAACAGATTTTATCATTTATAATAATTTTTTCAGGTTTATCTGGTATTTTGATTGACCTTATAACGAATCAAATTTCATTATTAAGAAGGGTTTTAATTGTAGCTGGGCCTTTATTAGCTTTAGTTTGGATAAACAGTATCATAAATACTGAACTTAGCTCATTTGAACAAATTTTTAAATTTGTTATTTCATTTATAATTTTTATAATTATTGGTTTTAGCTTAGCTGATAAAGATCCTGAAGACTCACAAATAAGTGTTATCCTTGCTATGTTTATAATGGGACTTGGTATATTAGCAAATATTAATGATATAAAAGAAATTTTTAGTCTATCAATAATTATCTTCTCTGCACTAATCGGTATTCAGTTGACTAACTGGCCAAAAAAATTTATCACCAACAGCAGCTTACTTTTAGGAATTGGTACGCCAATTTTATCAATCTTGGCAATACTTTCAATTAATCAAAAGGTTAATCCTTTTGCTATTCTTGTATTACTTATAATACTGTTTATAGAGAAGATAATTAAATTACCATCCGGTATAAATAAAAGTAACTCTATCATAAGTTATGCAATGATTATTATCTCATCACTGATAATAATTTTTGCTTCAATATCAATCCAGACAAATTATATATATAAACTAGTAGAGCTGTAATATTATTGATTATTTTTCTTATAGTTTTTAATAGCTTTATTTAATGATCTTTTCTCTTTGCACATAGCACATAACTCTTTTAAAACAGAGTAAGTTGACTCTGCTTTTGCTAGATTATTTGTTTCGAGGTATGCTTGGCCTAGATATTCTAAAGTTGGTTTATGTTTTGGATCAATTTCCAATGCTTCAGCATAATAACCAAAGGCTTTATCGTAATTTTTTAGTTTTCTGTAACTAAAACCTATTAAATTTAAAGCATTTGCGTTTTCTTTAGTAGACAAAGCGTCATTTGAAAGAGATAACTTTAGTTTTTTTATAGCTTTATTAAAATCATTGTTTTCAATAGCTTTTTTACCTTCAATAAAATTTTTATCCATTTTACTTGAGCTATCTGTATCATCAGATGAACCCATTGAAAGTGAAGTGTTAGTCGATAAACCAATTAGAGAAATAGTAAAAATTAAGTGTATTAGAAATTTTTTCATCAATGTGACCTCAGGATATTTGTACATGCTGTATGTAAGGTTCTAAATCAAATTTTCAATAGATATTAAAAATTATTTTATTGATTTACAAATATTACAAAATATATTGAATTATGGAAAGAAAAAAACAAATCAAAATAAATTTAAGATATATACAACAACTTGATAAAGAAGATATTTATCAAGATTATAAGAATTTATTCCAAATACCTAGAAAAATTATATATTTTGGAGCTAATACTCTCGGTTTAATGCCGAAAAAAACAATAAATAGTACTAATATTTTTCTTAATGATTTATCAAAAAAAGGTGTTTTAGGATGGAGAGATAATAAGTGGTTATGCATTAATAAGGAATTAGGTAAAAAAATAAGTAAAATTATAGGTTCTGCTCCAAAACAGGTGATATTATCAGACTCAACATCAATAAATTTATTTAAATTATTATATTCAGCAATAAAAGTATCTAAAAATAAAGGTATAATCCTTACTGATGATAAAAATTTTCCTTCAGATTATTACATAATATCATCTTTAGCTAAAGAATACGGATTAAAGGTTAAAATTGTTCCGAGAGAAAAACTAATTGAAAATATAAATAGAACTGTTTCAATTGTAACAACAACTCAGGTAGATTATATAACATCAGAAACCTTAGATCTACCAAGTTTGACAAAACAATGTAAAAAATATGGCGCAATTTCCCTTCTTGATTTATCTCATAGTGTTGGAATTTTGCCATTATTATTAGATAAATGGGAAGTAGATTTTGCAGTTGGATGTACGTATAAATATCTCAATGGTGGTCCAGGATCTCCTGCTTTTTTGTATGTTAATAACAAGTATTTAGAAAAAACTGATATAATTATCAAGGGTTGGTTTGGTCACAGAAGACCTTTTGAATTCAATAATAAATATACGCCATCTAAGGGTATAGAAAAGTTTTTAACTGGCACACCCTCAATAATTAGTATGAAACAATTAGAAGCCTCACTTGAAATTTTTAACCAAATTGATTTAAATAAATTAAGAAAAAAATCATTTAATCAGACTTCAGTTTTGATTGATTTAATTTTAAATAATCAGCATACCAATAAAATTAAAATTATATCTCCTTTAGAAGAATCACGAGGTGGACATATTGCCATAGAACATAGAAATGCATCAAAATTACTAGCTTATTATGAAAAAAATGGATTAATAGGTGATTTCAGACCACCGAATGTAATTAGATTTGGAATTTCTCCACTTTACAATAGCTATAATGACATATGGCAGGCAGCCAAAATTATTAATTCATGATAAATTTTTATACATTTCAATATTATATTTAATTAAATTAATGTTATATATTTATTTAAATATATAACTATATATTTT
>PTLN01000044.1 GCA_002938125.1 Alphaproteobacteria bacterium MarineAlpha2_Bin1
TATGTCTAAGATAAGAAAAATTATTGCACATAGACTAAAAGAAGCTCAAAACACTGCAGCTATGTTAACAACATTTAACGAAGTGGATATGTCAGAAGTTATTAATCTTAGAAATGAGTTCAGAGATGATTTCTTAAAAAATCACAATATAAAACTCGGTTTTATGAGTTTTTTTGTTAAAGCATCAATAATTTCTTTGGAAGAGTTTCCTGCTGTTAATGCTGAAATAGTTGAGGAAGAAATTGTTTATAAAAATTATTATAATATAGGAGTAGCAGTTGGAACGCCTCAAGGCTTAGTCGTTCCCGTATTAAAGGATGCTCAGGAAAAAAATATAGCCCAAATTGAGTCTGAAATTGCAAGTTTTGCAAATAAAGCTAGAGAAGGAAAATTAGTTCCATCTGATTTAAATGGTGGAACTTTTACTATTTCCAATGGAGGGATATATGGCTCTCTAATGTCAACTCCAATATTGAATAGACCACAAAGTGGTATCTTGGGGATGCATAAGATACAAAAGCGGCCTATTGCTATAGGTGATAAAATTGAGATAAGACCAATGATGTATCTAGCTCTTTCATACGATCATAGAATTATTGACGGAAGAGAAGCTGTTTCTTTTTTGATACGAATTAAAGAATCTATAGAAGACCCGAGAAGAATACTTTTAAACATTTAGATAAAATTACAGGACTATTTATGACAACAGACTCATTTGATTTAATTATTATTGGTGGTGGACCGGGAGGTTATGTTGCAGCTATAAGAGCAGCTCAATTAGGTTTCAAAGTTGCATGCGTAGAAAAAAATAAAACTTTAGGTGGAACATGCTTGAATGAGGGATGTATACCTTCAAAAGCTTTATTAAATTCATCGGAAAAATTTGCAGATTTAACTGATAATAATCTAGAAAAAATAGGAGTAAATTTTAAAGGTCTATCTCTAAGTATTGATAAAATGATGAATAATAAAAATGATATTGTAAATGGTCTTACTAGAGGGATTGATCAATTATTTAAGAAAAATAAAGTTAATAGACTTTTTGGAACTGGCATAATCAGTAAACCAGGTGAAGTAATTATTGAAAATGGAAAAGATAAAGGTAAATATAACTGTGAAAAAATTATAATTGCTACTGGCTCTGAACCTATTTCAATACCAGGAGTAGAAATTGATGAAAATAAAATTATTTCTTCCAAAGGAGCTCTTGAATTAAAAAATATACCTAAAAAAATGTTAGTTGTTGGTGCTGGTTATATTGGACTAGAAATGGGAACCGTGTGGTCAAGACTGGGTTCTGAAGTTCAGGTTATTGATTCATTACCAAGAATTCTTCCAGGTATGGATAATGAAGTTGCAAGTAAGTTTAAAAGGATTTTAGAGAAAGATGGTATTAAGTTCCAACTTAATAGTTTGGTTAAATCAATAAGACAAGTTAAATCATCTCTAGAAATCTCACTAACTGATAGTCAAAACAAAACCCATACAGAGCTTAAAAGTGATGTAGTTTTGATTGCTGTAGGCAGAAAACCCTACAATCAAAGTTTAGGAATAGAAAAACTTGGTATTAAATTATCAAAAACAGGAAGAATAGAAGTAGATAAAAAATTCCAAACAAACATAGAAGGAATTTTTGCTATAGGTGACGTTATTGAAGGTCCAATGCTTGCACATAAAGCTGAAGAAGATGGCATTGCTGCTGTTGAAATAATGGCAGGTGTTGCTGGCCATGTAGATTATAATCTAATCCCTGGAATAGTGTATACAAATCCAGAGGTGGCCTCCATTGGTAGAACAGAGGATGAACTAAAGGATAGTGGAGAAACATTTAATAAAGGAATATTTCCTTTTTTAGCTAATAGTAGAGCTAGAGCAACAGGAGACACAGAAGGTTTTGTTAAGTTATTAGCAGATGAAAGAACTGATAAGTTACTTGGTGCTCACATAATAGGCGCTAACGCAGGCACACTAATTCATGAGATTGCAACAGCCATGTCATTTGGTGCATCAGCAGAAGATATAGCAAGAACATGTCACGCACACCCGACTATGAATGAAGCTGTTAAAGAAGCAGCTCTATCTCTAGGATCAGGGGCGATTCATATATAAATTTATTTAAATCAAATCTATTAATTAAATCTTATGAATTTGAAAAACTTTTACCATTGTTTAATGGATTTATTCGCATAAAATAAATCAGTAATACCTTTATAACCTCTAATTAAAGAAAGATTCTTATTAAATTGAAATTATATCTAAAGCTTTTCATATGGTTTGGTGGTGGTTACGCACTAATTAAAGGTATTAGTGTAGGAATATCTGAGGGATTAAATAGAGGAATATTTGAGGGTTTAATAAATGGAGTTTTTTTTGGAATTTTTATGTCAATTGTTATTGGTTGGTGGCAAAAACGAAAAAATAGAAAAATTTCGAAAAAAAATGTTAAAACTTTAAATCCAAATCAATTAGAAACTTTTAATGTTTCTGGTAAATTTGATGATATTTTTGAAAAAAGTTTAGTTGGAATCAAATCATTTAAAGGAAAATTATATGTCTCAGATAAAAAAAATAGTCTTATTCAAGCTACTACCAGTATAAGTTGGAAAAGTTTTGGGGAAAATATTGAAATTCTTTTAAATGAAAAAGAAAATAATATAATTGAAATCACAATATCTAGTAAACCTGTAAACCCTATACAAATTGTTGATTATGGAAAAGGAAGACAAAACGTACTTTCATTCATTGAATATATGAATAAAAGTTAATTAAAATCATTTAGTCTAGTTAAGTCGATAATAAGATGTATGCTCATTTATTAGAAAAAAAATTGTCTAAATTTGGTATTTACTATGGTTGGTTCATAGCATTTATGACATTTATAACCACAGTTTTTTCTTCTGCAGTAGTAAGTATACCTCAAGTTCTAATTATCCCATTAACAAATAATTTTGGATGGAGCATCTCAGATATCTCATCCGCAATTGCTTTAATGTTATTTATTTTAGCATCAATGGCTCCATTTGGAGGAGCATTAATGTTAAGATTAGGAATACCAAAAGTTGTTAGCATTTCTGGTTTTTTTTCAATAACTGGATTAATTACAATTATATTTGTTTCGGAAAAGTGGCACCTATTTTTTGGAATAGGTTTTTGTCTCGGTTTATCTTCTGGAATTTTAGGCTTGGGATTAGCCGCTACGGTTGCAACTCGTTGGTTTCATTCTAGAAGGGGTTTAGTAGTTGGAATACTTACTTCTGGTTTTGCTGCGGGTCAATTAACTTTTGTTCCATTAATTGCCTGGCTCACATTAATGTTTGGATGGAAAGTGGCAGTACTTCCTGTTTTATTTGGGTGTTTTTTATGTTCAGCTTTATTTTTTCTTTTTGGAAAAAGTTGGCCGGCCGAGCTAGGGTTACCTGCATATGGTGATAAACAAAAATTCCAACCTCCTAAAATTAGAGAAAACCCAATTGTAATTAGCTTTAAAAATTTATTTAAAGGAATAAAGCACCCAGCATTCTGGATCCTTGCAACAACTTTTTTTATCTGTGGTTTTACTTCTACTGGTTTAGTCTCCCAGCATTTTATTCCATTTTGCTTTGATAAAAATATAGGTATAGTCGTTGCCTCTTCCTATTTAGCAATAATGGGAGTATTTAATTTTCTTGGTACTATGGGTTCCGGTTGGTTGTCTGACCGATATGATAATTTTACTCTCTTAGCAATCTACTATTCTTTTAGAGGGTTATCTTTAATTTACCTACCCTATAGTAACTTTGATTTTTATGCATTATCACTGTGGGCTATTTTTTTTGGATTAGATTTTATTGCAACTGTTCCACCAACGGTTAGGCTTACTAGTAAGTTTTTTGGTACTGTAAGTGGTCCAGTAATTTTTGGTTGGATTTTTGCTGCTCACCAATACGGTGCAGCTTTTGCAGCATATAGCGCAGGAATTTCTAGAGATATAATTCTTAGTTATAATCCCATTTTTATAGCAGCAGGATTAGCATGTTTTATAGCTATGTTGTTAATTTTATATTTTAAAGTAAATCAAAATAAACTCATAAGAAGTTTATCTTAAAATTATTATTTTGAGTTAATCATTTTCTTGCTCAAATATTTTTGTTTTTTGATGCCTAATAACTTTTCTATGAAGTGAGATTGCATAAACTATTACTAGTAAAATAAAAATATATAAGAAAGTATTTCCAGAGATAAAGTTATAGAAGCTATGAATTGTTATTGGGATAACTAAACTTAAAATCAAATTTAAATTAGATTTTTTGAAAACGTATAAACCAAAGAAATATCCCATAATTATTCCACAACAAGCATGAAGTGGTATTGCAGTAAATGCTCTTAATATTGCTATTGTAAGAGATGAAATATCCTGATTAAGAAAAAATACATAATCAAAATTTTCTAAAGTAGCAAAACCTAATGATAAAAGTGTGGCATATACAATAGAGTCCATATGCTCATTAAATGCATCCATACCCTTTAGAAAGAAGAATAAAGTTACAAATTTAATAATCTCTTCAGTAAAACCAGCTATAAAAACTAATTTTTCAGGATTTTGATTTGAAAAAATAAAATAATAATTTAAAAAACCAGCTGGAATAATTATTATAAAACCTAATATAAAAGCATAAATTATATTCAGATAAGGCTCTCTAAACCTATCAGAAAATATTACATACAGCATAATTAAAATGGATGGTAAAATTGTAAAAAGCAGAGTTACAAACATTTATTTATCTCGAAACATCTTATTTTCAATAGAAATTTAAAAACAACATACATTAATTTATTAAATACTTGAATATAATAATAATCTTATTTATTTTTTGTAACATTTTTGTTACATTTTAAATAAATAATCATTTATATTTAGTAACATATATGTTATATAAATATCGGAATATAAATAATTTGTAAATAAGGAAAAAATTAAAAAATGAAATTATCAAATAATTTAAAAAAATATAGAAAAAACATAGGCTTAACCCAAGCTGAACTCGCAGAATTAGTAAAAGTTAGTAGAAAAACTATTAATACTCTTGAAAATGGTCTTTATGTTCCATCTACCATGTTATCGTTAAGTATTGCAAAAATATTAAATTTAACTGTTGAAGATATATTTTTTATTGAATTATGATTATTTTTTTAAATGTCTTACCCATTTTTATATATACATTCCTTGCATTTTAGCCAAATTTTTTTCAAATGTTTTACATCTTTCGGTGTATCTATGACCATGGATTCCACCTCTGACAGATCCAGGTTTAGTTGACCGCCAAAAATCTCGCCAGGAATCTGGAAGTCTTTTTGAGAAAGGTGGAGCTATCCAAATTCGTATTAAAAGTCGCTTTCTATACTGTTCATCAAAATCTTTAAAACTTGTTCTTGAGTGAAAAATTACATGATTATTAATAAACTGGAGGTCTCCTGGCTCAAACCAAGTAGAAAAAAGAACGTTTGGTCTTCTTAAAATTTCTTCAAGATAATTAATACATTCAATCTGAATTGGAGTTAGTTTTGGAATATTTTCAAGCTTTTGCGCAGTTCTTACTCTATTCCAATTCCATTTTCCAAAAAGAGAACCATCGGCTATATCAAAAAGTGGCTGAACATAAAAAGGGCTTTCGCCAGGCATTTGCTCTTCATTATGACTAAAGTAAAAATTATCTGTAGCAACTTCAGCTAAATCAGGACGCTCAAATAAAAGCTTTTGCCATGCTGTAACACTACTTGCAATAAGACTTTGTCCTCCCTGCTTAGCTTTATTATAACATGCTAAACCTACTATATCACAACCATCCGTATGAAAGTCTAATTCTGAATTAGAATTATACCCACGTCCAGATGTAGACCTATAATCCATACCTGTCGCTCTTACTTCAGAAATGTATTGACTTAATAGTCCTTGAGGTCTTGCTACACCAAGATGTAAACCTAATGCCCATATCAATAATTTAAATTCATTTTCATCAAGTAAATTTCTTGGCAATCCTCTTACTAAACTAATACCATATCCAAAGTATGCCTTTCTTGCAGCAATTAGTATGTTTTCAAGAATAGGATCTAAATCAAATTCATCTCTATGATAATCAAAAAAATGTTTGTTTGAATTAAAGATATTTCTAATATTATTTGCAACGTGCCTTCCCGCAATACTATCAATTTCAAAAATCCAATCTTTTTTCTCTCTTAATTGATTTGGATTCCAAGCTGCTGAAGTATCAAAGTGCTTAAACATTTTAATATATTTATCCTTTATTAATACCAGTAGGCTCAGGAACCCCCTCAATAACTAGTTTAGGATCTATACTCACATCAATTAATTTGGGCCGATTAATTAGATAATTATTAATGGTATCGATTTCTTCTATAGCATTTAAAAATTTTTCAATTCTTGGAAATTTCTTGACAAGTGACCCATCCAAAAATCTGGATAAGTCTAGATGATGAAAAGCTAAAAAATCGCAAGCATGAGGCCTGTCGTCAATAAAATAATTTGTATTACTAAGTTCTAATAATCTATTAAGATCATCAAACTTAGATAATAAAGATGGCATCAAATCATCTCTTTTATTTTTGAAGTCTTCACCTACTGCAAAATTTACTATTGGGTTCAACGGGAGGAATAACTCTTGAGCACCATTTAATATTGCATCAGCCTTTGCAGCAATAATTGGATCTTCAATATACAATCCAGCAAGTTTTTCAATATAAGTTAATATTGCTAGGCTTTGAGGAATTTCATATCCCCCATCTATAATTAGCAAAGGTAATTGCTTAAATGCAATCTTTGGCTTTACGTTCTTCCATTCATCTTCAAAATAATCCCATGACATAATGTATTCATATTTAATACCAGCATAATTCATGAGCATTTGAGGAGCTTCAGCCAAAGCCCTCATTTTAAAATATATTAATTTTAATGACATTATTTATGAATCCTTGAATTTAATAATTTATAAGCAATTTATTATTACTACTTTTTAATGTACAATTACAATAATTTCTATATTTTTGTTTTTTTTCGAAAATAGTTTAAAACGAAGTGGAGAACAATTTTAGAAATGTTTATTAAAAAATTACAAATACAGATAGTATTTGTTGTATTTATTTTCTTCCCATCCTTTTCCTGGTCAAATACAACTATAATAGATTTGATTAAACAGGGGGAAAAACTAATATTTATTCGTCATGCATATGCGCCAGGCAACGGAGACCCAAAAAATTTTAATTTAAAAGACTGTAATACTCAAAGAAACTTAAATAATGAAGGTATTGAGCAGGCTAAAATAATAAGGAGATTTTTTAAAAATAATGATATTATAATTGATAAAGTACTTTCTAGCCAGTGGTGCAGATGTAAAGATACAGCTGAAATTGCTTTTGATGATTATGAAACTTTTAATGCTTTGAATTCTTTTTACGATCCTAAGTTTGCAAAAAATGAAAGAATGCAAATTGAAGTTCTTAAAAAATTTATTGCGGAGTCAAAAATTAAAAATAATATAGTTTTCATTACTCATTATGTTGTGATTTATTCATTACTAAAAACTAATGCCCAATCTGGTGAAATAATTATTACTGATAAAAACTTAGAAGTTTTGGGACGAATAAAAACTCTCAATTAGTTCAAATTTCCCATCTCACCATTTTGATAACTAATAATAGCTTTTTTCATCTCATCTTCTGTGTTCGTTACAAATGGACCATGACGAACTACTTCTTCATTTAGAGGTTGTCCTGCTAAAATAAGGTAGGAACCAATTGGGGAAACACTAGTTATCTTGACTTCATCGCTAGATTGATCAAAGAAAACCATTTGGCCTTTTTTAGCAATTTTTTTCTCCTTCAAAAACTCTAACTCTCCTTCAATTATATAAACCATCACAATTTGGTTTTTATTAATTTCAAAACTAATATTTTTTTGTTTTTTTAATTGTACATCAAAAATAGAAACAGGAGATTGGGTTTGAATTGGAGAAATAACATTTTTAACATTCCCCACAAGAACCTTTACAAAGATATCATTGTCTTCGTTGATTGTTGGAATATTATTTCTTTTTATATGTTGATACCATGGTTTAACTTGTTTCTTTTTTTTTGGAAGGTTTACCCAAATTTGTAAACCCTGCATAACTCCACCGCTATTTTTAAACTTTTCTGTTACTAGTTCAGAGTGAATTAGCCCTGAACCAGTTGTCATCCACTGAATATCACCTGTTTCGATTTTTGCATGACCTCCCCAAGAATCTCTGTGTTCAATTTCACCAGCTAGTAAATATGTAATTGCCTCAAAACCACAATGCGGATGGGCAGGAACTCCAGTTGCACCTCCAGGCTCATAATTTATTGGTCCAAAATGGTCAAAAAGTAAAAATGGGTCATACTCTCTCATTGAAGGGATTGGAAAAGCTCTTGTTACAGGTATACCATCACCTTCAAAGGTTTTTATACAATATTTTATATCAATAACTTTACGCATTTATAGCGATCATAAATATTTTCTAATACTTTAAATTTATTTTTATTATTTAACTTTTTGAGTTACTCTATAAGCTAAAATACCAAAAATCATCGATAAAACAAAATAAATTGTATTTAAATTTCCGTCAGACAAAGCAGCTAAAGAGGGACCGGGACAAAAGCCAACAAGGCCCCAACCAATACCGAATAAAGTTGATCCAAAAATTAGTTTTAAATCAACTTTTGAATTCAGGGGCAAATAAAATTTAGGCGAAAAAATTGGTTTTTTTAATCTCTTAATGAATAAATTTAAAGAAATAAAAGTAAAAGTAATAGATGATATCATGACTAAAATTAGACTGGGATCCCAATTTCCAGTAATATCAAGAAAAGATTTTACCTTAATTGGGTTAACCATTTCAGAAATTGCTAGGCCCAAACCGAAAACTATTCCGCATAGTAAAGAGATAATATATTGCTTAATCATGAAGTTCTCAAAATAAATTACGTTGAATAAAAACTGTAATTACTCCAAAAATTAAAAAAATTATTGTAGCTACAATTGACCGATAAGATAAAAAAGCGACACCAAAAACACCATGACCTGAAGTGCAACCTGACCCTAACTGAGTACCAAAACCAGTTAAGAATCCACCAATTATCAGTAATGGGATATTTACATCAAAACTTATGGTAATATTACTATTTAGAATTAAACAAAAAAATGAACCTATCATTATACCAATAACAAAATATACTCTCCAAAATTCGTTATCTGGACTTGAAGAAAGAAGCCCTCCTAGAACACCGCTAATACCTGCTACTCTTCCATTAAAATATAGAAGAGACACTATAGATAGTCCAATCAATAAACCACCAATAATAGCGGTGAAGGGTGTAAAATTATCCATTTTTTCTAACCTTAATATTAGATATATATTTTATAATATAACTAAAAAACTTTTTAACTGTAAATTTAACCACAGACAAAAAAGAACTAATATTTCAATTATAAAATTTAAAATGAAATTTTAGTCTAAACATACAAGGCAAACAAAATTTTAATTGCAAATAGAAAGTTTCAGAAAATCATCAATTAATAATTTGCCATGAATATTTTTCTGAACAATAAACTAGAAAATATGTTCAAATATTAGAGGAATGTAAAAATAGTATAATAAAAACTAGTTTTTTGTTGATAATGATTCTTAATAGCATTATATATGTTACAATTGTATAAAATCTATATGAAAAATTAAATATTTGAGTAAAAACCATGATAAAATTTATCTTAAGAAACAAATTTCTAATTCTTATCACTTTCAGTCTTAATTTATTGATTTCTCCTGCAGTTTCTCATCCAGTAAAAACTGCTGAAATTGGTATAAATCATGTACTTTTATCTAACAATCATCTGTTATTTTTTATTTTTTTAGGTATTTTGGTTGCTTTTTTAATGATTAGTAAAAGACTATTATTTGTTATATTAGGTAACATCTCTCTTTTCGGTTACCTAGTCTATCTATCTATTACCCATATAATGAATCAAGGTTTATTGTTTGGTTTAGAAATTTTCTTAGTTGGAGGATTTATATCTTTATTATCTTGGAGAGTAACATATTGGTTGTTTATAATCTATTCGGAAAATATCAACAAATTTAAACTAATACCTTACCAAAAGCTAAGGTACCTTGATAAAATATTTAAATTCAATAATGTTAAAGCACATTGTGATATTCCGTGTAAAATATATGACCCATCAACAGCCATTATTGCAACTTTGTCTGTAATTCGATTAATTGATATAATTAACGAGACTCATTCAAATAAAGATAGAGCAACTACTGAGTATGAAAATACAATGGCAAGATGTATTTTAAGAAAAGAGGAAGAAAGTGAAAAACTAAAACAAGAAATTCGAATAATTTGGGGTGATTACTTCAAAGATCCTCAAATAGAAGCTTTTCCTGAGATTCATAACATAACTCATAAAATTATGATGTTAGCAAGTGCGGCAAAGCAAAAAGTTAACCGTAAAGAAGCTGACCAATTACTTGAATTAGTTAATCAATTTTCTGAAATCTTTTGGTCTACAAAAAATATCGAAACTGAAAGAAAAATTTCTCCCTATCCACCGAGCCTTGCTGTTGTTAGACCAAAATTATAGAGAAATTTATGTTTTGGAAGATTTTTAGAGTTTCTGGAAATAGTATGAGCCCAACTCTTATTGAGGGTGACTATGTTATAGTTAAAAAATATAAATCCCGTCCAATTGATGGAAGTATAGCAGTTATTAAACATCCTGAGTTAGGTAAACTTATTAAAAGAATCAGTCTTAACGATAAAAATGGGAAAGTAACTTTGTCTGGTGATAATTCACTTTCTATTCCGAGTAACATTATTGGTGAGTTTGATCAAAAATTGATAAAATATCAAGCTGTCTGGCGGATTTCACCAATTGGTTTGTCGAGACTCAAATATTAAAATTATTTTATAAAAATTGTTTGATGTAATAATTTTTTGACCTTTAAACGTTAGTCAATGTGCTAAAAGAGATAACCCCCACTATCTAATTTGTTTTTCAAATATGGATAGTAATTTTTCTTTAGATAAAACTCCAGATACTCTAACATCATTATTAATTATAAATGTTGGGACTGATGAAATCTGTAAATGTTCTCGTCCAATAAATAGTTGTCGCTCACACTCATTCCGAAAACGTCCAGTAGTTAGATCTAGCCCAAACTTAACTGAATCGATACCTATATCTGCTGCACATGACTCTAGTATGCTTTGTTTTCCAATGTCTAAGCTATCTTGAAAAAAAGCTGTAAAAATACGGTGATTATATTCCTTAGCTTTTTTTTGAGCTGAAGCTGCAAGACTTCCCTCAAAGGCAAGTCTTGTGTAGGGCTGAGGAGATACAGCGGGTAGTATTATGGGTATACCCATAGATTTTGCCATGGGATATACGGAATGTTCCCAAGCTTCTCTAAGATATTGTCCTTCTGGCTTTAATGTAGGAGTTGGGTATGGACGTAATTCAAACGGCATCCATTCTATATCTATATCAGCACTATCAAATGAATCGATAGCCTGTTTTAAAGGCTCCTCTGCCAAAAAGCAAAATGGACAAACATAATCAGAATATATTTTAACACTTATATGCATACAAAATGATAATCATGTATTCCCTTTGGTGTCCAGTTTTGATTAAAAAAAAAAAGGTATGTTTAGAAATATTAAAAAAAAATGCTGAATAGTTTTTTTACTCATTAAAGTTGGTTGCGGGGAGAGGATTTGAACCTCTGACCTTTAGGTTATGAGCCTAACGAGCTACCAGACTGCTCCACCCCGCGTCAAAAAGATCAAAATTTTTAAAATAGCAAACAAGAGTATGATTTTAATTGGCCCGGCAGCGACCTACTCTTCCACGCCTTAAGACGAAGTACCATCGGCGCTGGAGGATTTCACAACCGAGTTCGGAATGGGATCGAGTGGGGGCCCTCCGCCATAACCACCGGGCCAACTAAAATCATAATACAACTAAAAAATTATGGATGTTCTTGAGTAAATTTAACTTGAATTGATTACTGCACACGCACGGTTTGCAATAAATTAAGACTATCGAGTGATTAGTACCGGTAAGCTTCATGTGTTGCCACACTTCCACACCCGGCCTATCAACGTGGTAGTCTTCCACGACTCTCAAGGGAAAACTAGTTTTGAGGCAGGTTTCCCGCTTAGATGCTTTCAGCGGTTATCCTTTCCGCACTTAGCTACCCGGCAATGCAACTGGCGTCACAACCGGTCCACCAGAGGTGCGTCCACCCCGGTCCTCTCGTACTAGGGGCAGATCCTCTCAATTTTCCTACACCCACGGCAGATAGGGACCGAACTGTCTCACGACGTTCTAAACCCAGCTCACGTACCACTTTAATCGGCGAAC
>PTLN01000045.1 GCA_002938125.1 Alphaproteobacteria bacterium MarineAlpha2_Bin1
CAGATTTCATATAATTCTTTTTCATCAAAAATTGATCCGGTAGGATTAGATGGGCTTGCTAAAATTATACCGTTAATATTTCCCAGTTTTTTTATTTGTGTTGATGTAGGTTGATATTTCTGATTCTTGTTAGTAATAATTTCGACTGGCTTTAAACCTAATGATATTAAAATATTTCTATATGCAGGATAACCAGGAATACTTATTGCTACTTTGTCACCTACATCAAAAGCAGATAAAAGTGACAAGACAAAACCTGCAGATGTTCCTGTTGTAATGATTATATTTTTAGATGGAATACTTAAATTGGAAGAACTTTGATAATAGTCAGATATTCTCTCTCTTAAAGTATGTATACCTAGAGCATCGGTATAAGGAATAGGTTTTTTCTCTTCCAATATTTTTTTAGCTTGATTAATTACAGCTGAAGGAGCGCCTGCTGACGGTTCCCCAACTTCCAAATGAATGATATTACGACCATCTTTCTCCAATTCATTTGCTTCTCTTAACATTTCCATAGCAAAGAAAGGCTGTATATTTGATCTATTTGATGATTTAAAAGTCAAAATAATTCACCAGATAATGCCAATCCCGACCCTCTTGGATCAGATAGATACTCACAAGTTAACAAATCTATTGAAGAATTTGGACAGTAAATAGCATTTATGTGCCCTAGCTTTAATATTTTAGTATACCTTACATTGTTGATTTTGAGTAACTTTAGGAATTCATCGTCTATAGAACTCTCTACCCATATTTCATTTGGGTTAAATGGAAAATAAATTCTTGGCATATTAATAGATTTATCCAAAGATTTATTACTTAAAGTATTCAAAACGACTGAACTTACAGAAGAAACAGTAGAAGGGCCTTTTGTTCCAGCAATTATAAAAATAACCTCTTTATTAAATTTATCTGTGATAATTAAGGGAGATATAAAATCTATTCCGCTTTCAAGCCAATTGTTTTTACTATCTGAAAAAGCTAACCCAGGTGAAAAACCAAGCCCATTGATTTGCTTACCTATACCAAAAGGTGACCCCATTGAAAAACCACAGGATATAGACTGTCCAAATTTATCCATCGCAACAATACTAGTTGTTCCATCATGTCCGGCATTTTTCCACATAGAAAGATCAGGAAATTTTGATTTCTTGACTGAATCGTCTACTTCCTCTCCTCCAATTTTAAAAGATTTTTCTTGAAAAAAATTATTTAAATAACCAAAATATGATGCCTTACCAGAAAACTCCGCAAGCAATAAATATTTATTTATTTCATTAGAATTATTAAAATCATCATTATCAATTAAATTTTTGATAATATATTGGTTGGATAAAGAGGCAGTAGATCCCTGATATGGGGACAGGATACTATAATTATTTGTAATACTATTTTTTGTATTTTGCCATGAAGGTTGGAAATCTCGAAGCATTTCAAAATCTACTTCTAGACCATATTTCTTTAACTCTGTATAGAATTTCTTTGCTAACTCACCAAAATATAAATCGCCTCCTCCTCTTAGCCTAATACTTGAAAGTGTTTCTGCTAAATCATTTTGAATTATGACCTCCCCTTGTCTAATTGGCTTATCATCAACAACAAAGGGAGTAAAATTTTGCTTTCCAGGAAGTCTTGAAAAATTTTTAGCTATATTTGATGTTGATCTTGAAGCTTGAAAACCAAACCTGGCAACCCTTTCTGAGGGAAGAACTACACTTGACCACTTAAGCTTACCATACCTTGCTTGTAAACCTGATAACGCTCTTACAGCTCTTGGAACACCAATGATACTATCTTTCAAAATTGGAAAGTTTCGAAAATCAATACTCTCCGATGTACCGGTTAATCTATCATGGACAACACATAAACCTCCAGAACCTAAGCCAGCAGCAACAGGATAAGTAACACTCAACATAAAGAAACTTGCTACTACAGC
The DNA here is from genome assembly GCA_002938125.1 of Alphaproteobacteria bacterium MarineAlpha2_Bin1. GTDB lineage: Bacteria > Pseudomonadota > Alphaproteobacteria > SHVP01 > SHVP01. The sequence goes on from PTLN01000045.1 coordinate 1,940, forward strand.
ATCTGCAGCAGAACCTCCATTTTTTAATACTTCTATACCAACCACTGAAGCTTGTGGTTCTTCTGTTATCAAATAACCATAACTTGATTTTGGGGTAAATTTACTTAAATCCTTCTGTGTTTGAGAACACGAGTATATAAATATAAGAGATAAAAATATAGAAAATTTAAAAATTTTACTTGTTTTAATCATAAATTTTATTTTATTTTTATATTTCATGGAGTTTCCTTTGAAAATAAAATTTAATACTCTTTTTATATTATCTATTTTAATACCATTAAATTTAGGCTATGCCAAATCAGAAAAAATTTTAATTATTAATGACGCAGAAATTAACAATTACATCAACTTTCTCTCAAAACCATTACTAATATCTTCAGGCTTAAGCGAAGAATTTGTAGAAGTAAATATAATTTTTGATGATAGAATTAATGCATTTGTTGCCAACGGTCAAAGAATTTTTATACATAGTGGTCTAATTACAAACTCTGATGAACCAGAGGAAATTGTAGGTGTTATAGCGCATGAAATTGGCCATATTGTCTCAGGTCATCTTACAAGAACAAGGGAGGTTATTTCTTCTGCATCTACTGCTGGAATATTAGCAGCACTATTTGGTGTGATTTCTGTTGGAGTGTATCATAATTCCATAGAGCAAGTTGAAGGAGATTTAACTGCTGCAGCTATCTTCAGTAGTGTTAATTCTCTATCAATGAATTCAATACTAAAATATTCAAGAACACAAGAACTTAATGCCGATATGTATGCTATTAATTTACTTGAGGAAAATAAAACATCTGGGAGAGGTTTATTAAAAATACTATACAAATTATCAAAGAAGGATAAAATAAATGCAAATCAAATGCATTATTTATCTACTCATCCATTGAATTCTGAGAGAATTTCTATTGCTAGCAATAAAGTAAAAGTATCTAAATATTATAGCAAAAAAAGTAATCAACAAAGCCTCAAAAGTTTGAATAGAATTAAAGCGAAAATAAATGGTTTTACAAAACCTAATGAAAGTCTGAAGAAATATAATAAGGATAAATCAATTACTGGAAGAATTGCTAAAGCAAATAGCTTGCATAAGTTAGGAAAAAACAAAGAGTCGATAGAAATTTTCAAAACCTTGACAAAAGAACAACCACTTAATCCATATTTTTATGAATCTTTGGGTAAAACTTACCTTGATGATAGACAAATAAATAAATCAATTAACTCATATGAACAAGCAATAAAGATTTCAAATAATAATCCACTAATTCTAATAGGATACTCACAAGCTTTAATATCGAAAAATAACCCAGATAGCGATATTAAAGCGATTAAATTTTTGGAAATTGTTACCAAAAAGATTAAGAAAAATTATAGTGCATGGAGACTACTAGAAATATTATATGGGAGAGCAGAAAAATATGGTAAGTCATTTCTAGCTGGTGCAGAAAAAAATCTGATTTTAGGAAATAAAAATAATGCATTTAAAAAAGCTTCAGAGGCGCTAAAATTATTAAAAGTAAATTCACCCGATTTTTTTAGAGCAAAAGATATTATGTTTATTACAAGAAAAAAATAAAAATTTATTTACTTAAATCAAATTTTACCCTCATGAGGAGTAGATGCTGTCGCATAAAATTTTTTTTCCATTCTACCCGCAACATATGAAGCACGTCCTGCTAAAACTGCATATCGCATAGATTTTGCCATCAGCACCGGGTTTCTTGAACTTGCAATCGCACTATTTATCAAAACAGCGGTACAACCTAACTCCATTGCTATAGCAGCATCAGACGCAGTCCCTACTCCCGCATCTACAATTACTGGAACCGAGGAATTCTCAATAATCATTTTAATATTTAAAGGGTTTTGTATTCCTAGACCTGAACCTATTGGCGCACCTAAAGGCATTATAGCAGAACAGCCTATTTCTTCTAAAATTTTTGCCTGTATAGGGTCATCACTACAATAAACCATAACTTTAAATCCGTCTTTTATTAACAATTCAGCAGACTTAAGGGTTTCAGGCATATTTGGATATAAAGTTTTTTCATCACCTAGAACTTCTAGTTTTACTAAATCCCAGCCACCGGCTTCTCTGGCTAACCTTAGGGTTCTAACTGCTTCTTCACCAGTATAACAACCGGCTGTGTTGGGTAAAAAAACAAACTTTTTTGGATCTAAGTAATCAACCAACATTGGTTTTTTGGGGTCAGATAAGTTTACTCGTCTTATAGCAACAGTAATAAGCTCAACCTCAGCAGCTTCCGCAGCCTCTTTATTCTGAAGATAATCTTTGTATTTTCCCGTTCCTATAATTAGTCTTGATTTAAATTTATATCCGCCTACTTCCCATAAATCATCATTATTTTCCATTCCTCCACCTATAAAATGCACAATTTCTATTTTATCATTGTTTTTAATAAAGGTAGATTCATATAAAGACCTTGGAAGAATCTCTAAATTATATTCTAAAGCTATTTTTCTATGGTCAAATTTCAAATTTAATATTAATTCGCTTATTGAAATAGAATCTTTAAATGAAATTTTTTCACCATTTACTTGTATAATCATAGTTTTTAATTTAATTAATATTTAATATTGAATAATTAGCCATATTAAAGCCTAATTATGTTAGCATAATCAAGGTAGAGTTTGCACCAAGAGAATAAGTGATGTATTTAACTATTTATAATTAAAAATCAATGGCTTCTACTTAATGGAAAAAGTTATTAAACAAATATTGGTTTTAAACGGGCCAAACCTAAATATGCTAGGACTTCGTGAACAGGAACATTACGGAACCGCATCCCTGGATGATATAGAAAAGTCAGTAAAAGAAATTGTTGATAAAAACGGTTTTTCTGTAGAATTCAAACAATCAAATAATGAAGGGGAGATAGTAAGTTGGATACAACAATCAATAAATAATTCTTCTGGTTTAATCATAAATGCAGGAGCATATACTCATACCTCAATAGCAATTTTCGATGCATTAAAAATTATTGATATTCCTATAATTGAAGTACACCTATCAAATATTTATGCTAGAGAGCACTTTAGAAAGACTTCTCTAATTAGTGAATTAGCAACAGGAATAATTTGTGGTTTCGGTAAATTAAGTTATGAGCTCGCCATTCAAGCAATGATTACAAATATTCAGAAAACAGGGAAAAAAATTAATGAGTGAAAATATAATTCAAAAAGAACTAATAAAACAACTTGCAGATCTCCTTAAAGAAAATAATCTATCTGAAATAGAATGGAGCAAAGGTGATTTAAAAATTAAGGTCGGGAAGAATAATATTTTTAATACTACAAGCTATAGTCCTTCAGAAAATTTTTCTAATGAAGAACCTCTACAAAAAAATTCAGTAAATAAAGATAAAAATTTAGATAAATATAATACTATAACATCTCCAATGGTTGGAACTGCCTATTTAGCTCCTGAGCCCGGTGGAAAGAAATTTGTAGAAGTAGGTGATTCGATTTCTGAAGGACAACAGCTTTTAATTATTGAGGCTATGAAAACAATGAATCCAATTGTATCAAACAAGAATGGCAAAATCGTTGAAATCCTTGTTAAAGATGGATCTCCTGTAGAATTTGACGAACCACTTGTTATAGTTGAGTAAATGTTTAATAAGATTCTCATTGCAAATAGAGGAGAAATTGCCCTTCGAATTATTCGAACATGCCAAGAAATGGGAATTGAAACAGTAGCTATTCACTCAACTTCAGACGAAAGTGCAATGCATGTTAGATTAGCCAATCAATCAGTATGCATTGGGCCTCCATCACCAATAAAAAGTTATCTTAATATACCCGCAATTATATCGGCTGCTGAAATAACAGGCGCAGAGGCTATACATCCAGGGTACGGATTCTTATCTGAAAACTATAATTTTGCAGCTATAACTAAAGAGCATGGAATAGAATTTATTGGTCCAGAGTCAGAGCATATAAGAATGATGGGAAATAAAGTTGAAGCAAAGAAAACTGCTAAAGACCTTGGGCTACCCATACTACCTGGATCAGAAGGGAAAGTTGGAGGAACTGCACAAATTGAAAAAATTGTTGGTGAAATAGGTTTTCCAATCATTATTAAAGCAGCATCAGGTGGTGGGGGAAGAGGAATGAAAGTAGTTAATGAAGGAGACGATCTACATTCAATAATTTCAATAGCTGCAAGGGAAGCAAAATCTTTTTTTGGCGATGAAAGTTTATATATAGAAAAATTTCTTCCAAAGCCAAGACACATTGAAATTCAAATATTATCAGATGGAAAAGATAATTCATTATTTTTTGGAGAAAGAGACTGTTCAATTCAAAGACGTCATCAGAAAGTTATAGAGGAAACACCAGCTATGGGTATATCCAGAGATAAAATAAATGAACTTGGTGAAAAATCTAGTAAAGCTATGAAAAAATTAGGTTACAAGGGAGTTGGAACAATCGAATACCTTTACGAAAATGGCAAATTTTATTTTATCGAAATGAATACACGTATTCAAGTAGAGCATACTATAACAGAGGAAACTTATGGAGTAGATCTTATACGAGAACAAATTTTGATTGCTATGGGTCAAAAATTAAATAAAAAACAATCTAATGTTTTACAATCAGGCCACTCTATTCAATGTAGAATTCTAGCCGAGGACCCAAAAACTTTTATTCCTTGCGCAGGATTAGTTGAAAATTACCACCCACCTGGTGGACATGGTATTCGTATTGACTCTGCACTTTATAACAATTATTTTATCCCCCCGAATTACGATAGTCTAATTAGCAAACTTATTGTAAGCGCTTCAAATAGAAATGATTGTTTAAATATACTTAATAGAGCTCTTGAAGAATATGTAATTAGTGGGATAAAAACAAATATTCCTCTCCTAATTGATATTATCAATAGAAAAGAATTTATTAATGGCGATTATGATATTAACTGGCTTGAAAAAAATCTAAATGGTTAATGAGTCAGAAATTTTAAACCCAAATTCAATCTTAAATGCTTACAGAGTTGGTATATTTCCAATGGCTGATGATAAATTATCAAATAATATTTATTGGGTAAAACCAAGATATAGAGGAGTTTTACCCTTAAATAGTGCACATATCCCAAAGAGTTTAAAAAAAAAAATTAAGAAAAATCCATTTGTCATAAAATTTGATACAAATTTCTCTAAAGTAATAAAAGCTTGCTCTGAAATAAACAATAAACGTGATAAAACTTGGATTAATAAAGATATTATAATTTCATATAATAAGTTATTTGACATGGGTTATGCACACTCTGTAGAGGCATGGAAAAATAATAAATTAGTAGGAGGTCTTTACGGTATATCAATTAATAGTGCTTTTTTTGGTGAAAGCATGTTTAGTAACGAAAGTGATAGTAGCAAAATAAGTCTTATTTATCTTATTCATGTCTTAAAAAAGTTAAATTTTATTTTATTTGATGTTCAATTTAGGACTGATCATTTATCTCAATTTGGAGTAATAGAAATTCACGAAAATGAATATGATTTTATCTTGCAAAAAGCTTTATCAAAAAAAAACTTTTATTCTCCACCTATTTCGTCTGTCGATGCTGATAAGGTCTTACAATCGATAACCCAGACATCATAGGTGGGATGTTCAAGGGCAGAGATTGCTGGACTAGAAGCAAACATCCATCCAGTAAAAACTCTTTTAGGCTTCCCACCTGTTCTTAAATCAATTACTTCCAGAAAAACTGATGTTTCCGGAGTCTCCTCTGGAGGCCTTTTATCACAATATCTTACTAAAATTCTTAAGGTACCAAAACGTATATGTTTATTTTTTTGTGCTTCGAATGTAGATATTCTTGCAGTAACCTTATCTAGTCCTCTCAAAATAGCTACATCATATGATTCTGCTTGGACTTTATAAATAGAAAAATAAATTAAAATTATAGAAAATATAAATAAAATTCTCAACATTTTTATCTTAAAAATGGTCAGCCACAAACCTAAGTCTTACATAGTCTGCCCACCAAACACCTTTATCATCACATATTAACTTTGATAAATTGCTAATTATATTTTTCTTCATTTCTTCTTTTAATTTTTCGTCAATTCTCTTAAAAAAAGGATCAGCAAAAGTATCTAACCATTTACCTACATCTGAGGGAAGTTTTGTTGGCCTATCAAAAAGTTCAATCTCCCGTATAAGAAAATTATTTCTCTCTAACTTTGATCGATACTCTTCCAATGGAGGCATATACCAAGGAACTTTAAAAAATTTTATAAGCCCCTGTGAGTCAAATTCTTTCTTTATTGCATTAATAATTTTTTTTACATTTCCTTCACCACCAAACTCTGCAACAAATCTTCCTCCAGGTTTGAGAGCATTAGAAACGCCAAAAATCACAGCATCTGGATCTAACATCCAATGTAGCGCAGCATTAGAAAATACTGCGTCAAAACAGTTTTCATAAGGAATATTGTGTCCATTAATAACATAAGCATTTATTCCATTTTCTTTTGCAACTTCGATGAATTCAGGACTTGCGTCAATTGCTACAACACTTGAACCTAAATCAACAATTTTTTGTGTTAAAAAACCATCTCCACAACCTAAATCAAGCACTTTTTCACCTTTACAAGCAGATAATTTTTTCAAAATACCTGATCCTAGTTCAGAAACAAACCTTGCATTAGAGGCATAATAATTTGGATTCCATTTTTGAGATGGTTCGTGTTTTTCTATCATTTATCAATTGAAGAAGAGTTTTCTTCATCTTTATTACTAAGACCAAATAGGAATTGTCCTAATAAATTTTCTAAAATTATTGGAGATTGAGTAAATTCTATTGTACCTCCAGGTTCTATATATTCCATATCAGACCCAGGTATCAATGCTAAAAATTTACTACCTAATAGTCCATCACTGATTATTTGAGCAGAAGAGTCAATTGGAAGCCTCACATCTTTATTTAACTCAACACTAATTATAGCACCATATGTTTCTAAATTTAGTTTTTGACTTAAGACAGTTCCAATTTTAATTCCACTCATTCTCACATCAGATCCAACAGTCAAACCATCTACTCTATCAAATTCAGCAAAAACTTTATACCCATCTATGGATTTGATATTAGTCATTGCAAAAGTATAAATTAAAAAAACAGTTGCAAGAACTAATACAATAGCACCTATGAAAGCTTCAAAAAAATTATTTTTCATCAGATTCACCTATTCAGGAAGCCACGGCTCATAGTCAAGTTTCTTTGATTTATTTTTAGATACTGAAACCGACGTCTTTGGTGAGTATGCTGCAGTAGTTCCAGTTAGATTAGGTAAATGGCTTTTCTCCCAAGAAAAATTTTTAGAAATATTTATTGGAGGATCTTGCATGTTATGCTGTAACCAAGCATTCCAATCTGGAGGTATTGCAGATGCTTCAGCAACTCCCTTATATATCACCCACCTTGAGTGTCTAACCCAGTGAGGAGAATTTTTGTTCTTTTTCTGTTTTTTCTGAAAATATTTATTTCCATATTCATCCTCAGCTACAAATTCACCATAAAGCAAGGTATGAAGCCAAGTACTAAAAGTCGCTTTATGCCACCAATCAAAAACATATTTGAATAAATCTTTAAAATTCAATTACTTACACCCATAAACGGATTAATCAGACATCTTAATATTATAAGAATTAATTATATAAATAGAAAAAGCAATTTATTTATACCAAATTTCTTACATAAAAACAGTAGACAAGAATAAAAATAAAAAAATTATTAAAAAAATATACAACATATTTCCCCAGTTTTACCTAATTTTAGTCTTGTCAAGCTGAAAAGTTGCATTTTTTTTAAATAACTAGATTGACCGATCCATTTTGGGACAATATCGTGTATATCTAATTTGCTCAAGTAACAATATATAGATATTTTTGATAGCTATGAGTGATGACTTATGTGCTGATTTAGGTAATTTATTTTTGTTTGAAAGGGATTCTTTATCATGCGAATTAACCGCTTTTTTACCAGAAAAGGAAAATCACCCTACGACCTCGTTAAATTTAGTTTAACTAGTTCTGAAATAAGGAACCCTGATGGTTCGGTGGTTTTTGAAATGCATGATATTGAAGTTCCGGCAAATTGGTCACAAGTTGCAAGTGATATAATTGCCCAAAAATATTTCAGAAAAGCTGGTATACCATCTAGAATAAAGAAAGTAGAAGAAAATACTATACCCTCCTGGTTATGGAGGTCGGTCCCAGACTCTAAAGCCCTAGAATCAATGCCAGAAAAAGAGAGAAAAATTGGAGAAACTAGTGCAAAACAAGTTTTTGATAGGCTTGCGGGTACTTGGACTTATTGGGGTTGGAAAGCAGGTTATTTTGATCAAGAAGAAGATGCTAGATCATTCTATGATGAAATGAGATATATGCTCTGCAATCAAGTTGCTGCGCCAAACTCCCCCCAATGGTTTAATACAGGTCTTCATTGGGCTTACGGTATTGATGGTCCAGCTCAAGGGCATTTCTATGTTGATTTTGAAAAAGGTACCTTAAATAAATCAGAAAGCGCATATGAACATCCTCAACCGCATGCGTGTTTTATCCAAAGTATAAGTGATGACCTAGTCAATCCGGGAGGAATTATGGACCTATGGGTAAGAGAGGCAAGGTTATTTAAATATGGATCTGGAACAGGAAGTAATTTTTCAAGCCTCCGTGGATCAGGTGAGTCTCTCTCTGGAGGAGGAAAATCATCTGGATTAATGAGTTTTTTGAAAATAGGCGACAGATCAGCGGGAGCAATAAAATCTGGTGGTACTACCAGAAGAGCCGCCAAAATGGTTGTGGTTGATGCAGACCATCCAGACATCGAGACTTTTATCAACTGGAAAACAGTGGAGGAGCAAAAAGTAGCTGCATTAGTCGCAGGTTCAAAAATAACAAGTAAACACCTAAATTTAATTATGAAATCTTGTCACTCAGTCGAAGGAGATGGTCGTTTTACTCCCAAGGATAACCCAAAACTCAAAAGTGCAATACTTGAGGCAAGAAAGTGTATGATACCTGAAAATTATATACAAAGAGTGATTGGTTTTGCAAAGCAAGGTTACACAAAAATAGACTTTCCAGAGTATGATACAGACTGGGATAGTGAAGGTTATCAAACTGTCTCGGGACAAAATGCAAATAATACTGTTAGAGTAACTGATGATTTTTTGGATAGTGTAAATAAAAATAAAGATTGGCAATTAATTAAAAGAACCGATAAATCTGTAGATAAAATAATTAAGGCTTCAGATTTGTGGGAACAAATCGCAGAAGCAGCTTGGCAAAGCGCTGACCCAGGAATTCAATTTCATACTACTATCAACGATTGGCATACATGCCCCGAAGGAGGCGATATAAAAGCTTCTAATCCTTGTTCTGAATACATGTTTCTGGACGACACGGCTTGTAACTTGGCATCACTTAATCTTACCAGATTTCTTAATGAAGAATGTGAATTCAATATTAACTCTTTTGAGCATGCAGTTAGACTTTGGACAATTGCTTTAGAAATATCAGTTCTAATGGCACAATTTCCATCAAAAGAAATAGCAACAAGATCATATGAGTACAGAACTCTTGGATTAGGTTATGCAAATATAGGGGGTCTATTGATGACCAGCGGCATACCATATGATAGCTCTGAAGGAAGAGCAGTTTGCGCAGCTATTACAGCTATTATGACAGGAGTATCTTATGCAACATCAGCTGAAATGGCCAGCGAGCATGGACCCTTTCCGAAATATAAAGAAAACTCTCAACATATGCTAAGAGTAATTAGTAATCATAGACTTGCTGCACACGGAAAGACAGAGGGATATGTAAAATTAAATACAAACCCCGTACCACTTGATTTAAAAAACCTTCCTAGTGAAAAATTGTCTGAAGCTGCAGCTAGGGCTTGGGATAAGGCTGAAAAATTAGGACAGGAATTCGGCTTTAGGAATGCTCAAACAACTGTTATAGCTCCAACAGGAACTATTGGACTTGTAATGGACTGTGACACAACAGGAATAGAACCTGACTTTGCTATAGTAAAGTTTAAAAAACTTGCTGGAGGGGGATATTTTAGAATAATTAACAAAGCTGTTCCTAAGGCATTAAAATCTTTAGGCTATAATACTGAACAAATAAAAGATATTGAAAGTTTTGTTTTAGGTGAACGTACCCTCAAGAATTCTCCATCAATAAACCATGAAAGTTTAATAACAAAAGGATTTACAAAAGAAATAATTGATAAAATTGAAGAAAATTTAAAAGATACATTCGACATAAAATTTGTATTCAATAAATGGACAATCGGTTCAGATTTTTGCGAGAATGTTTTGA
>PTLN01000046.1 GCA_002938125.1 Alphaproteobacteria bacterium MarineAlpha2_Bin1
TAAAATAAATTGAAAAGTTTAAAAAACATTTTCCACCAAAAAAGGATTTTTTTTAATTTTAACAATAACACAAATGTATTAATAATTATATTTTCTATTTTAATAGGAATATTGGTTTCCATTTTTGCTATATTATTTAGAATATGTTTTGAAATATTACAAATCGTTTTCTATAGCACTTCATTGGACAAGGGTTCGACTAAACTTGAAGACATTCCCTGGCTTATTATTTTACTTGTTCCAACCTTGGGAGGGTTAGTAATAGGAATTTTAGTATATAACCTCATGCCTCTTAAGAGGTCTACTGGTATTGCAGATTTAATGACAATAAATTCTGATTCTAATAATGATTATTCTATAATTACTGCTCTTAAAGGGGCATTAATAAACACGCTATCAATCGGAGTGGGAGCATCTGTTGGAAGAGAAGGACCTATTGTCCATATTGGCGGCGTAATAGGTCATTTATTTTTATCAAAAATAAAGAATAATCAAAATTTAGGTCCTGTATTAATTGCATGTGGTGTCGCCTCGGCAGTAAGTGCCTCATTTAGTGCACCTATCGCAGGTATTTTTTTTGCAATTGAAATTATATTAAAAAAAAATAATTTATATGTATTTGTTCTTATTGTTATTTCATCAGTAACTGGAAGTATTATTTCACGAATATATTTCGGACCAGGACCTATGTTTAGCCTAGAAGAGTTAAATTTCAATAGTTTTTCTGAAATTCCATTATTTATCATACTTGGTATATTTTGTTCCATTATTGCTATAGTATTTATAAAATCTCTATTTTTATTTGAAAGTTTGTATAATAAAAATAATGTTCCTATCTGGTTTAGACCTGCAATTGGAGGTTTTATTGTTGGAATAATTGCTATTTTTGCCCCTGAAATTCTTGGTGTTGGATATTATGGGACAAATTTAGCTTTAACTTCATCTATTCCTTTTTGGTTTTGTATGTTTCTAATTATAGCTAAAGTTGGGGCTACAAGTATTTGCTTAGGTAGCAGATTTGGTGGTGGAGTTTTTAGCCCATCTATTTTTATAGGAGCTATGCTTGGAGGTTGCTATGGGATTATAGTAAATATTTATTTTCCTGAGTTTGCTAGTCCTATCGCTTTTTATACTATTATTGGAATGGGAGCAGTTGCAGCCCCTATTTTAGGCGCACCTATTTCAACAATAATAATATCTTTCGAGTTGACTGGTCAATATGAAGTAATTATCGCATCTATTATAACAGTTTCAATTTCTTGTTTAATTTATAAAAAAACTAAATTAGAATCGTTTTTTAAAATCCAGCTTTATAAAAGAAACCAGACAGAAAAATTATAAATGGATAAAACTTCAATTATAAATCGAGATAAAAATAAATACCTCCATTCTTTAAATGAAGAACAAAGACAAGCTGTCTGTTCTGTAGATGGACCAGTTCTGGTATTAGCCGGAGCAGGAACAGGTAAAACTAAGGTTCTAGTGTCAAGGATCTGCCACCTTTTAAATAATAATCATGCAAAACCGTGGGAGATACTTGCTGTAACTTTTACAAATAAAGCATCTAAGGAGATGAATAACAGAGTATCTAATTTGGTTGGTCAAGCTGTTGAAGGAATTTGGTTAGGTACTTTTCATTCGATAGGGGTAAAAATACTTAGGTCAAATGCTGAACTAATTGGATTAAAAAATAATTTTACAATTATTGATACTGATGATCAAACTAGAGTATTAAAACAATTAATTAAATCAAATAACATTGATGATAAAAGATGGCCCGCTCGTTCATTATCATACATCATAAATAAATGGAAAGATATGGGACTTCTTCCAGACGAAGTACCACCAGAAAGTATTTCAAACTTTGCTCAAGGGAAAAGCATAGATCTTTATAAAGATTATAACTCGTTATTGAAAGTTCAAAATGCAGCTGACTTTGGAGATTTAATACTTCACTGTATATCACTTTTTAAAAATAACCCTGATGTACTTAGAGATTATCAAAAAAAATTTAAATATATCTTAGTTGACGAATATCAAGACACTAATCAAGCTCAACATAAATGGCTTAAATTTTTAGCCATGGGATCAAAGAATGTTTGCTGTGTAGGAGATGATGATCAGTCTATATATGGTTGGAGAGGCGCTGAAGTAGGTAATATACTTAGTTTCGAGAGAGATTTTCCGGGAGCAAAAATTATTAGACTTGAAAAAAACTACAGATCCCAACCGCATATTCTTAAAGCAGCGTCAGAATTAATTAAAAATAATAAGGGTAGATTAGGAAAAACTCTTTGGACAGATCAAGAAAATGGTGATCCGATTATTATTTCTAGTCATCTAGATGGATCTGAGGAAGCTAGGTCTGTTGTTGAAAATTGTGAAATAATTTCAAAAAATAACAACCTTAATGAAATTGCAATTTTAGTAAGAGCTGGCTATCAAACTCGAGAATTTGAAGATCGTTTTTTAACTGTTAATATCCCTTACAGAGTGATAGGAGGACCAAGATTTTATGAAAGACGCGAAATAAGAGACGCAATAGCATATTTAAGAGTAATATCACAACCTAATGATGGTATTGCATTTGAGAGAATTATTAACGTCCCAAAGAGAGGGCTTGGCCAGACTACAATAAAGTCAATATATGAATTGTCAAAAAAAAATAATGAATCATTAATTACTTCTGCTCAAAATATCTTACTAACCGAAATGATAAGGCCTCAAGCAAAATCTTCACTGGGTAAACTACTTGAGAATTTCAATAGATGGATATCCCTTCGCGACCAAACTAATGTTAGAGAATTGTTAGAGATAGTCCTGGACGAAAGCGGATATACAGATATGTGGCAAAAAGACAAGTCAATAGAAGCTCCAGGAAGACTAGATAATCTTATGGAGTTAGCTGACACTTTGGAAAATTTCGAAAATCTAACAGATTTCTTAGACCATGTTAGTCTAGTTATGGAAAATGAAAAAAATGAATCTAGTCAGATGATAAATATTATGACTTTACATGCAGCTAAAGGTTTAGAGTTTGATCATATATTCCTTCCTGGTTGGGAGGAAGGGCTTTTTCCAAATCAAAGATCATTAGATGAAAATGGTACTTTGGCTTTAGAAGAGGAGAGAAGATTAGGACATGTAGGTATTACAAGAGCAAGAAGGACAGTGAGAATTTCATTTGCACATAGTAGACGTTCTTTTGGTGAGTGGCAAAACTCTATACCATCTCGGTTCATTGATGAGCTACCTGATGAAAATATAAGTTTTATAGAGGATAATAAAAATTTTGATAATAATTTTTTTCAAGATAATGATTTTAATCAAGATATAAATTTTGATTTTGATCAAAGTTACCAAAGTACTAAAAAAATTCCACACATAATGAAGAATATATTTATTGGATCTAAAATTAATCATGATAAATATGGTATAGGATATGTAATAAAAATTAATTATGAAAAACTTGATATTATTTTTGAGGATCATGGAAAAAAAACAATAATCAGTGACTATGTTGAAATAATCAATGATTAAAAAAATTAACTGGAATCTAAAATTTGAAATAGACTCTAATCAAGAACAAATATTTGATCTTGCTTTTGAAGGAACTCTTGATAATACTCTCGAAGCTGTAATAAAATATAAAAAAAATAATAAGAAAATAAATAGTAATTTGATATATGAGATAATTTCACCAAAAAAAAATAAATTAACTGATCTAAGAAAATTTCTCTCAAATAAGAATATAACATCAAAAATAAATAAAATTGAGGAAAAAAATTGGGTAGAATTTTCAAATAGATTAAGATCTGAAATAGTGATAGGAAAATTTAAAATTTTTTCATATACATCAAATGATTTAATTTATACTAAATCTCAATTACCTATTTCAATTAATTTTAATAATGGTTTTGGAACTGGACAACACTCGACAACACAAGGATGTCTAATTGCATTTGATAAAATAAATAAAAATAGGAAATTTAAAAATATACTTGAAATTGGGACAGGTTCTGGAATTCTTTCTATAGCCCTAAAAAAATTATTTAATTCAACAGTGACATCTACTGAGTCAGACATGCAAGCTTATCAAGCCAGCATCAGTAATTTTGAAGTCAATAAAATAGATAAAAAAATTAGTTTATTTAATCAATCATCTATAAGTAACTCTAATATAATTAAAAATTCACCATACGACCTGATAGTTGCAAATATTCTTGCGAATCCTATAATTAAGTTTTCTAATCAAATACATGATATTTCAAAAAAGAAGACAATTTTAATACTATCAGGTTTTAACTATGGTCAGCATCTAAGGATAATCAATAAATATAGATATTTAGGTTTTATTTATATAATGCATATTAATCTGAATAATTGGATAACTTTAATTCTAGAAAAAAGAAAACTTATATGAGTCATAATAAAATATCAAAGTTAAGAGAAAAAATGGTTGATAATCATTTAGATGGGTACATAATTCCACACAATGATAATTTTTTTAACGAGTCACTCCCAGAAGCAAATAAAAGACTTGAGTGGTTAACATCTTTTGATGGTTCTGCAGGTATTGCTCTAATTCTAATTAAAAAAGCATACCTTTTTATTGATGGCCGTTATACAATCCAAGCCAAAAATCAAGTAGATCCAGAAATTTTTGATATTATTCCCCTAAGAGATAAAAATTTATATGATATATTAAACTCAATCAAAACTAATGCCATCATAGGATTAGACTCAAAACTTCATTCAATCCTAGATATTGAAAATTTAAATTTAAAAATACAAAATGATAATATATTTATAAAATATATTGAAGATAATCTACTGGATCTTGTTTGGAAAAATAAACCTAAATTAAATTATAATAATATAATTATTCACCAGCATGAGTACTCAGGACAAGAAAGTGAAAAAAAAATTGATATAGTTTCGAGATATATAGATTCTCTCTCGGCAGACTCATTGATAATTACTGATTGTGAGTCTATATCATGGTTACTTAATATTAGAGGTTCGGATCTTGAATATACTCCAATAACACTTTCAATTATCATATTGAACAAAAATAAGAAAATTAAATTTTTTACAAATTCTTTGTTGAATGATAAAATAGAGAAACATCTAGGAAAAAATATAGATATATTTAAATTAGAGAATTTCGTTCAGTGTCTCGAATCACTTGGAAAAAATGGTGATAAAGTTATAGTCGACAATCAAACATGCTCATATTGGATTCTTCAAAGGCTGACCAATTTTGGTGCAAAAACCCTTATTAAAAAAAATCCATGTATAAATCTTAAAGCATGTAAAAATGAAATAGAAATAATTGGAATGCGTAATGCTCACTTAAGAGATGCTAAATCCTTAATAGAAACTTTATACTGGATAAAAAACTATAACTATGAAAAACCTCTTGACGAAATAGAAGTTTGTAAAAAACTATTTGAATCCCGAAAAAATAATAAAAATTTTATTGGATTAAGCTTTCCAACTATAGTTGGTAGTGGACCAAATGGTGCAATTGTTCATTATAAACCATCAAAGTTCAATAGTAGAAAAATAAAATATGGAGACCTTCTTTTAATGGACTCCGGTGGTCAATATTTCGATGGGACAACTGATGTGACTAGAACTATAGCTATTGGAGAGCCTAATAGAGAGAAAAAAATTATGTTTACAAAGGTTTTACAAGGACATATTAGTCTAGCGACAGCGACCTTTCCCTATGGTACTACCGGGCATCAGTTGGATGTATTAGCAAGAAAATTTCTATGGGATGATGGATTTGATTATGATCATGGTACAGGACATGGCGTTGGTTCCTATCTTAATGTTCATGAAGGACCTCAAAATATTTCAAAACGATCCAACAATGTTAAATTACAGGAGGGAATGGTTATTTCTAACGAACCTGGTTTTTATAAAGAAGATCAATATGGAATAAGAATTGAAAATTTAATCCTTGTTAAGAAAAAAACCTTACCTAATTCAAAAATAATATTCTTAAATTTTGAAACTTTAACACTCGCACCTATAGATTTAAGTTTAATTGATATAAGTATGTTAGAAAGAAAAGAAATTAACTGGATAAATAAATATCATAAAAAGGTTTATGAAAAACTATCAAACTCTTTGAGTACAGATGTTAGTAACTGGCTTAAGAAAGAGACAAAAGAAATTATTTAATTGGATTGTAATAAATTAAGAAAATCTTCCTCACTTAGAATTTTTATGTTTAATTGTTTGGCTTTATTTAATTTTGAACCTGGACTAGATCCAACAACTAAGTAATCTACTTTTGGTGAAATAGATCCACTCACTTTAGCACCTAACTTTTCAATGCTCATTTTTGCTTGATTTCTACTCATATTACTCAAAGAACCAGTCAAAACAAAGACTTTATCACTTAAGAATAATCCAGATGTATTTGTAAATTTGTAAAAAATATCTAAATGGTCTATTAGTCTCTTGACTAATTCAAAATTTTGCTTGTTGTTGAAATAATTGACTACAGAATTTCCAATTTTTGGCCCAACCCCATCAATAGATATTATATCTATATATGATTTAGTTTTTTTATCCGAAGCTAATGATACCTCTTTAAGAAAAAAACTTATATCTTTATAGTAGTCAGATAATAATTTAGCGGTTTGAACACCAACATGCCTTATTCCTAAAGCGTAAATCAGTCTATACATTTCAACTTTTTTAGATTTATTTATAGAATTATACAAATTTATCGCTGATTGCTTACCCCAACCAGGTTGATTTGATAAATTAAATTTTATTTTATAGTTGTTTTTTTCCAATAGAAAAATATCTTTGAAATCTTTTATAAGACCTTCTTTCCAAAAAAATCTAATCTGTTTTTCTCCTAAACCTTCAATGTTAAGAGCATTTATAGACACAAAATGCCTTAGGTTTTCTATAACTTGAGACGAGCAATTAATCCCACCTGAACACCTCACTGTTTTCTCGAGTTCCCCATTACTTAAAGTCTCACTTAAAGTAGCTGAACCACATTCAGGACATTTTTTTGGAAAATTAAATTTTTTTGAATTTTTCTTCCTTTTTGATAAAATAACGTTTAAAACTTGTGGAATAACATCGCCCGCTCTTTGTATAACAACTGAATCTCCAACTCTGATATCTTTCTTTTGAATCTCATGATAATTGTGAAGTGTAGCATTAGTTATCAGGACACCACCAACATTTATTGGCTTTAGTCTAGCAACGGGTGTCATTGAACCTGTTCTTCCAACTTGAATATCAATATTTTCAATAACTGTTATTCCTTTTTCTGCAGGAAGTTTATGAGCTACCGCCCATCTTGGGCTTCTAGTTCTTACACCAACCTTCTTTTGCTGATCTATCTGATTTAGTTTGTAAACTACTCCATCTATATCAAAATTTAATGAAGAACGAATCTCAATTATTTCATTATAATATTCAATTAATTGATTAGGGTTTTTACAAAGCTTTGATGGTTCATTAAGAATAAAACCAAGTTTACCTAATTTTTTTCTAGCTTCCCATTGAGTAGTATCAAAATAATTGGATGAAGCTCCCCATGTATATGCAAAAAAATTAAGCTTTCTTTTTGCAGTCACTCCAGAATCTAATTGCCTTAAACTACCAGATGCTGAATTTCTCGGATTCGAATATGTAGGTTTTCCATTCTTTTTTTGTAATTTATTCAATTCTATGAAGTCTTCATGATTCATATAGACTTCACCTCTAATCTCCATTAATTCCGGACAATCGCGCAATCCTAATTTTAAAGGCACTCCTCTGACTACCTTAATATTTTCTGTAATATCCTCACCCTCAAAACCATTTCCTCTTGTTGATCCAATCATTAAATTTCCATTCTTATATAGTATTGAAGCAGAAATTCCGTCAATTTTTGGTTCTGCTACTATTTCTAAATTATCCACATTATTTAAATCTAAAAGTTTACAAACTTGTGTTAAATAATCATCTAAATCTTTTTTATTAAAAATATTGGAGAGAGAAAGCATTGGCTCCAAATGTTTAACTTTTTTAAAATCGGTATCAATATCAGATCCAACGACTAGAGAGGGGCTATTAATTTGAATTAGAGAAGGAAATCTCTCCTCAATTAATTTATTTCTTTTCCAAAGAATATCATATTCGTAATCACTAATAATCGAATTATTATTCTTATAATAATCACTATTATATTTAGAAATCAGAGCTGCTAACCTTATAAGTTCTTTTTTAGCTTCTATTTTGCTTAGTTTATCTACTGGAATATTATAAACTTTTTTTGGACTAGTGTTCATTACTACTAACATTAAGAAGATTTGCAGCAGCTGCTCTAGCCTCTACAGTAATATTTTTACCAGACAACATTCTTGCAATCTCCTCTTGCCTTTCAGCGTCACTTATTTCTTTGATGTTAGTAAATGTATAGTTATTTAAAGATTGTTTTTCTATTTTTAAATGATATGAACCTTTTGCAGCTACTTGAGGGGAATGTGTTATTGCAATAACTTGAAAATCCTTAGATAACCTTGACAACCTTTCACCAACAGCATCCGCGGTAGAACCACCAATTCCAGAATCTACTTCGTCAAAAATGATAGCCTTACTTAAATTCTTCCTTTTTAATATCACTTGAAGTGCAAGCATAATTCTACTCATCTCCCCTCCGGATGCTATTTGCGACAAGGGTAAAAATGGAACACCTTTGTTTGTTGAAACCTCAAAAATAATATAGTCACAACCATCAGAGTTCCAATCAGATTTAACTTTATCCTTTATACTTATTTTAAAAACAGTATTTTCAAGTTTCAGAGGAGCAAATTCTTTTCCAATTTCAACCTCTAATTGCTTTGCAGCATTTTTCCTCTTTCTAGACAATTCATTAGATATAATGCTATAATTCTTTTCACAAATTTCAATTTTTACTTTTAATTTTGAAATTTCCTTTTTAATATCTTCTTGTTTATTTATTTGCATACTGAAATTTTCTTGAATTTTGTTTAATTCATCACATTTACAATTGTATTTTCTTGCCAAAGCACGTAGTGAAAATAGTCTATCTTCAACTTCCTCTATGTTATTTGAATCAGATCCAATTGCATCTATCAGGTCTCTTAATGTATGTTCAATTTCATTTCCTTCCAATAAAAACTTTTCTATTTGAGATAAAAAACTCTCATCTAACTTGCCTTTAAATTCCTCAAAAGAGCGTGTCATAACCCTATCTAACTTACTGATATTTGAATTAATTCCCTGAGGCCCTGCTACTAATTCAATAGCATTATTCAAAATAGATTCAATTTTATCTAAATTTTTCATAATAGCTCTCTCTTGAACTAACTTTTGTTCCTCACCAACAAATGTATTAAATCTTTTGATTTCATTAATCGCCTCAGCCTTAAAGTTTTCATTTGCATCAAGCTCAAAAAATTTCTTTTCTAATTTATCTAAATTAGAATATAAATTTGATTTTTCAATAAAAACATCCTTTAGTTTATTTTTAATTTCAAAATTTTGAGCAAATCTATCTAATAATATCATCTGAGTATTGATAGAAAATAAATCATTTTCAGAACGCTGAGATTGTAATTCCGCAATTCTGTCCCCAACTTTTTTTAAATAGCTTACTGAGACAGGAATATCATTACAATAAGCCTTACTTTTTCCATCGATAGATAATGTTCTCTTTAAATTAACTGAGTTTTCTACATCAATATCATTATTCTGAAGGATTTCTATAACTTCTTGATTGTTTCTTATATTGAATGTAGCAGAGACAGTACCTTTACTTGTATTAGTTCTTATAAGAGAGAGATCTGCTCTATTTCCAAGGGCTAAACCAAGAGCATCTAATAGAATACTTTTACCTGCACCAGTTTCTCCTGTCAAAACACATAAACCTTTTTCAAAATCTACATCTAATTTTTCAACTAAAACAATATTTCTTATAGATAGAGTCTCTAGCATAATAACTAAAATATCTTATTATATACTCTTGAAAAAAAAGAAGGTTTTTTTACCTCATTCTGAGGTTTCCCTTTTATTAGACGAAATGATTCTTTATACCAATTACTATCTGGGAAGTTATAACCCAAAACGGCAGCAGTTTTTTCTGCTTCTTGCTGCAAACCTAAAGAAAGATATGATTCTACTAGCCTGAATAATGCCTCTGGCACATAACTAGTTGTTTGATAGTTTTTCACAACTCCAGAAAACCTATTAATTGCCGCGAGAAATTGTTCTTTTCCCTGATAATACCTACCTATTTCCATTTCACTTCCAGCCAAATTTGCATAAACTAAGTCCACTTTCAACCTTGCATCAGCCGCATAATCGGAAGAAGGGAATCTACTTATAACTTGATTAAGACTATTCAAAGCAAGTTCAGTTGAAGCCTGATCCCTTTTAAAATCTGATATTCTTTGGTAATACGACAAGGCTATAAGGTAATATGCATATGGAACTTCGGGGGAAGCAGGGTGAAGTTGTATGTACCTCTCACCAGCTAAGACGGCATCATTATACTTTCCTGCCTTATAATGTGAAAAAATTGACATGAGTTGAGCTCTTGTTGACCATACAGAATATGGGTGTAATCTCTCTAATTTATTAAATACCAATACAGCTGAACCATATTTACCATTTGATAAAAGGTCCATTGCCTCCTCGTAAATTTGTCCAGCAGGTATATTTTGCTCATCTGTTACTTGTGTTTTTTTTGAAGAACAATTTGAAAACACAAGTAGTAGCAAAATAAAAAAAACAACGTAGATTTTTGAGTTCATTAGATTATTCTCATTTGACCAGATTAAAGAATTTTATCCACTCGAAAATTAAATTTAGTGTAATGTTTCAGTAAAACATAAACTATTATATAGATAATAATCTATATATTTAAAATATATTTCTTAATGATATTATGAAAATTATCAGCTAAGCAAGAGCTGCTAATCCAGTAGATTCCCAATTATCTTGATTTTTACTTGTTTCTTCTTGAAAATTCCAACAATCCCTTTGGTTAAAAATTTTATGTATTAGTTGATTATTAAGTGTATGACCTGACTTATCTGCATAAATATTTGCGGATATTCTGTGTCCAGAAAGGTAAAGATCACCAAGAAGATCCAGGATTTTATGTCTTACAAACTCATCTTCATACCTTAAACCGTCTTTATTTAAAACTTTATCACCTGATACAACTATAGCATTTTCTAGAGAACCGCCTTTAGCAAACCCAGCTTCTCGAAGCTTGTTTACATCAGCTTCAAATCCATAAGTTCTAGCGTTACAAATTTGATCCTGAAAATCATCATTCTTTAGGCTATAACTGTAGGTCTGCTTTTTTATAAGTGAATCCTCATACTCTATCAAAAAATTAAGAACTAAATCATCTGAATTAGACGGCTCTACTCTAATTGATGAATTACTATCACTTACTTCAATTGTTTTATTTACTTTAATTATTTTTCTTTTGCTAGACTGTTTAACAGCTCCTGCATACTCCAACAGGGATACAAATGCATTGGCACTACCATCCATAATCGGAATTTCAGGTCCATCAACTTCCACTATCAAATTATCAATTCCGCAACCATGAAGGGCAGACATTAAGTGCTCCACAGTAGAAATTAGAACCTTATTATTTTTTCCTAAATTTGTACTCAGCTGTGTATTCACAACATTCTTGTAAGATCCCTCAATTATTTCACTTTTATAACCTGGCCTATTATAAACGAACACAATTCCAGAATTTGGTTTAGCAGGACTAAAATTCAAGTTTACAACTACACCAGAATGAAGACCAATTCCTCTACATGAAATACTTCTCATAATAGTGTGCTGATTTGGACTCATTAATACGTTATTAGAAATATCAAACAAATAAACTACCTCAATAAGCAATACATTAAAATGATTAAACCTATGAGAGCTTTGTAATAAGTGTATACAAAGCTCTCAAGTCAATCTTTGTTACATTTTCTTACCAATAATGACAATTAAAAATGGTTCCAAAAATAACCAAGATTAATTAGCCTGTCTTCGCAGAAATGCTGGGATTTCCAGAAGATCTTTACTCGGCTCATCAATCAGATCCCCTTCACTCTCAGAATCCTTAGACATTGATTTGTCTGACCCATTATTAGATTGAGAGACATCTTCTAATAATTTATCTTCTAAATCCATCGTGTTTTCACCTTTTTCTATAGTTGGCTCAATCTTTTCTGGCTTATCTTTAACTGCACTAATATTTTTATTCT